>NZ_JAMYSB010000028.1:0-77048 GCF_040321695.1 Mesorhizobium sp. M0292
GAGGCTGGGTTATATTTCGGTTTATGGCGCGGGGGGCACCTGCTTCTACCCTTTCTTTGTGGTGTTGTGCTTTGTGGTGGGGGGGCGCGACGCGGGTCGGCACCGAACCGCTGTTGGCGAGCTTGCGAGCGATCTCGCGCAGAGTGAGGTTCTGCTTCGACCATTCCTTGACTCGATTGAGCGAGGTGCGGCCGCCATTGAAGGTGCTCTCGTCCGGCAGCGGCGGCAGCGGGCCGTCCGGCGGATATACGGAGAGATCGACGCCGCTCCAGCTAGAGAGAAGGTCGATGCCGACCCGATCGGGAAGCAAGCTCTGCAGATACTCCTGCCGCTCGCGTCCCTCCGCTTCGGAAGCTGCGACGATCGGCAGGATGCCCGGCAGGATCTTGAAGCTCTCGGGCTTGCGGCCGTAACGGGCGAGGCGCTCGTTGATGTCCTGCCTGTATTTGATGCCGTCTTCCTTGGTGCTGTAGATGGCAAAGTGCGCATCGGCATGCGCGGTAGCGAAATTCTTGCCGTCTTCGGACGAGCCGGCCTGGACGATCAGCGGATGGCCCTGCGGCGGGCGCGAGACATTGAGCGGTCCGCGCACCTTGAAGTGCGGGCCCTTGTGGTTGATCGCATGGACCTTGTCGGGATCGGCGAAATAGCCCGATGCCTTGTCGATAAGCAGGGCTTCGTCTTCCCAGCTGTCCCACAGTGCCTTGACGATATCGAGGAATTCGGTGGCGCGCTCATAGCGAAAGGCGTGCTCGATATTGCCGTCGCGGCCGAAATTGCGGGCCTCCTCGTCCATGGCCGACGTCACCACATTCCAAGACGCCCTGCCCTTGCTGATATGGTCGAGCGAGGCAAACATGCGGGCGACATTATAGGGCTCGCTGTAGGAGCTCGAGGCGGTGGTGATGAGGCCGATATGCCTGGTCACGCCGGCAAGCGCCGACAACAGCGTCAGCGGTTCCAGGCGGGCATTGGCGTAATGGGCTACGCCGCTCTGTACGGAATCCCAGATCGCGACATGGTCGGCGACGAAGATCGTATCGATCCTGGCGCGCTCGGCAGACTGGACGAGATCGCGGTAGAAGTCGAAGTCGAGCACTTCGCGGCCCGGCGCGCGCGGATGGCGCCACGACATGCGATGATCGCCCTGCGGATTGAAGAAAAACGCGCTGAGGATCATGTGGTCGCGTGCCATGCCGGTCTCCTTGCAGAACTGCTTCAGGCGACCGTCGCGATGCCTCGACCGGCTGCGACAATCTCTCCTGAGCGGTGAAAGGTAGATTGCGCTCCAGCTTAATTCGAGTAATTTTATAGAGATTGTGCGGCGCGAAAGCGGAAGCGATTGCCCTCGAAGACCGCGCCGAAAGAAAGTGGTTTCAGCAAGACATGTCGTCATCGGTTCTGAACGTCGAGCAGCTCACCGTCGCCTATGATGAACGCCGGGGATCGCATCCGGCCGTCAACGGCGTGTCGCTCACCATCGGCGAAGGCGAAGCGCTCGGCCTTGTCGGCGAGTCCGGCTCGGGCAAAAGCTCGGTGGCACTCGCTATTCTGCGCTATCTGCCGAATAACGCCCGGATCGCCGCGTCGGCGCTCGAGTTCCAGGGCCGCGAGATCCGCAATCTCTCCGGCGAACAGCTGCGCCGGCTAAGGGGCGATCGCATCGCGGCCGTCTACCAGCATCCGGGTGCGGCGCTCAATCCGGCCATGACGATTGGCCGGCAGATCACCGAGACGATCATGCGGCATCGCCCGGTTCGGCAGGACGAAGCACGCACCCGCGCCGCCGAGCTGCTCGGCCGCGTCAGGGTGAGCAATCCGGAGCGGGTGCTCGATCTCTATCCGCACGAATTGTCGGGCGGCATGCAGCAGCGCGCCAACATCGCGATTGCCATTGCGCTCGACCCGTCGCTGCTGGTGCTGGATGAGCCGACGACGGCGCTTGACGCCAGCGTCCAGTCCGAGATCGTCGCCATCCTGCAGGACTTGCGCCGCGATCACCAAACCAGCGTTCTGCTGATCAGCCATGACATCAACATGGTCCGCCGGGCCTGCGATCGGGTGGCCGTGATGCAGTCGGGGACGGTGGTCGAAAGCGGCATCGCCAACGATGTCTTCGAGAACCCTGTTCACGCCTACACCAAGGCGCTGATCGCCTCGATCCCGGCGCTCAACTTCACCAAGCGCGACGGCAGGCTGGCCGAGATGCACACAACCGGCCCGTCGAAGCCTGTCCGCAGCGATCAACCGGAAGCCGCACGTCCGATCGCCGTCGCCTGCAAAGGCATCAGCCGCGCCTTCGGCTCCCAGGCCGTCCTGCACGATATCGACCTGGAGATAGCCCAGGGCGAGACGTTCGGGCTGATCGGCGAATCCGGCTCCGGCAAGTCGACATTGGCAAGGATCGTGACTGGCCTCCAGACGCCGGACGCTGGGTCGGTCGAGCTGTTCGGCAGCACTGTCGCGCCGCGCGTCGAGAAAAGAAGCCTGAGCGAACGGCGCGACGTGCAGATGGTGTTCCAGTCACCCGACCGCACGCTCAATCCGCGCCAGCGGATCGGCAGGATCCTCGGCCGTCCGCTGCGGCGGCTCGCCGGCTTTAGCCGCAGCGAGGTGAAGCAGCGTGTCGGCGATCTCCTGGCCTCGGTTCGTCTTGCCGCTACGACCGTCGACCAGAAGCCGAGATCGCTGTCTGGTGGCCAGCGCCAACGGGCGGCGATTGCGCGCGCCTTTGCCGGCGTGCCGAAGCTCGTGGTGTTGGACGAGCCGACCTCTGCGCTCGACGTTTCCGTGCAGGCGACCGTGCTCAATTTGCTCAACGACCTGCAGCGCGACAAGGACACCACCTATCTGTTCATCAGCCACGACCTCAGGGTGGTGCGCTATATGGCCGACAGGATCGGCGTGCTCTATCGCGGCCGGCTGGTCGAGACGGGATCATCCGAGCAGATTTTCCGTGGCCTCAACCACCCCTACACGAAGCTGCTTCTGGCCGCGTCCTCGGATGAGACGGCGCCGAGGGCTCCGGCTCAGCTCCACGTCGCGGCACACGATGCCGAGACCTCCGGATGCTCCTTTGCCGCCCGCTGTCCTGTCGCGCTGCCCGATTGCCGAAAGGCGCAACCACCCGTCAGGCAGGCCGGCGACGGTCATCTGATCGCCTGCTGGAGAGACGCAAGCAGTCTCTGATTGCGAAGCGGGCAACTGACAAGCCTTCTTTCGAGGAGATGTCCCCCGGCCGATGCGGCCGGAGGACAGGCTTGGGAGGCGCCTGACGTCGGCTGGAAATTTCCGGCGATGGTTTTGACCAGCGTCGATTTGCCGGCGCCATTGTCGCCCGTCAGGCCGAGAACCTGGCCCTCATTGATGTCGAGCGAGACATTGTCCAGCGCGCGAACGGCACCGAAATCCTTCACGATATGTTCGAGACGCGCTAGAACCGTCATCGCATCTTCCCATGCCAATTTGTAAGTTTCTAATACAAATCATCGTTTGAAACTTGGGTCAATGGGCTTGGAGATGCTGAAGATTTATTGCAATGCGCCCAACCTTGGGTCTTTCAAACCGCCTAGAAATTCTATTAGTATGTCGAGCAAACAAATTGTGGAGAACGACATGCTGGTGTCGACCGATCTTCGGCCGAACGAAACGCGGGCACTTGCGGCGCTGTTTCGTGCCGGCGCGTCGAGCCGGGCAGCGCTCGCACGCGATCTCGGCCTGACCCGGTCGACCACCGGCGCCCTGGTGCTGGGGCTGACGGAAGCCGGTCTGGCGCGCGAGCGGTCGGATGGAGCGGATGACGAGCAGGATAGCGAGGGTCGGGTCGGCCGTCCCGGTATCCTGGTCGAGATCGACGGCAATGGCGGCTTCTTCCTTGGCGCTTATATCGGCGTCAACTGGATCGCAGTCGTGACTGTCGACCTTGCCGGCGCGCGGCGTGCGAGCGCCTCTAGGGCATTTGCCGGCCCCGGTAGCACGCCCGAAGCCGCGGTCGACATCATCGGGGAACTCGTCGCCGAGATCCGCTCACAATTGCCTGCGGGCACGCGCCCCTACGGGCTCAATGTCGCCGTGCCCGGCTTCCCCGCCGCCGACGGGATTTCATACCATGCCACCATCCTTGGCTGGCACGGGGTCAATCTGGCGGAGCTTTTGCGCACTGCCTTTGGCGCGGACTTTCCAATCCTCTTGGAAAACGATGCCAATGCCGTGGCGGTGGCCGAGACATACCGGGCGCAGCCGGGCAAGGACCATGAGGATGCTCTGGTCATCCTGATCGAGAACGGCGTTGGCGGCGGCATCGTCAATGCCGGCAGGCTGCATCGCGGCCGGCTCGGCGGCGCCGGCGAAATCGGGCATCTGCGCATCGGCGACGAAGGTTTTGTCTTCGACGCGAAGCGCCCGGGCCGACTGGAATCCTATGTCGGCAAGGATGCTTTACTGGCTCGCTATTTGCACATAAGCGGACTGCGCGCCGGCGTGGATGAGTTTGTCGCAGCGCTGGCCGGCGGCGATCCGGCAGCCGTTGCCACCGCGCGCGACTGGGCGCTCTGGTTCGGCCGCGGCCTGGCGACACTTGCCTGCACCTTGCAGCCGGAGCGCATCATCCTCTCCGGCTCCGTCAATGCTGTCTATCCCTTTGTCGCCGAGCAGGTGGAAGCTTTCTTGCTGGAGTTCCTGGCTGAAGGTTACCCCGTTCCTACGGTCGAACTGTCGCGCGTCGGGGCCGACGGTCCGGCATTGGGCGCTGCCTGTCTGCTGCATCAGGCAGCTTTGTCGGGCGATCCGCAATTTCAACTTCGCGGCCTCGCCGCGCGCTAATCAGGAGAGATTCCATGCCTCGCAAAGACGAAAAGCGGCTGCGTGTCGGCGTGCTCGGCTGCGGTCCGATTGCCCAGGCGGCGCATTTCGAATCCTGCACCAAGGCACGCAATACCGATCTCTATGCCATCTGCGATGTCGCCGACGATCTGCGCGACAGGATGGCGGCGACCTACGCGCCTGAAAAATCCTATGCCGACTACGGCCTGATGCTGGCCGATCCCGATCTCGATGCCGTCATCATCGCGACATCGGACATTTTTCACGTCAAGGCCGCGGAACTGGCGCTCGATGCCGGCAAGCATGTGCTTTGCGAAAAGCCGCTGGGCGTTTCGGTCGAGGAGGTCGAAGGCTTGCGGGCCACGCTCGACAAGAGCGGCAAGGTGCTCCAGGTCGGCCATATGAAGCGCTTCGATCCCGGCATCCAGGCGGCAAAGGCTTTCGTCGACGACGAAATGGGCGAGCGGCTGGCGTTCAAAGGCTGGTACTGCGACAGCACCCACCGCTACCCGATGACCGATGCGGTGCAACCGCTGATCATCACCAGCGCCAAGGCGCGCAAGCCTGCCGTCAATCCCAAGGCGGATCTGCGCCAATACTACATGCTGGCGCATGGCAGCCATCTCCTCGATACGGCGCGCCATCTGCACAGGCCGATCGAGGCGGTCGAGGCCCGGCTCACCGAGCGCTATGGCGCCTATTGCTGGTTCATCACCACCATCTTCGCCGACGGCACGATCGGCCATCTCGACCTGACGGTCGCCGTGCGCATGGACTGGCACGAAGGGTTCCAGATCTATGGCCAGAACGGCAGCGTTCTCGCGAAGACGTATAACCCCTGGTACTACAAGAGCAGCGAGGTCGACATTTTCCGCGAGGCCGATGGCAGTTGGCATCGCACGCTTGGCGCGGATGGCCACTTCTATCGCCGGCAGCTCGAAGGCTTTGCCGATGTCGTGCTGAATGGCGCGCCCATGATCGGCGCCAGCATCGAGGACGGCATCGCCTCGGTCAGGGGCATGGCGGCCATCGCCCGCTCGGCCGCTGCCGGCGGCCGCGCCGTCCGTCTGGCCGATGTCGACGGGGTCGTGTGATGCAGCTTGGGATTTTCGCCAAGACCTTCGCCACCACCGGCGCCTTGCCGGTGCTGCGCGCGGTCGCGGACGGCGGCTACACGGCGGCGCAGTTCAACATGGCGTGCCTTGGACTGCCGTCGATGCCGGACAGCATTGAGCTCGGCGCGGCCCGGTCCGTCGCTAAGGCGAGCGGCGAGGCCGGCGTTTCGATCGCGGCCGTGTCTGGAACCTACAATATGATCCACCCGGATCGCTCGGTTCGTGTGTCAGGTCTTGCTCGGCTGGAGGTGCTGGCTGCGTCATGCGCTGACATGGGCACGCGCCTGATCACGCTGTGCACCGGCACAAGGGATGCACAGGATCCGTGGCGCTGGCATCCCGACAATGCAAGCGAGGCGGCATGGAGCGATCTGCGGATGGACATGGAAGCGGCGATTGCGATTGCCGAGCGCTTCGACATCGAGCTTGGCATCGAACCGGAACTGGCCAATGTCGTCTCCAACGCCCGGGCCGCACGCCGCCTGCTGGACGAAATGAACAGCACGCGGCTGCGCATCGTGCTCGACCCGGCCAATCTGTTCGAAGTGGCCGACAGCGCGGAGCGTCATCGCCTGATCGACGAGGCCGTCGGCTTGCTGGCCGCCGAGATCGGCATGGCGCATGCCAAGGACCGCTATGCCGATGGCAGCTTTGCCGCGGCCGGACATGGCGTTGTCGACTTCCCGCATTTCATCGGCCGTCTGAAAGCCGCTGGCTTCGACGGACCCCTGATCACGCATGGCCTGACAGAGGCCGAGGCGCCCGGCGTGGGCGCCTTTCTGCGCACCGTGCTGGAAGCGAGCGAGCGCGCGTGAAAGAGACCTTCAGCCGCGATGGCGTCGATCTTGCCTACCGGGACGTCGGCGCCGGGCTTCCCGTCATCTTTCAGCACGGCCTAGGCGGCGACGACGCGCAGGTTGCCGACGTGTTTCCCGATCTGCCGGTGACCCGGCGGGTGACGCTCGAATGCCGGGGCCAGGGCGGATCCAGCTACGGGCCGGTCGAGCGGCTTTCGGTTGCGACGTTTGCCGAAGACGTCGAAGCGCTGGCCGACGAACTCGGCCTCGGCCCGGCCGTCGTCGGCGGCATCTCGATGGGCGCGGCGCTGGCGCTGCGCCTGGCAGTGCATAGGCCGGCCCGTGTGCGCGCTTTGGTGCTCGCCCGGCCCGCCTGGGTAGCCCAGGCGGCTCCGGAAAATATGAGGCCCTATGCCGTCGTCGGCGATCTCTTGATGCGGCATTCGCCTGAAGACGCCAGGCGTCTGTTCGATGACAGCGCTGTTGCCGGCGAACTGGCCAGATTGGCGCCGGACAATCTCGGCAGCCTGCAAGGCTTCTTCACTCGCCCGGACCCGGTTCTGTTCGGCAGGCTGCTTTCGGCGATCGCCGGCGATGGTCCCGGCGTGAGCGAGGCGGACATCCGCGCTATCGCGGTGCCGACTCTTGTCATCGGCCATGACCATGACCTCGTGCATCGCCTGGCCGACGCACAGACGCTGGCCGGACTCATTCCGTCGGCCCGGCTTTGCACCATCACAGCCAAATCGCAGGATCGCGCCGCCTACCGGCTGGAATTCCGCGCCTGTCTTTCGGAATTCCTGGAACCGCTCGCATGACGCATCAAACGATGGACGACACGATCGCCGTGGTCGAGATCGGCGGCACGTCGGTCAAGGTTGGCTTTGCCGACCACGGCATCCCGGTGGATTTTGCCCGCACCTACCCGACCGCGCAACTGCGCAAGGGCGCGCCTGTGGCGGGGTTGGCCGATGCGGTCACCGCAGCCTGCCGCGATGCCGGGCTCAAACCTGCACGGGTCGTTGCGACGGTGCCTGGGTTCATCGACCGCGACTTCGACACGGTGCTGCACACGGCCAACATTCGCGAGCTGAACGGCATCCGGCTGGGTACGGAACTGGCATCGCGGCTCCGCGTTCCCGTGCGGCTCGAACGCGACGTCGTGCTGCAATTGCTCGGTGAAAGCGTCGCCGGCGCAGTGAAGCGGCAAAAGGAAGTGCTGGCGGTCTATCTCGGCACCGGCATCGGTGCGGCCTATCTCGGCAAGGACGGCATTTTCAGGGGCGGCGGCTGGGCGCTGGAAATCGGCCATATGCCGATCTACCGGCCTGACGAAAGCGGACCGCCAAACCGCGTCGAGACCTACGCCTCAGGGGCAACGCTTGTCGACCTTGCCGCGGACTACGATATCCCGGTTGCCGAGCTGTTTTCGGCGCCCGGGCAGCCGCCGTCGCTGCGCGAATGGCTCGATGAGATCGTCTGGCAGCAGGCGGTGACCATCGCAACGGCAGCCGCTTTGTTTTCCCCGCAGACGATCCTGATCGGTGGCGGCATTGTCGACATGAAGTCCTATCCCCGCCAGGCGCTCAAGCAGCGCATCGCGGACAGCCTGCCGCATTCGCTTGTTGTAGAGCCTCTGGACATACGCTGGGCGGCCCTGGGCTGGCAGGCGGCGATCCATGGCGCGGTGCTGCTCGGCGCGGTGTGATCGCCGTGGTTGCTGTCGGCGAAGGATTACTTGATCGTCTTCCCGTCCGCCCCAAACCGGTATGTCTTACCCGGCTCCGGCGTTGCATACAGCGTCGCACCTGGCTCGGCGTCGTAGACACCGAAAATGCGGACCGTGATCAGCCCGGCCTTTTCGCAGTCGAGATAGAGGTTGGTGTCGGCGCCGAGATGTTCGGCATGCACCACCGTTCCCTTCCAGGCGCCGGACCTTGGATCCACGGTCAGATGCTCCGGCCGCACGCCGATCGTCTTGGCCGTCTCGCCCAATCTGGCGCCGTCGATGAAATTCATCTTCGGCGAGCCGATAAAGCCGGCGACGAACTCGTTTGCCGGCGAATTGTAGAGCTCCATCGGGCCGCCGATCTGCTCGATCTGGCCGGCGTTGAGCACGACGATCTTGTCGGCCAGCGTCATCGCCTCGACCTGGTCGTGGGTGACGTAGATCATCGTTGCCTTCAGCCGGCGATGCAGCTGCGCGATCTCCAGTCGCGTGTTGACGCGAAGCGCAGCGTCGAGGTTCGAAAGCGGCTCGTCGAAGAGAAACAGTTTCGGCTCACGCACCACGGCGCGGCCGATGGCGACGCGCTGGCGCTGGCCGCCCGACAGTTCCGCCGGCCGCCGCTCGAGATACGGTTCCAGCGACAGCATCGACGAGGCGACGCCGATGCGGCGTTCGATCTCCGGGGCGGGCGTGCCGGCCTGCTTGAGGCCGAGGCCCATATTGTTCTTCACCGTCAGATGCGGGTAGAGCGCGTACGTCTGGAACACCATGGCAATGCCGCGTTTTGCCGGGGGCGTGGCCGAGACATCGGCGCCGTCGATCACCACCCTGCCGGAGGTCGAATCCTCCAGCCCGGCGATGACCCTGAGCAAGGTTGACTTGCCGCAGCCAGATGGGCCGACGAAGACGACGAATTCGCCGTCGGTCACTTCGAGGTTGATGCCTTTCAGCACCTCGACCGGCCCGAAGGCCTTCTTCACATTCTCGATTACCAGCGAGCCCACGGCTTCGTCCTTGTTCTAGAGTTTGCCCTACTAGAGCTTAACTGGGGCGCCGCTGCGCACGCTCTCATCGGCGGCAAGGCAGACGGCGAGCGATTTCACCGCGTCGTCCATGTGGCGGGTCAGGTCGATGTCTTCCCGGATCGCCTTCAGCACGAAGGCCTGTTCGAGGTCGCAGAGATCCTGGTGGCCGGGTTCGCCGTCCATCGACAGCATCTCGTCCGGCCTGGCGAACTTGCCGTCCGCACCCGTCGCAGCGCTGTGCAGGCGGATGGTCGAGGTCTTGGTGTGGGTGTCGATGTCGTCCGACTTCACACCTTCCTTCATGACGATCGACACGCAGCCATTGGGCGACATCACGTCCTTCACGAAGAACGCCGTTTCCGAAATCATCGGTCCCCAGGCAGCTTCGTACCAGCCGACCGAACCGTCATCGAACAGCACCTGCAGATGGCCGTAATTGTACATGGTCGGCGCGATTTCCTCGGTCAGCCGCAGCCCCATGCCGCGCACCTCGACCGGCTTGGCGTCGGTGATCTGCAGCATGACGTCGAGATAGTGCACGCCGCAATCGACGATCGGCGACGTCGTCTGCATCAACTGCTTGTGCGTCTGCCAGGTCGGGCCTGACGATTGCTGGTTGAGGTTCATGCGGAACACGTAAGGGCCACCGAGCTTGCGCGCCTCGGCGATCAGCCGGACCCAGGACGGGTGATGGCGCAGGATATAGCCAATCACCAGCTTTCTGCCATTGGCCTTGGCCGCCGCGACGACGCGCTTGGCGTCCGCCACCGTTGTTGCGAGCGGCTTCTCGACGAAGACGTGGCAGCCGGCCTCGAATGCCTTCACCGCATAGTCGGCATGGCTGTCGGAATAGGTGGCGATGCAGGCGACGTCGGGCTTTTCATCGCGCAATGCATCGTCGAAGGAACGACGGATGTCATAGCCCGACAGCCCGTCCGGTAACGGCACGTCGGAGCGGTTGATCAGGGCCGCGATCTCGAAGCCCGGATTAGTGTGGTAGGCCAGCGCATGGCTACGCCCCATATTACCGAGGCCTGCGACGACGACGCGAAGGGGCGATTTAGAGGTCACCTAACTACTCCAGATGTTCCAGTTGTTCCTTCTGAGAGGGTGTCACCCCACCCGGCGCTTCGCGCCGACCTCCCCATCAAGGGGAGGTAGGACGTTGGCGCGAACACCCTCACTGCCAAAGAAGCTTCTCCGAAAGTCGCCCTTTGGCGGTCGTGAATGAAGCCACGGCCTTTTACCTCCCCTTGATGGGGAGGTCGGCGCGCAGCGCCGGGTGGGGTGAAGGCTCCAGCAGAGATTTGTAGGGCTCCGCTCACTTGACGGCTCCGGATGTGATGCCGCGGATCAGCTGCCGCGAGAAGATGACGTAGAGTGTCAGCACCGGCATGATCGCCAGCGAGAGCGCGGCCAGGATGGCGTTCCAGTTGGTGACGAACTGGCCGAGGAACAACTGCGCGCCGAGCGTCACCGTCTTGGTCTCTTCCGACGGCGCCAGGATCAGCGGGAACCACAG
Source organism: Mesorhizobium sp. M0292 (assembly GCF_040321695.1). NCBI lineage: Bacteria > Pseudomonadati > Pseudomonadota > Alphaproteobacteria > Hyphomicrobiales > Phyllobacteriaceae > Mesorhizobium > Mesorhizobium sp. M0292. Next base: position 11,010 of record NZ_JAMYSB010000028.1, read on the forward strand.
ATCGTTCCAGATCGGGATCATGGTGAAGACGGCGACCGTCGCCATCGACGGCCGCACCAGCGGCAGCACCAGCCGAAAGAAGATCGTGTATTCCGACAGCCCGTCGATACGGCCGGCATTCTTCAGATCGTCCGACACCTGCTTCATGAATTCTGACAGGATGAAGACGGCGAGCGGCAGGCCTTGCGCGGTGTAGACAAGGATCAGCGCCGTCAGCGTGTTGACCAGCCCGCTCGCCACCATCAATTGCAGGATGGCGACGGTGCCGAGCCGGATCGGGATCATGATGCCGAGCGCGAGGTAAAGCCCCATCAGCGTGTTGCCGCGAAAGCGGTATTCCGACAACGCGAACGCCGCCATCGCGCCGAACAGAAGCACGAAGAACAGCGAGGCGACGGTGACGACGAGGCTGTTCTGAAAATAGTGGATGAAGTCGCCCTGCCCGATCACGGTGGTATAGCCGATCAGGTCGAAGGTTTTTGGCGTCGGCGGCGTCAGCGGTTCGCTGAAGATGCCGGCGCGTGACTTGAACGAATTCATGATGACCAGGATCACCGGAAACAGCGCGATCGCCGTATAGGTCAGAAGGATCGCGTGGGCGCCGATGGTGCGGGGCAGCGAACGAGTGGCGGTGCTCATTGGAAGGTCTCCTGACGAGCGATGACTGTTGAGGTCGGCACCAAGGCACCCCCCTCTGTCCTGCCGGACATCTCCCCCTCAAGGGGGAAGATTGGCAGCTTGAGGCTCGGCGCCTCTTCTCCAACGCTGGAGATTTGCGAAGCCAATGGTGCCATCCAATCTCCCCCTTTGAGGGGGAGATGGCCGGCAGGCCAGAGGGGGGTGTTTAGCCGTAACATGTCTGCCCCTCTAAAACTGGTAGCGACGCAGGCGCGTCTGGACGAGGAACAGGTAGACGCAGACGCCGCCGAGGATGATCAGGAACATCATCGTGGCGATCGCCGCACCCATATTGGGATCGCCGGTCTGCAGCTGGAAGCCGAAGAAGGCGCGGTAGAGGAAAGTGCCCAGAATATCAGTCGAATAGTTCGGGCCGGCCAGCGCCCCTTGCGCGGTGTAGATCAGGTCGAAGGCGTTGAAATTGCCAACGAAGGTCAGGATCGAGATGATGCCGATCGAGGGCAGGATCAGCGGCAGCTTGATCTTCCAGAACTGCGACATGCCGGTGATGCCGTCACACTCGGCCGCCTCGATCACCTCTTCGGGGATCGACAGCAGCGCCGCATAGATCAGCATCATCGGAATGCCGACGAACTGCCAGACCGAGATCAGGCTGAGCGCGGTCAGGGCATATTGTTCTTTGCCGAGCCACGGCGTGAACAGGCTTTTCAGGCCGACCAGATCCATCAGATGCGGCGCCACGCCCCACAACGGCGACAGGATCAGTTTCCAGGCGAAACCGACGATGACGAAGGACAGGATGGTCGGCACGAAGATCGCGGTGCGGTAGAAGGCGGCGAATCTCAGCCTCGGGCTGGACAGCAATGCCGCCAGCATGACACCGATCGGGTTTTGGACCACCATGTGGATGATGAAGAACCAGGTGTTGTTCCGCAGCGCGTTCCAGAAGCCGACCGACCAGTTGGGGTCGCCGAACAACGTACGGAAATTAGTGAAACCGACGAACACCTGATGCTGATCGACATTGCGGAACAGCGACAGCTGCAGCGTGCCGGCCAGCGGCAGGATCATGATCGCCGTATAGACCAGCAGCGCCGGCGCCAGGAAGACGCCGATATGCCAGCGGAACGGTCGTTTCGGTCGTGTTTGTGCGGCCATGAGTGCGGTCCCCGCCGATCAGGTTTAGCAATGCCTTCGCCGGCAGCGCTGCCCCTCACCCTTACCCTCTCCCCGTGAAGGACGGGGAGAGGGGGCGGCTGCGTTTCGGCTGATCCTTCTCCCCGTCACTATACGGGGAGAAGGTGCCGGCAGGCGGATGAGGGGCGGCGCCGTCGTTCGCAGTCGATGATGCTGTCGAAAAACGCAGGGCCGTCCACTTGGGGCCCTGTCTGTCTCTGAGCTTACTTGCCCGGCTTGTACCAGCTGTCGAGGCCGTCCTGCAGCTTCTTGGCGGCAGCTTCCGGCGTGTCGGTGCCGTTGATGACGTTGGCCGATTCAACCCAGGTTTCGTTCTCGAGGTTCGGCGTGCCGCGCGACAGGATCTGGTAGGTCGAGCGGATCGTCGACTTGCACTTGTCGCGCCAGGAGACGAATTCCTGCGCCAGCGGGTCTTCCATCTTCACCGGGGTGGAATTCAGGCTGAAGAAGCCCGGCAAAGCGTTGGCGTAGATGGTGGCGAAGTCCGGCGAGGCGACCCAGGACAGGAAGGTCTTGGCCGCGTCGGCATTCTTCGACGCCGCATTCAGGCCCATGCCGATATCGGTATGGTCGGAGATGTAGCAGGTGTCGCCGGCCTTCTCGACCGGCGGCGGGAAGGCGCCCATCTTGAACTGCGCCTGGGTGTTGAACAGGCCGATCTCCCACGATCCCGCCGGGTAGATGGCGGCGCGGCCAAGCGTGAACAGGTTCTGGCTGTCCGGATAGGTCTGGGCCTCGAAGCCGTCGCCGAGATAAGGCTTCCACCTGGCCAGTTCCTCATAGGGAGCAACCCAGTCCTTGTCGGTCAGCTTCTGGTCGCCCTTGATCAGCGCTGCGCGGCCCTCTTCGCCCTTCCAGTAGTTCGGACCGATGTTCTGATAGCCCATGGTCGCGGCTTCCCAGAGGTCCTTGGTGCCCATGGCCATCGGGATGTAGGTGCCGTCGGCCTTGATCTTGTCGAGCGCGGCGAAGAACTCGTCACGCGTCGTCGGCACCTTGAGGCCGAGCTTGTCGAAGGCGTCCTTGTTGTAGATGAAGCCGTGAATGACCGAGGCCATCGGCACGCAGAAGCTCGCCTTGCCGTCGTCGGTCTGCCAGGCGGCTTTGGCAACGGGCGAAAAGTTTTCCATGCCGGGCAGCGCCGACAGGTCGGCAAGGTTGCCCTTCTTGAACAGTTCGAGCGATTTGTCGAACGGGCGGCAGGTGATCAGGTCGCCAGCCGAGCCGGCGGCGAGCTTGGCGCCGAGTGCGGCGTCATACTCGGTCGGCGCCGACGGTGCGAACACCACTTTGATGCCCGGGTTCTTGGCCTCAAAAGCCGGGATCAGCTTGTCCTTCCAGATGGCAAGGTCGTCGCCGCGCCAGCTTTCGATATTGAGCGTTACGTCATCGGCGTGAGCCAACCCGGCGGTGCCGAGAATGCTGGTGCCGAGAAGCAGTGCCGTCAGTAATTTCGTTGTCATGCTAGTCTCCCTGTTGACCTTTTTCAGGTTCGGTTTTGAGAACAGGGGCCTTCGCGCCCTTGTTCCCCTCGATCGCGGAAAGGGCTGGCCGCAGCTTCTGGCCGGTCCCTTCCAGTATCTTCTCGGCCGCAACGGCGTTGGCAGCGCCGGCGGCGAGCAGAATGGCTGTCTTGACGACGCCGCCGCTCGCTTCGAGCAGCCGCACGGCGTCTTGCCGGTCGCGGCCGCTGATAGCGGCGACGATGCGAGCCGCGCGGTCGCGCAGCTTGATGTTGTCGGCGGTGAGATTGACCATGTAACCGTCATGGACATGGCCGAGATGAATGGCGGTAAGCGTCGACAGCATGTTGAGCGCGATCTTCTGAGCAGTGCCGGCGCCCATGCGCGTCGAGCCGGCAATCACCTCCGGTGGCGTCTCGAGCAGGATGGCGACGTCGGCCAGCCTGAGCAGGGGCGTGTCCTTGTTGTTGGCAATGGCGATGGTTGCCGCGCCCCGGCTGCGCGCCTCCTTCAGCGCCTGCACCGCATAGGGCGTCGAGCCGCTGGCCGAAATCGCGATCAGGCAGTCGCCCTTGCCGATGCCGGCGCCGGCAATTGCCGTCGAGGCTTCGTCGGTGTCGTCTTCCGGTCCGCCGGCCAGGGTCTTGAAAGCGTCGTCGCCACCGGCGATGAGGATGGCGATGCGTTCGCGCTTGATGCCGAAGGTGCCGGGCAACTCCAGCGCGTCGGCCAGCGCCATCAGGCCGGAGCTGCCGGCCGCAGCATAGGCGAGCTTGCCGCCGCCGTTCAGCCGCCCGGCGATGATTTCGGCTGCGGCGGCGATGGCGGGAATGGCGTCGCGCACAGCCTTGGCGGCCTCGATCTGCGCATTGACCAAAGAAGAAAGGATGGCGTCCGGGGCCTGGATGTCCAGTCCCTCGGCATTGCTGTGAAGCGCTTCGGTGCGCGGTTCGGCCATCCCTGTCCCTCCGATGGAAGAACAATACCAAAAAAATACCACTTGTCCACACGCATTAACGAAATTGCGAACTGGAAAGCGTTGATCCGGCAAAATTCCCGGGTTTTTCAACCTGATACGTCTTAATCTTTTTGAAACGGAAATTAATCCCTTGGCTATTGGTATTTTATTGGTATTATCCGCCCGGAGGAGACATCGCGTGAGATTCGTGCTCGGTATCGACGGCGGCGGCACCAGCTGCAGGGCAGCCCTTGCGACAGGCGATGGCGTTGTCATTGGCCGTGCCAAAAGCGGCGCCGCCAACATCCGCACCGATCTCACCGGCGCTCGCACCCACATCGTCGAGGCTGCTCGTCAGGCCTTCATCGCCGCCGGGCAAGATCCGGACCTGATCCCGCAGACACCAGCCATTCTCGGCCTTGCCGGCGCCAATGTCGGCACCTACCGCCAGCAGCTTGAAGCAATCCTCCCGTTCAGCATCAGCCGCGTCGAGACGGACGCCGAGATCGCGCTCGAAGGGGCAGTCGGCTCTGGTGACGGCGCCATGGCCATCCTCGGCACCGGCACCGCCTATATGGCGCGCAAGGGCGGCACGTCGCGCGCCATCGGCGGCTGGGGCTTTCAGGTCGGTGATCAAGGCAGCGGCGCCCGGATCGGCCGCGACCTGCTGGAGCAGACGCTGCTCGCCCATGACGGCGTCCGGCCGCGCTCAGCCCTGACCGACAGCATGATGGCCATTTTCCGCAACAATCCCGAAGACGTGGTCGAGTTCACCACCAATGCCAAGCCCGGCGATTTCGGCGGCTTCGCGCCCAAGGTTTTCGAGCATGCCGAGAAGGGCGACAGCGTCGCCAACTGGATCGTCGACAAGTCGGTTGCCGATGTCGAGGCGTCGCTCCACGCGCTCGACCTCTCTGATGACGCCCCGCTCTGCCTGCTCGGCGGGCTGGCGCCGCTCTATGGGCCGCGCCTTTCCCAGCGCTGCCAGGCGCTGCTGAAAGCGCCGCTCGACGATGCGCTGGGCGGCGCCGTGCAGATGGCGGCCCGCATCTTCGTCAAAGCGGAGGCGACGCGATGAGCGATGCCGCCGACCAGATCTTCGCCACGCTGAGGCAGTCGTCGCAGAGCGGCGCCCCGCTCTACCTGCAGCTCAGGAAAAGCATCGAGGACGCCGTCAATCGCGGCCTGATCGGGCCGGGCGATGCGCTGCCTTCCGAGCGCGACATCGCCACCAAGGCCGACATTTCGCGCGTCACCGTCCGCAAGGCGGTGCAGGATCTGGTCAAGGGCGGCATCCTCGTGCAGCGCCACGGCTCCGGCACCTTCGTGGCGCCGCGCATGGAGCGCGTCGAGCAGTCGCTGTCCAGGCTCACTTCATTCACCGAGGACATGGCAAGGCGCGGCATGGCGGTGCGTTCAGCCTGGCTCGACCGCGACCTCTACCCGCCCTCGCCCGACGAGATGATGGTGCTCGGCCTGTCCTCGAACGAGCTGGTGGCGCGCGTGGCGCGCCTGCGCATCGCAAACGACACGCCGCTGGCCATCGAGCGCGCCTCGTTGTCGGCCAGCGTGCTGCCGGATCCGGCCGGGATAGGCTCGTCACTCTATGCGGCGCTGCAACTGACCGGCAACCGGCCGGTGCGGGCGGTGCAGCGCATTTCCGCCGCCAATCTCGGCGACGCCGATGCGCGTCTGCTCGAAGTGCCATCCGGCATTGCCGGCCTGCACATCGAACGCATTTCCTATCTCGCGAGCGGCAAGGTGATCGAGTTCACCCGCTCCATCTACCGCGGCGACGCCTATGATTTCGTCGCCGAACTGCGCCTGACAGGGCCGAGCGAAGAGGGCCGACCATGATCCCCAAGACCACCCATATGCGGCGCGAGATCGACGAAATTCCGCAAGCCGTCGCGCGTCTGCTCGATGGCTCGGCGGCGGTGCTGACCGAGGCCGGACGCGGCATTCGCGAGCGCGATCCGAGCTTCGTCGTTACCGTCGCGCGCGGTTCGTCCGACCATGCCGCCACCTTCATGAAATATGCCGTCGAACTGACCGCCGGCTTGGCCGTGGCATCGGTCGGTCCGTCGATCGCCTCGATCTACGGCGCCAAGCTCAAGCTCGCCGGTTCCGCTTGCCTCGCCATCTCGCAATCCGGCAAGAGCCCTGACATCGTCGCCATGGCCGAGACGGCACGGGCCGGCGGTGCGCTCACCGTCGCCATCACCAACACCGCCGATTCGCCGCTGGCGCGGGCTTCGGATTTTGCCATCGACATTCTGGCCGGCCCCGAGCGCAGCGTCGCGGCGACCAAGACATTCGTCAATTCGGCGGTCGCCGGCCTGGCGCTGATGGCGCATTGCACCGGCGACGACAGACTGCTGGCCGCCCTTGCCCGCCTGCCCGAGCATTTCAGCAAGGCGATCGCCTGCGACTGGATGGCGCTGGCCGGCGCGTTGGAGACGCCGCAATCGCTGTTCATCCTGGGACGTGGCCCGTCGGCGGCGATGGCCGACGAGGCGGCGCTGAAATTCAAGGAGACCTGCGGCATGCATGCAGAGGCCTATAGCGCCGCCGAAGTGATGCACGGCCCGCTGGCGCTGGTCGGGCCAGGCTTCCCGGTGCTGGCGCTCGCCGCCCGCGATGCCTCCGAGCCGTCCGTGGCAGAGGCTGCCGACAACCTTGCCGGCAAGGGTGCAGCAGTTTTTGTAACCTCGGACAAAGCCAAGAGCGCGGCGCGGCTGCCGCATGTCGCCACCGGTCATCCCTTGACCGACCCGCTGACGCTGATCGTCTCCTTCTACGGCTTCGTCGAAGCCTTCGCCCGCCATCGCGGCCTCGATCCGGACGTACCGCGCAATCTGCGCAAGGTGACGGAAACCGTATGAGCGACCGTTTTGCCCTGACTGGCGCCCGAATTTTCGATGGCGACGACTGGCATGATAACGCCGCCCTTGTCGTGCACGGCGATGTGGTCGAAGGCATTCATCCCGTCGGCGCCATTCCGTCGGGCGTTGCCCGCATCGACGCCGGGGGCGGCATGCTGGTGCCGGGTTTTGTCGACCTGCAGGTCAATGGCGGCGGCGGCGTCATGCTCAACGACCATCCCGATGTCGCCTCGCTGGCAACAATCTGCCGGGCGCATGCGCCGTTCGGCACGACCGCACTGCTGCCGACGCTGATCACAGATACGCCTGACATTACCGCCGCGGCCATTGCCGCCGGCACCGGGGCGGCACGGCAAAAACTGCCGGGGTTTCTCGGCCTGCATCTCGAGGGACCGCATCTCTCGGTCGCCCGCAAGGGGGCGCATGACCCGGCGCTGATCCGGCCGATGACGGATGCGGATGAAGCGGCGCTGGTCGCGGCACGCAAAAACCTGCCGGTGCTGCTGACGACGATCGCGCCCGAATCCGTCGAGCCAGCCCGTGTTGCGGCTTTGGCCAAGGCCGGCATCGTCGTCAGCCTCGGCCATTCCGATACCGGCTATGGCACGGCCAGAGCCTTTGCCGACGCGGGCGCCAGCGTGGTCACACATCTGTTCAACGCCATGAGCCAGATCGGCAACCGTGAGCCGGGGCTGGCGGGTGCGGCCATCGACATAGGCAGTCTGTCGGCCGGGATCATTGCCGACGGCATCCATGTCGATCCCGCCACCATGCTGATCGCGCTGCGCGCCAAGCAGGGGCCGGGCAGGATCGTGCTGGTCACCGACGCCATGGCGACGATCGGCACCGACATGATGTCGTTCACCCTCAACGGCCGCATCATCTATCGCAAGGATGGCAGTCTGCGGCTGGCCGACGGCACGCTGGCCGGCGCCGATCTCGATATGATCTCGGCCGTCCGCTACATGCACAGGATCGTCGGGCTGGACCTGTCGGAAGCGTTGCGCATGGCCTCGCTCTATCCGGCGCAGGCGGTCGGCCAGGCCCACCGGCTCGGCCGCTTCGCCAATGGCACGGCTGCCGATATCGTCGCTCTGTCGGACGCCCTCGACGTCAACGGCGTCTGGATCGGCGGCGACAAGGTTTTTGCAGGCGCGGACAGTCCGCGCTAAAGTCCACTTATGCATGATGTCGACTGCGTTGTCGCCGGAGCCGGTGTTGTCGGCCTCGCCATTGCCCGCGCGCTGGCGCTGTCGGGCCGCGAGGTGCTGGTGGTCGAGAAGGCCGCAGCCATCGGCACGGGCACCAGTTCGCGCAATTCGGAAGTCATCCATGCCGGGCTTCATTATACGCCGGGCAGCCTGAAGGCCCGTCTCTGCGTCAACGGCCGCGAGCGTCTCTATGCCTATTGCCGCGAGCACGACGTCGCCCATCATCGCACCGGCAAACTGATCGTTGCCGTCGAACCCGACCAGTTGGACAAACTGCAGGCGATCCAGATCAACGCGGCGCAATGCGGAGTCGGTGACCTCAAGCTTTTGACGCGCGCAGAGGCCGAAAGCCTGGAACCGGCGCTGAGCTGCGCCGGCGCGCTGCTGTCGCCGTCAACCGGCATCGTCGACAGCCAGGCGCTGATGCTGTCATGGCGTGGAGACGCGGAAGCGGCCGGCGTATCTTTCGCCTTGCTCACCGTTGTCTCAGGCGCGAGCATCGAAGCCGACGGCATCCGGATCGACACGCGCGACGCCGATGGCGAGGGTTTCACCTTGAAGACCGGCGCCTTCATCAACGCCGCCGGCCTCGACGCGCAGGCGCTCGCCGGCCGCATCGAAGGCCTCCCGCAAGACCGTGTTCCGCCGCTGTGGCTGGCGCGCGGCAATTATTTCGCGCTTTCCGGCCGCTCGCCCTTTTCGCGGCTGATCTATCCGGTGCCGGTCCATGGCGGCCTCGGCGTGCATCTGACCCTCGACATGTCGGGGAGCGCGCGCTTTGGCCCGGATGTCGAATGGATCGATCGCGTCGACTATACCGTCGATCCCGCACGAGGCGCTGCCTTCTACGACGAAATCAGGCGCTACTGGTCCGGCCTGGCGGACGGCGCCCTGCAACCGGCATATGCCGGCGTCAGGCCGAAACTGTCCGGTCCAGGCCAGCCGGCCGCCGACTTCGTCATCCGGGGACCGGCTGACCACGGGGGCGGTCAGATCGTCAATCTGTTCGGCATCGAGAGCCCTGGCCTTACCGCCAGCCTCGCCATCGCAGAACATGTCGTTGGGCTTTTATATCCGCAATGACGGGCGTTCCTGAAACGTCGGGCAGGCGCATACCATGAAACCTTTTGATATGGAGGTCGTTGTCGGGGCATATGTCCGAGGCAAAACCCAAATCGGAACCGGCCGACGGCATCGAAGCGCGCGATGCCCCGAAGTCGCGTCGGGAAAAGCCGTCACGGCAAACGCGCGGAGATGGACCGCGCGAGGACACGCCGCGCGAGAAAAAAGCATCGGCCGCCGAAGCCGCGTCCGAGCCCGTTGGCGAGGCTGCGCCGCCGCCGGATGCCGTCGAACCCGATCCCAAGCTGACGCCCGAGCAGGCCGAGCAGGCGCGCAAAAAATATCTGCTGCGGCGTTTCTGGATCAGCGGGCGCGGCTATTGGGGGAGGCATGGCGACAAGCTCGCCTGGCCTTTGACGATCGGAGTGCTGCTGCTGATCTGCATCAACATCGGTTTCCAGTATGGCATCAACGTCTGGAACCGCTCGATGTTCGATGCCCTCGAGCAGCACAACGCCCGCACAGTCTATCTCCTCAGCGCCGTATTCGTGCCGCTGGTGATCTGCAGCGGCAGCCTTGTCGTCGCGCAGGTCTATCTGCGCATGACGATCCAGCGCCGCTGGCGTTCCTGGCTGACCACCGGGGTCGTCGCGCGCTGGCTGGCAAACGGCCGCTACTACCAGCTGAACCTCGTGGGCGGCGATCACCAGAACCCCGAGGCACGCATGACCGAGGATCTGCGTATCGCCACCGAGTCGCCGGTCGATTTCACTGCCGGCGTCCTCAACGCATTCCTGTCGGCCTCTACCTTTATCGTCGTGCTGTGGACCATCGGCGGCGCGCTCACCCTGCCGATCGGCGGCGAGAGCATCACCATTCCCGGCTTTCTGGTCATCACCGCGATCATCTATGCCGCCATCACCTCGACCTCGATGGTGGTCATCGGCCGCGACTTCGTCCAGCTCTCCGAGCGGAAGAACCAGGCGGAGGCCGAACTGCGCTACACGCTGACGCGCGTGCGCGAAAACGGCGAGAGCATCGCCTTGCTGGGAGGCGAGGACGAGGAGCGCAGCGGCATCGACAGGAATTTCGGCCATGTGCTGAGGCAATGGGCGCTGCTGACCGGACAGCACATGCGCACGGCCGCGGTGTCGCAGGGATCGAGCCTGTTTGCGCCGGTCGTGCCGATCCTTTTGTGCGCGCCAAAATTCCTCGAAGGCTCGATGACGCTTGGCGAGGTGATGCAGGCGGCGTCTGCCTTTGGCATCGTGCAAGGCGCGTTCGGCTGGCTGGTCGACAACTATCCGCGCCTCGCCGACTGGAACGCCTCCGCGCGGCGCATTGCCTCGCTGATGGTGTCGCTCGACGGGCTCGAGCGCGCCGAGCAGAGCGATGCGCTCGGACGCATCAACCGGGGCGAAGCGGAAGACGGCGCCATCCTCAGCCTCGACAATCTTTCCGTGACACTCGACGACGGCACCTCCGTAGTCAAGGAAACCGAGGTCGTGATCGAGCCGGGCGAGCGGGTGCTGGTTTCAGGCGAATCCGGTTCAGGCAAGTCGACGCTGGTGCGGGCCGTCGCGGGCCTGTGGCCATGGGGCGGCGGCAGCGTCAATTTCCACACCGACAGGCGCCTGTTCATGCTGCCGCAACGCCCCTACATCCCTTCCGGAACGCTTCGCCGCGCGGTCGCCTATCCCGCGGCGGCGGACAAGTGGACCATCAAGCAAATCAAGGCTGCCCTCGACAAGGTGGGGCTTGGCTATCTCACCGGCAGGATCAAGGAAGAGGCGCCATGGGACCAGACGCTGTCGGGCGGCGAAAAGCAACGCCTCGCCTTCGCGCGCCTGCTGCTGCATCGCCCCGATATCGTGGTGCTGGATGAAGCGACTTCGGCGCTCGACGAGAAGAGCCAGGACACGATGATGTTGACGGTGATCCGCGAACTGCCTGACGTCACCATCATCAGCGTGGCGCATCGTGCGGAGCTCGAAGCCTTCCACAGCCGCAAGATCACCCTGGAGCGGCGCGAGGGCGGCGCCAAGCTCGTCAGCGACGTCGACCTCATCCCGCGCAAGCGCAAACGCAGCCTGCTGAACCGCGCTTTGTGGGGTTCCAGCACTCGGGTGAAAAAGCCGCGCAGGTAAAAGGCGCCACTGCCGAACCGCGAACAGATGTCCAGGCGAAGCGCTTGGGCAGAGACATTAGCCGGCTATGGATTAGCCGTAGAGACCCTTGTAGGTCTCGCGCAGCAGGTTCTTCTGCACCTTGCCCATCGTGTTGCGCGGCAGCTCATCGACGAAGATCACCTGCTTCGGGTGCTTGTATTTGGCCAGCTGGCCGGCAATGGCGCCAACGATCTCGGCCCCGGTGATCTGCGATGCCGGCGCCCGCACCACGACAGCGGTGACGCCTTCGCCGAAATCGGGATGGGCAATTCCGATGACGGCACTTTCCAAGACGCCGGCAACGGCGTCGATCTCGCTCTCGATCTCCTTGGGATAGATGTTGTAGCCGCCGGAGATAATGAGATCCTTGCCGCGGCCGACGATGTGGACGTAGCCGTCCGCGTCGATGATGCCGAGGTCGCCGGTGATGAAGAAGCCGTCCTTGCGAAACTCCGCCTTGGTTTTTTCCGGCATGCGCCAATAGCCGGAAAAGACATTCGGACCTTTGACCTCGATCATGCCGACTTCACCCTGGCCAAGCGCATCGCCGCTGTCAGGGTCGGCGATGCGCAGCGAAACGCCGGGCAGCGGGAAGCCGACCGTGCCGGCCCGACGCTCGCCCTCATAGGGGTTCGACGTGTTCATGTTGGTCTCGGTCATGCCGTAGCGCTCGAGAATGGCGTGGCCGGTGCGCTCGCGCCAGGCCTTGTGCGTTTCGGCGAGCAGCGGCGCCGAGCCGGAAACGAACAGGCGGATGTTCTTCGCCGCCTGGGCATCCAGCCCGTCCTGCTGCAGGAGCCTGGTATAGAAGGTCGGCACCCCCATCAGCACTGTCGCGCGGGGCAAGAGCGAGACGATGCGGCCGGCGTCGAATTTCCGCTCGAACAGCATCGAGGCGCCGGCCATCAGGGTGACGTTGGTGGCGACGAACAGGCCATGCGTATGGAAGATCGGCAACGCGTGGATCAGCACGTCATCCCCGGTGAAACGCCATTGCTCGACCAGCACGCGCGCATTGGAGGCCAGGTTTTCATGGCTGAGCATGGCGCCCTTGGAGCGTCCGGTGGTGCCGGATGTGTAAAGGATTGCGGCCAGATCGTCCGGCCCGCGCGCCACGGCGTCGAAATCCGTGGGCTGTTGTGCCGCCAGTGCGGTCAGCGAGCCCTCACCATTGCTGCCAAGCGTGAAGGTGGCAGCACCCGACGCCTGCGCCAACGGCGCGATAGCGCCGGCGCGGGCCGGGTCGCAGACGACCAGCCGCGGCTCGGCATCACCGAAGAAATAGCCGAGTTCGGCCAGCGTGTAGGCGGTGTTGAGCGGCAGGAAGACTGCGCCGGCGCGCAGGCAGGCGAGGTAAAGGGAAATGCATTCGGGGCTTTTTTCGACCTGCACGGCAACGCGGTCGCCCGGCTCGACGCCGAAATGCCTCAGCGCATGTGCCAGCTGTGCCGATTGCGCCAACATATCGCCAAAGGCGATCGCGCGTCCGTCATCGGTCGCCATCAGGATGCGCTCGGCGGCTGAAATCCGGCTGCGGAACGCGTCGAACAGGTGATTGGTCATGCGCATTCCCTAGAGATGATGCCGAAAAGTGTGAAGCGGTTTTCGGAGGACATCATGCTCTATCCCTTTGATTTAGAGCCGGATGGCCTTGGAACAAAGGAAACGATTTCGCCTCCGTCCGGCAAAAACGTGAAATCGGGTTTGCCGCCGATCAGATGAAGGCAAGCGGACTTGGATAGCGGGCGATTTTGGATAGCGGGCGGATTTTGGATAGCGGACCGGAAGCGCTTCTATCTGCGGCTGCGCAGCGCCTTGGTGGCGCTCACGCGTGGATCGCCGCTGTCGTTGAAGCGCTCCATGCACATGGCTGCCGTCAGACGGTAGTGGTTGAGGAGGGCTTCAACGGCGCCGTCGGCATCGCCATCCACCGTGCGCTCCGCAATCAGCCGATGTTCACTGATTTCGTCGCGCTCGCTGCCGTCCTGGGAGATCAGCCGGTAACGGGAGGCCTGATCCGAAAGCTGGTCGCAAAAGCCGGTCAGCCAATGCGAGCGGCAGCCTGCGATCAGTGCCCGATGGAAGGCGCGGTGCAGCTTTTCCCATTCCGGATTGTTCGAGGACGGATCCTCCGGCAAGCGGCGCGGGGCACGCGCCAGGCGATGCAAGGCCAGCACGAGCTGCTCTTCCCATTCGCCGGTGCGGTTGGCAATGGATTCACGCAGCGCCCGCTCTTCCAGCCAGCAGCGGGTGCGCGTCAATTCCTCGAGTTCCGGGGCACTGACCGGCATGATGAAGAAACCGCGCTGGTCGTGGCGGCCGAGCAGGCCTTCCGAAGCAAGTCGGTTGAGGGCCTCGCGAACCGGTGAGGCGCCGGCGCCGTAACGGGAAACCACCCATTCGACACGAAGCTTGCTTTCACTTTCAAACACGCCGCGCAGGAGATCGTCGCGAAGCTGTTGATAGACCGTACTAGCGAGTGTGCTCTTGGGTCCCGCGCCTTCGCTCACATCGGCAGATCCGTAGGTCAATATGACTCCTGTAGCTCTCCCATGCTCCGCTAGCCCGTTCGCGAAGCAAACGATTTCCCCTGGAAAGTTACTGTAACTCCTAAGGCATCCGCCCCTCAAGCGAAAGATCACGATATTCGACTTAAAGAGGAAGGTTGACCGCATCTTATCCGCCGGAAGTAACTAAAATCGTGGAAAACTTGTTCTTCTGAAGAAAGTTTGTCTCCCTGCATGGCAGGCGCCCTCGAGAAACAGCTTCGAGATCCCGAATACGGATAATTTTTTCTTAACGCGCGTCATGCCGCCGGATTGACCTCTCCCCGCATGCAGATCCCTTCGGCAGTTATCCACTAGATTTATGGGCCAAAACTAGTGCCGGATGCCGCGATCCTGTCGCTTGCCGCGATGCCCTTGCGGCTGCCACCCGTTGACGGCCTTTTGGGAGATCGAAGGATCAGGCAGGGAGATCAGGCCGAGGAGAATCGACCAGCCGGGAACTTGCCCTGGAACTGATGTCAGCCGGCAGCCCGGTCGGCCGCGGTTCGGATGGCTTCTATATTGGCCCGGTAGGCTTCGACGCTGCCGCCCTTGAAGATGGCGGCGCCCGCCACCAGCACATCGGCGCCGGCTGATGTGACCAGGGGGGCGGTTTCCGGCGACACGCCGCCGTCGATCTCGATGCGAATCGGCCGGTTGCCGATCAGCGCTTTCACCCGCTTGACCTTGTCGACCATGGCCGGGATGAAGGCCTGGCCGCCAAAGCCCGGATTGACGGTCATGATCAGGATCAGGTCGAGCCGCTCGAGCACATATTCGATCGCACTTTCCGGCGTCGCCGGATTAAGCGATACGCCGGCCTTCTTGCCGAGACCCTTGATGGTCTGAAGCGAGCGGTCGAGATGCGGTCCGGCCTCGGCATGCACGGTCATGCCGTCGCAGCCGGCATCGGCAAAGGCGGCCAGATAAGGATCGGCCGGCGCAATCATCAGATGGCAGTCGAAGAAGGCCTTGGTGCGGTTGCGGATGGCCTTGATCACCGGCGGGCCGAAGGTGATGTTGGGCACGAAATGCCCGTCCATCACGTCGAGATGGATCCAGTCGGCGCCGGCCGCCGCCACCGCCTCGACCTCGTCGCCGAGCTTCGAGAAATCCGACGCCAGCACCGATGGCGCGATCAGGGTCTTCCTGCTCATGATGCGGCCCCTTTGGGCGCCCTGTTTGCGGGCGCGATCCAAACGTCTGCCTAGACCATGATCCCGAAAAGGGAAAGTCGGTATTTGCTGGCTAGGAGCGGACCGGCTGATGCCTTACCTGCTCGGCCTCGCTTCCGGTTGGCGAAAACAGAAAGGAGAGCTCAGACGGGAAAGACCGTCTCTTCCATGCTGACGTCGCTGGACGGCTTTATCGAGGGACCGTCGGGCGACAGCGGCTTGCTGGCGTCCGAGGAAGATTGCACCGGCATTTCAACGACGAGATGCGGCGGACCCCGATCGCGCTGACGAAAAAACCCGCCGAATCGCTCCGGCGGGGTTCTGAATTTTGACTCGTGTCAGATCCTATGGCTTGAAGTTGGCCGCCGGATCCCTTTGCGGCTGTACCTGCGTCTGCGGCGTGCGCTTCGGTATGAACTGCTGAAGGACACCTGGATTGAGCAACAGGGTCGGGTCGAGCGACGGCTGCTGCCGGATGGCTCTGCAGTTCGGGAACCGACCAACGGTGCCTTCGGGGCAGCGCCGCTTGATGATCGGCACGCACTGGCCGCCGACCATCTGCGAGCCCGGGGCGCAGTCTCCCACCTGCGGCCTCGGCTTGCGGCATGCGCCGTCGATCACCTGGGTGCCGCGCGGGCAAACACACTCGCCGCGCTTGTTGTGCACCTGGCCGCGTATGTCGCATTGTTCCAGCACAGGCTTCTTCTGCCGGCAGGCATTGCCTTGCACCTCGGTACCCCGCGGGCAGACACAATTGCCATTGGCGTCGTGGACCTGGCCGCGGATCGAGCACTGCTCGGGCTTCGGCCGGATCGGCCGGCAGACCTTGCCCCTGACCTCTGTGCCGTCCGGGCAGACGCAGTCGCCATTGGCGTTGTGGATCTGACCACGGATCGAGCACTGTTCAGGCTTCGGCCGGATCGGCCGGCAGGCTCTATCGCGCACCTCTGTCCCACGCGGGCAGACACAATCGCCATCGGGGTCATGAACCTGGCCGCGTATGTTGCACTGCTCGGGCTTCTGCTTGTCGCGCACGCAGGCATTTGCCTGTCGGTCGAGATGCGTGCCTTCCGGGCAGTAGCAGCCATTGCCGTCCGACGTCGGGACCGAACCGGGGATGGTGCAGCCAGGCTTGTCGGTCTTGACGCAGGCGCCGTTCTCAAGCTCGGTTCCGCGCGGGCAGACACAGCGTCCATCCTCGGTGCGGATCTGGCCCTTGAGCAGCACGCAGGGCCTCGGATCCTTCGGCTGGATGATGACGCCGCCGTCGGGCGAGCACTGGCCGTTGCGGAACGTCGTGCCTTCCGGACACACGCACCGACCAGCATCGTTCATGACGAAGCCTGGCGAGCATTCCTTCTTCACCTCGCGCTTGATCGTGAAGGGATGGCAGGCATAGGCCTTGCCGCGATCGCCCTGGATGTTGGTCAGGTCGCCGGGCAGTACGTCGCCGCCTCCTTGCACCCTGGTGTCGGGAGACAAGACGCCGACGCAGTTCCGGCCGCTGACGTTGCCCTGCAGATTGGCCAGGGGAGCGTCCGGGAGGACCACGGTGACCTTGTGCACATGGCTTTCCCCGGCGCCGAGCGTCAGATTGGCAATGCAGGTCAACGGCAAGGTCGTCGGTTCGGGCGAGCAGCCGAAGGGCGGCTCGATCGCGGTGATCGCGACGCCTTGCAGCCGCCCCAACCCGTCCACCCCGATCGCATCGCCGATGCGGACCGGACCGGAGAAGGCGGTCTGGCCATCATTGGTGATGGTGATCTCGAACGAGCAGGGTTGTCCGGGCTGGCATTCGGCATCGCCGGTCTTCTTGACGCTAATGGTGGACGTGCCGCCGCCCTTGGCGCAGGCCTGGCCGATCGGGTAGACGACGTCGTCTCCAGGGGCCGGGCCGTATGAGCCGCGTGCGCAGTTCTCGAACGCGCCATTGGCCAAGACCGTCACGTCGAAGTGCCTGGAGGTTCCGGGCGTCATCGCGGCGCCGGGTATCTGGCATGACAGCGCATTGGCCGGAACCGCTCCGCAGGCCCATTCCGCACCGTCGGGTGTGACGGTCTGGATCTGGACCGGCGCGCCACCCGATATCAGCGTGGCAGCATCGTTGACCCGCACCGGACCGGTGGGGGCAGAGGTGCCAAGGCTGATGACGGTGATGCGGCAGGAAACCACCGCCGCACCGGCGAGCGAGCCATTGCAGACCTTGGTGATGCGTAGGGTCGGCTTGCCGCCATTGGGATGACGGAAGCGTTCCTTGGCGCAGGTCTTGTTGTTGGTGAGGTCGACCTCACCGGGGACGGGCTTCAGCGCCGCGCAGTTCTCGACCGAATCCGACTGGTAGCCGGCCGGCATGACCGCCCTGACGACGATCGGCGTCGATGCGCCCGGCATCAGCACGATGCCGGCATTGTCGCAGCGGAACTGGCCGGGACCGTTCGGTCCGCATGTCCAGGGCGGAGACGGGCCGAAGGTCGAAGAGGCCGGCGCGCCGCCCGGGTAATTGTCGACTACCGTCAACGGCCCATTATAGGGGACGCTGCCATTGTTGATGATGTCGATCACGAAGTAGCAGATGCCGTCGGGCGTGCAGACCGGGATGCGGGCACGCTTCTTCAGGATCAAGTCGACCTTCTTGTCGACCGGGGGCCGGCAATCGCGGTCGCGGTCGCCACGCCGGCAGATCGGGATCGAGGCACAGCCGCGATCGTTCTGCTGGCTGCCGAACAGCGGCTTGCCGCTGGCGCCGTAATTATAGGTGGCGCAGTTGCGCAACGCGCTGCCTTGCCAACCACCCGCCGGCTTGAAGCCGAGCTTGAGGTTGATGGAGGCCCCCGGATTGAGCGTGGTCACCGGATAGGTGCACGTCATCGGGGTCACGCCGGGCATGCATACCCAGGGCGGATTGGGCCCTGAATCCAGAGTCGAGCCGGCCGGCAGCGTCACCTCGTCGAGCACGATCTTGCCGTGATACGGCCCGTCGCCGACATTGGTGACCTTGATGGTGAAGTCGCAGCCGCCGCCCATCGTGCAACGCGTCACGTCGGCGCGTTTCGCGACCTTGAGGTCCGGTTCCTTGTCCTTGGGCGGACATCTCAAGTCACGCGGGATGACGATGTCGATGGTCTGCGTGCAGCATAGTCCCCAGCCCTCCTTCGGGCCGGCATAGGTCTCGATGCCGGTGACGATGAGGTGGATGACGTCGCCGGGCGACGCACCGACGATCTTCCAGTTCAGCACACCGCCGCCCGCCGGCACCAATTGCGTGTCGGGGATGATGGTGATGCCTGGGGTCGTCGTCGATACCTGCACCCATTTGCCGCCCATCTCCGGGCCGACAGGCATGTGGTAGATGAACGCGCCGCCGCCTTGCACGCAATCGACCGTGCCGCGCTCCACCTTGAAACATTCCCGGTCGGGAGGCGGAGGCCGCTTGTCACAGTTGGTGAGGTCGATCTTGATCGAGGTCTTGGCCCCGGTCTTGTAGTCGCCGTCGTCGGGCTTGCCCGGATCCTGCGACGGGATGATGGCCCCCGTGCCGACGCCCGGCGTCACCTTGATCATGCCCTGGTTGTCGACGATGGTCGGCGACGGAAACGCCGCATGGTCGATCTTGGCGGTGATCTTGAAATTGATGACGCGTTCATTGCCAGCCCCAGCGCCGTCGAGATCGGTGGCGGAAATCCGGAAATCGGAAACCGTTGCCGTATCGTTCGGATTAGCCGAGGTGCTGATTGTCGCACCCGGCAGCGGTCCGCCGGACGCATCCGTGCCGTCGCCGGACACGTTGACGTTGACGATCGCAAGACCGTGCGGAAGCTGATCCTTGAAGTCGAGTTGGAGTTTCTTCAGCCTGGCCGAAAAGCTTGGGTCGGCAAAGCCTTGCGGGTCGCCGCGCAGGCCAAAGCTCAGAGAGTAGACGACGTAGTCGCAGCTCCTCTGTGTGCCTGTTTTGGTGAAGAACGGCACGATCCGTTCCGGCCTCGGATTGACGATTTTTGAATTGTCCAGGTCGAGCCGCAGTTCCGGAGTGATCGGGACTGCATCTTCGGCGTGGCTTGCCACAGGGGTGAACATGGCGACCGCGATACCGGCCGCCATCAGCCAGCGCGCGCCGCGCCTGGCATATGACAGGGGTTTCATGATGGTCTCCATGACGTTGGATTGACTGCTGTTCGCGGTCGGGGAAAGTGCGAGATTTTTCATCTTCCCCTCCTCAACGTTCGCAGCTGACGGCTGGGGTTCTGAGCGGCAAAGTCATCTTGCAGCAAGGGTAGTAGCCACCCTTGTCCTTGTCGGACTGCCTGTAGAAGCAAAGTCCAACATCGACTCTGTCGCCCGGAGAATGGCCGGTGATGTCGACCGTGTAAGGCTTACCGGGAGCATGCGACTGGGGTGATGTCACCCCGACGCCTGGTGTCATGGACTGGACCTTGATCGAATCGCCGCCAAAGCCGGCATGGTCATGGAGATAGAGGTCGGCCTGGAGGCCGCGAGGCGTGCAGTAGAACTGAACATCCTCGACATCGATGCACGGAGGCAGATCGCCGGGCGGTGGGAAGCCCGGCGGATAGAACGGCGGCAGATAACCGCCTGGGATCTCTTCATAATAGCCGGCACGGCCGTCGCAGGGGTGCCAGACCTCGACGTCGCCGACATGGCCTTCCACTTCTGGGTCTTCGAAATAGCCGTCGAAGTCGACGAACCACGAGCCGAAAGGCGGCACGTTGGCCGGCTTGACCAACGGCGTCGGCGTGATCTGCACGCCGTGCACGGCAAGCGGCCCGCCGGCGGCGAGCTGGTCGGCAAGTGTCGGGTTGTCGCGCAGCTTGTCGCCGGTGTTGACCAGCGTGTCGGTGCACACGCCGGTGTCGAGATTGCCGTCGGCGTCATAGCCATATTGCAGGTCGAGCCCACCGGCCGACTGCCGGTTGCCTTGCGGGAAGCCGACTGCATATTCCTGCGGCTCTTCCACCCAGACCGATTCCGTCGCCGGATCGTCCGGGTTTTCGCGCCAGTAGCGGATGACCTCGCCCTTGCCGGAATCGGCGAACTGGCTGTAATCGTAGCGATTCTCGACCGGGCCGCGCTGCGCCAGATACATGAAGCCCTGGTTGTCGAAGGCGATGTCGGTGACGGCGTAGCCCTTGTCGGCCTTGACCGTCAGCTCCCAGCGCGGATCACCGGCAAAGCTGCCATCGCGGGCAATGCCAACCGACCAGATCTCGGCCTTTTCGCCAACCGAATAATAGAGCCGGCCGCCATGATAGGCGACGGACCAGACGCGGCGTTCGTCCTGCGTGTAGCCCCATGTGTCGGGGTCTTCCGAGTCGAAGGCAGCACCCTGTATGTCCATCACCGCACCGTCATCAGCGACGGGAGCCAGCCCATGCGCCGGCCGCCCGGCAACGCCGTGATCGAATGTGTCGATCAGCGTGCCGTTGGCATCGAGGCGGTGGATGAGGCCGGTGTCGAGATCGCTGGCGAAGAACTCGCGGTGATTGCTGTCGAAGCTGATGTCGCCCATGCCGGAACCGCTGTTGGTGTCAATGTCGGCGAATTTGGAGACCGCGCCGGTGATGCCGTCGATCTTCCAGATCGTGCCCGGACCGCCACCGCTTTCGGTGCCGAACTGGCCGTCCATGAAGACGGCGCCTGCGGTTCCGCGGCGCTGTCGCTCGGGCCGACCGTCGGCATCTTCGTCCGGGGTGACGATACGGATGCCGTGCAGGGAGGTAGCGCCGGCATAGAGGTTGGGGACGCCCGAGGGAACGCCGTCGCGCACACCGTCATCATAGGTGATGGCGAACACCTGGCCGATCTGTTCGGCCGTCACCTCGAAAGGCGGCGGTGTGTAGACGAGCTGGCCGGAAGCCGGTCCGCCGAGCGCCGAAACGTCGAAGACGCGCAAGGTGGCGCGCGTCGTGTCGATGAAGGTTTCGTCGACCGGGTCGACGCCGGGCGGCAGCCCCCCCCTTTCGGAATCGGCAGAGTCGAAATTGGGAATGACGGTGCCGGAAAATCCGGTGACCGCCATCGAGCCCGGATAGATGATCTGGGTTTCCTGCGCTTGGGCGGCTGTGTCCAACCAGAGCGTGGCGCTCAGCGCCAGGGCAAGCAAACCGCCGGCCAGATGGAGCGAACGGCGCAAACCGCCGCTTGGAGACGACATGGACGCGCCGCGATCGCAGGACATAAAACTCCCCCCGAAGTTTTCGGGAGGAACATCCGGTCCGGCCGCGCGAAACAGGGCAAGGCGCGGCGTTCCGGCACGTTCGTCCCTGATCGAATTGTCTGCTTTCCTCATCTTCACGATACGCCTGCTCCTGCGCAGGGTCAACGGAATCAGCCGAAAGCCCAGCGCATCGACTCCATCCCGAAGGCGGTGGTCGCGCTGAGCTTGCGTTGGTCCCGGAGACCGTGGAGCCTCTGGGGTCCTGGTCATGGGGGCATCCTTTCCGGCCCGCACCATGCGGCGCCTGGTCGTCAGTCGCAGGCTGAAGCGGAAAGGTTCATGCAAAACGGCGGCCGGGTCTGTCCGCCATTTCACAGAGGCGCGGCTAATTCCTTGTGTCAACTCAAGGTGGAAAACAGTCTTGGCGCGCGAAAGACCGGCCGGCTTACTTACCGTCAGTGCCGGCTTCTGCTAGCATCTTCCCAACCCTGGGGGGATCATGACACGCAGGCACTTCGTTCTCTTGCTGGCGGCGCTTTTTCCATGTGCGTTGCAGGTCCATCAATCCGTAGCCAAGACCTTGGTCTACTGCACCGAGGTTAGCCCCGATACGTTCGATCCCGCACTCGCCTCCGGATCCCGCGACGCCTCGGCCACCGCTCTCTACAACCGCATGGTCGAGTTCGAGCCCGGCACCACCAAGGTGCGCCCCGGCCTTGCCGAAAGCTGGGAGATTTCCGACGATGGCCTCACCTACACATTCCACCTGCGGCAGGGCGTGAAATTCCACAGCGTCGAGGGCTTTACGCCTAGTCGCGACTTCAATGCCGATGACGTGCTGTTCACCTTCGACCGGCAGGCCAACGCGCAGAACCCGTTCAACAATTACGCCAAACGCCAGTACATTTACTTCGACGGCATCGGCATGCCGGATCTTGTCGCCGGTTGGCGCAAGCTTGACGACCATACTGTGGTGATGACGCTGAAGGCGCCGCATTCGCCGATGCTTGCCGACCTGGCGATGGATTTCGCTTCGGTCGTTTCCAAGGAATATGCCGACAAGCTCGTCGCAGAGAAGCGGCTTCTCGACCTGGCGCTGAAGCCGGTCGGGACGGGTCCGTTCCAGCTTGTCGACTACCAGCAGGATGCAGTCATCCGCTACAAGGCCAATCCGGACTACTGGCGCGGCAAGCCGAAGATCGACGATCTCGTCTTCGCCATTGCCACCGATGCCAGCATTCGCATGGAAAAGCTGCGCGCCGGCGAATGCGATCTCATGCCCTATCCAAATCCGGCCGACCTGGACGCGATCAAGGCGACACCCGGTATCAAGGTCATGCGGCAGGAGGGCCTCAACACAGGATACCTCGCCTTCAACACCTTGCAGAAGCCCTTCGACGATCCAAGGGTGAGGAAGGCGATCGCCATTGCCATCGACACGCAGGCGCTGGTCGACGTCGTGTTCCGCGGCACCGGCGAAGTCGCACGCAATCCGCTGCCGCCAACCTCCTGGGCCTATGACAAGACGAGCCCCGATCATGTCTTCGACCCCGCTGCCGCCAGGCAGGGGCTCGCCGATGCCGGCGTAAAAGACCTGCACATGAAGATCTGGGCGATGCCGGTGCAGCGTCCGTATAACCCGAATGCGCAGCGTATGGCCGAAATGATCCAGTCCGACCTGGCAAAGATCGGTGTCACCGTGGAAGTCGTGACGTATGAGTGGACTGAATACCTTGCCCGCTCGAAGTCACGCGACCGCGACGGCGCCATGCTGTTCGGCTTCACCGGCGACAATGGCGACCCCGATAACTTCCTGTCGGTGCCGCTTGGCTGTGCCGGCGTCGGCACCACCAATCGTGCCAACTGGTGTTTTCCGGCCTTCGACGATCTGCTCAAGCAGGCAGCCGGGATCGTCGATCCCGCTGCCCGCGCAAAACTCTATTCGCAGGCGCAAACGATCTTCAGGGAGCAGATGCCGTGGGTCGCTATCGCCCACTCCGTGGTCTCGATCCCGATGCGCGAACAGGTGACGGGCTATGTCATGGACCCCTTTGATCACCACGATTTCTCGGGCGTCGATATCAAGGAATAGCGTTCGGTGTCTGCCGCCGATCTCGATGTCTATGTAGAGAGCCTGCGCAATTTCCGACTGGTGCGGAGCTATTGCATCGCGCAGTTACTGCCTTACCTGGAACAGGCTGGATTGAAAGTGCGCCTGCTCGACCGGCCGGCCGGCCGAGATCGGGCGCCGGTGGCCTTTCTGCATGTCGACCTGACAGTCGTGCCGCCAACGTACCGCGATCTCGGCCACCTCTACGACCGCACCATCAATGGCCGCGCGCTGTCCATCCACCGGCACCTTTATTCGACACTGAAGCTGGAGGCAGGCGACAGCCACGAGGGGCCGGTTGTCGTCAAGACGGTCCTCAACTCCAGGGGCCGACCAGAGCAGCGCTGGTGGCAGCATCGCAACGGCCTGACCAGGAGCGCGCATGCCATCCGCAAGCTCTTCGAACCCGGCTACAAGGACCGCCTGTGCCCGCCCTATAAGGTCTACCAGACGATCGGCGAGGTTCCGCGGGATGTATGGCGCAACAATCGCCTGATGGTGGAAAAGTTCGCTTTCGATACGCTCGACCTGCCCATCGTCAAGCACCGCTACATGTTCCTGCTCGGTGCCGAGGTCAACATGCGGCAGGTCTACGACGATGTGTTGTGCGCCGGCTCAAAAATCCTGAGCAATGAGGTGGGCGGCGCCGTCCCGCCGGAGGTGCTGGCGGTGCGGCAAAGGCTCAATCTGGATTTCGGCGCCATCGACTATTTCATCGTCGACGGCAAAGGTATTGTCGTCGATGCCAACAAGACCGTCGGCTCAAATCCGGAATGGCTGAAGAAAAACCGCTTTCGCCGGGAGTTCAACGATCGCATGGCCGAGGCGCTGATCGCCTTTGTCCGCGGTTGAGCCGGATCACCAGATCCAGTCGCCCTTGCCCAGCACGGAAACCGCCTCGACAATGCGGCTGAAGGAGGCGCGGGCCCGGCCGACCGTGTGCCTGGCCCGGAGATAGCCATGCACCAGCCCCGGCTCCTCGGACCAGCTGGCGTGTCCGCCTGCGGTAAGGATGCGGTCGCGGTAGGCCTCGCCGTCGGACGACAGCGGGTCGCATTGCGCGGTGATCAGCACGGTTGGCGGCAGTTTGGTGAAATCGGTGTCGGCGAGCGGCGACAAGGTGATGTCACCAGTACCGTCAGCGCCGCCGGTGCGGATGTGCTTGTAGAATTCGAGATCGCGCATGGTCAACATCGGTGCTTCGGCGTGCGTGACATACGAGCCCTTCGAACGGTCGCCGCCGAGGCCCGGATAGATCAGCACCTGGCCGATCGGCTTTTTGGCATGGCCACGCCTTGCGTGAGCAACAGCCGCGCAGAGATTGCCGCCGGCGCTGTCGCCGCACAGCAGAATAGGGCGGTCGTAGGTTTTGGCTGCCCATTCGAAGGCACGTAAAGCATCGTCGAAAGCGGCCGGGTGCAAATGCTCCGGCGCCAGCCGGTAATCGATGGAACCCACCTCGTAACCGGTGCGGGCGCAGAGCTCGGCGCAGACATCGTCATGGCTGTCTAGGCCGCCGAGGATGAAACCCCCGCCATGGATGTAGAGCACCATCGCCGCCGTGTTCGGGGTAGCGCTGCGATAGATGCGGATCGGGATGTCGTGTGATCGGTTGGCAATGAAAGTCGTTTCCGCCGTCACACCATTGGGATAGCCGGCAAAGAACTCGCGGCACATCCGGTCATAAATCGCACGCTGCTGGGCGATGGTGTAGTCGATCGTATCGGGCGGGTAATAGGAATTGGTCCGCTCGATGAAGGCCCAGGTCTCGGCATCGATGAGGGTTTTGTAGTCGGTCATGCAGCTCCTTTACCTCCCCCTTGATGGGGGAGGTCGCCGCGAAGCGGCGGGTGGGGGTGGTGGCGCATCACCCCACCCCGGACCTTCGGTCCGACCCTCCCCATCGAGGGGAGGGTAAAGAGGCTACTTCCCCTTCCACACCGGGTCGCGCTTTTCTGCGAACGCACGAAACCCTTCCATATTGTCCTCCGAGCCATACAGCGCATCGACCGTCGCCAATTGCCGGCGCGTCACGCGGTTCATCGCGTCCTGGAAGGTCAGCGCCTCCGCCACCCGCGCCGTCTCCTTGATCGCGGCGAACACCAGCGGCGGGCCGCTGGCGAGCAGCCTTGCGATCTCCCAGACGCGCTCCTCGAGCTTGTCCTTGGGCAGCACTTCGTTGACCAGCCCCCAGCGATGCGCTTCCGCCACATCCATCCAGCGGCCGGTGAGCAGAAGGTCCATGGCGACATGATAGGGAATGCGCTTGGGCAGCTTGATCGTCGCGGCATCAGCCAGCGTGCCGGCGCGGATTTCGGGCAGGGCGAAGGAGGAATGGTCGGAGGCGAAAATGAGGTCGCAGGACAGCGCTAGCTCGAAGCCGCCGCCCACCGCCATGCCGTTGACGCAGGCAATGATCGGCTTGTTCATGTCGCGCAGCTCCTGCAGGCCGGCAAAACCGCCGACGCCATAGTCGCCGTCGACCGCGTCGCCACCGGCGGCTGCCTTCAAATCCCAGCCGGCGCAGAAGAACTTGTCGCCGGCGGTCTTGACGATGGCGACGCGCAATCCGGGATCGTCGCGGAACGCCTTGAAGGTCTCGCCCATCAGCCGCGAGGTCTTGAGGTCGATGGCGTTGGCCTTGGGCCGGTCGAGCGTGACCTCGATGATGGTGCCCTCGCGGCGGGTGGAAATGACGTCAGACATTCTTCTTCTCTCCCAGCACCAGCAGCGCGTCGGCGATCCAGGCGCCCTTGCCCTCGGCGCAGACGATCAGCGGGTTGATGTCGAGTTCCTCGATCTCTCCGGCATTCGTCTGCACGAAGCCGGCAATGCCCGCGATGGCGTCGATGGCAGCCCCGACATCGGCCTTGGGCCGGCCACGATAGCCGTCCAGCAGCGGAAACAGTTTAAGGCCACGCAGGGCCGCCTCGATGTCGTCGCGCGTCGCCGGCAGCATCAGCGTGACGCTGTCGCGCAACAGCTCGACCAGCACGCCTCCGGTGCCCAGCGTCATGACGGCGCCGAACATCGGGTCGCGGGTGAAGCCGACGATCAACTCGGCAACGCCGTCGCGCACCATGCGCTCGACATAGAGGCCGGTGCCGAGCGGCAGCAGATCATGCGCCGCCGTGCTCACGGATTCGGCGTCCTTGAGGTTCAGCCTGACCGCGCCGACTTCCGATTTGTGGGTAACTCCGAGCGCCTTCAGCGCCACCGGGAAGCCGAGCGCCATGGATGAGATGACGGCCTCGACAGCGTTAGCGGCACGTTCTGCCTTCGGCACCGGCAAGCCGGCCTTGATCAGCCGCGCCTTGGCTTCGGCCTCGTCAGGGGTGACATGGTCACCGCCGGCAGCACCTGCAGCCGACGTGTCGATCGGCTGCGCCTGCGGCTCGGCCCAGGCCCAGCCGATGAAGGCCGCCGCACCTGCGGCATCCATGGCCTCGGAAATACCGAACAACGGCACCATGCCGCGCGCCATCAGCTCGGCGGTGTATTCCTCCGGCAGGTTCTCCGGCAGCGACGATACGATCGCGCCATGCGCCTTGTTGGTCTTCAGCGCCGATTCGAAGGCGCGCAGCGTCGCCCACCAGTCGGTGACCGAGCAGCGGTCGGGGCGTGGAAAGTCGAGCACCAGCATGTTGAGGTCGAAACCGCCCGACACCATGGCGGTGAAGGTGGCGGTCATCGCCGGTTCGTTGTTCCAGATGAAGGTGTGATAGTCCAACGGGTTGGCGACCGCGACCAGCGGCCCGAGCGTCGATTTGACATGGGCGCGGTGCTTCCTGGTGAGCTCCGGGAAATTGACCCAGCGGCCTTCGGCGCTGTCGGCCATGACAGAGGCTTCGCCGCCCGAGCAACTCATCGATGACAGTCTATAGCCGGGCAGTGGTCCTGTGACGTGCAGAAGCTTCAGCGCCTCGATAAAGGCGGGGATGGAATCGACGCGCGCAATGCCGAGCCGCCGCAGGAAAGCGCCCGAAGCGGCATCCGAACCGGCGAGCGAAGCTGTGTGCGAGACGGTCGCCTGCCTGGCCTGTTCGGACCGGCCGACCTTCATGGCGATGATCGGCTTCTTCAGTTCGCGCGCCCGCGCCGCCAGCTTCTCGAAGCCGGCTACGGAATCGAAGGCTTCGATGTGCAGGCCGAGCGAGGTGACGCGCTCATCCTCGATCAGGCCGAGCGCCATTTCGGAGAGGCCGGTCTGCGCCTGGTTGCCGGCGGTCATCAGGAAGGCGATCGGCAGGCCGCGCTTCTGCATCGTCATGTTGATGGCGATGTTGGAGGACTGGGTGATGAT
This sequence comes from Mesorhizobium sp. M0292, assembly GCF_040321695.1. Lineage (NCBI taxonomy): Bacteria > Pseudomonadati > Pseudomonadota > Alphaproteobacteria > Hyphomicrobiales > Phyllobacteriaceae > Mesorhizobium > Mesorhizobium sp. M0292. Next base: position 38,899 of record NZ_JAMYSB010000028.1, read on the forward strand.
GGCGACGCCCTTGGCGCCTTCGGGCAGCCTGATGCCGCCATGCTGGTCGGGCCATAGCAGCGCGCCATCGGCATAGTTGATCAGGCCGTAGCAGTTCGGCCCGATGATCGGCATCTGGCCGGCCGCGGCCACCAGTTCGGCCTGCAGCCGCTCGCCGTCATCGTCATAGGCCTCGGTCTCAAGAAAGCCCGCGGCAAAACAGACGGCGCCGCCGGCGCCGCGCTCAGCCAGCGCCTTGATTACCTCGATGGTGAGATGCCGGTTGACGCCGACAAAGGCAGCGTCCGGCGCGTCGGGAAGGTCGGCGACCGAGCGATAGGCCTTGCGGCCGGCGACCTCGTCCTTGTTCGGATGCACCGGCCAGATTTCGCCGGCAAAGCCCATCTTGATCGATTGGGCGACGACGGCAGCGGCCTGGGCCCCGCCGAACACCGCGATGGATTTTGGGCGCAAGAGGCGTTCAAGCTTATGCATATTCCCCGTCTCTTCTTTTTAAGCCCCGAACGGGCGCAGCAGCGCCCGCGAAATGATGTGGCGCTGGATTTCCGACGTCCCTTCCCAGATGCGCTCGACACGGGCGTCGCGCCAGATGCGCTCCAGCGGCAGGTCGTCCATCAGCCCCATGCCGCCATGGATCTGGATTGCTTCGTCGGCAACGAAGGCGAGCATTTCGGTAGCCTTCAGCTTCGCCATGGCCATGTCCTGATCGGTGACGGTGCCCTGATCGTACTTCCAGCCGGCTTCGAACACCATCAGGTCCGCCGCCTTCAATTCCGTCGCCATGTCGGCGAGCTTGAACGACACGCCCTGGAACTTGCCGATCTGCTGGCCGAACTGCTGGCGTTGCGCCGAGTATTCGATGGCGTGGCCGAGTGCCCGCTCGGCGCGGCCGAGACAGGTGGCGCCGACCTGCAGGCGCGTGGCGCCGAGCCAGGAATTGGCGACGTCGAAGCCCTTGTGGACCTCACCCAGCACCTGGCTTGCCGGCAGGCGGCAATCGTCGAATTCGAGGATGGCGTTGGTGTAGCCGCGATGCGAGACGTTGCGGTAGCCGTCGCGCACGGTGAACCCCTTGGTGCCCTTGTCGACGAAGAAGGCGGTGATCTTCTTGCGCTTGCCGCGCGGCGTTTCTTCCTCGCCCGAAGCCATGAAACTAATTGCGAAATCGGCCAGATCGGCGTGGCTGATGAAATGCTTGGTGCCGTTGAGCACCCAGTCGTCGCCGTCCTGCACGGCTGACGCCTTCATGCCGCGCAAATCGGAGCCGGCGCCAGGCTCGGTCATCGCCAGGCAGTCCCACTTCTCGCCACGAATACACGGGAACAGGTATTTTTCGCGCTGCTCCGGCGTGCCGGCGAGCAGGATGTTGGAGGGGCGCGCGACGCAGGTCCAGTGCAGCGCATAGTTGGCGCGGCCGAGTTCCTTCTCGTAGAGCAGCCAGGTCACCGTATCGAGGCCGGCGCCACCGACATCGGCCGGCATGTTGGCGGCATAGAGCCCGGCTTCGATCGCCTTGACCTTGATCTCTTCGATCAACTCGCGGCGCAGCACGCCGGTGCGCTCGACCTCACGTTCATGCGGGTAAAGCTCGTTCTCGACGAAAGCGCGCGTGGTCTCGACGATGAGCTTCTGTTCCTCCGAAAGACCGAAATCCATGGCCTCAGCCTTTCTTCTTTTTCTTCGGCTTTTCCGCCTTCTTCACCGGCTTCGATGCCTTGGCCTTCTCTGCGGCCTTGGAAGCGGCCGGCTTCTTCGCCGCCAGCTTGGCCAGCTGCTTGGTATAGTCCTTGTGCAAGGTGCCGGCGCCCCAGCCCTTGCCTTTGTTCTGTTTCGACAGAGCATCCATGATCGCGACCAGATTGTCGTCGCGGATCTTTTCCAGCTCACGGATCGACAGGCCGTGCGCCTGGTCGTCCGACTGGGTGGCGATCAGATCGACCAGCTCGTCGTTGAACTCCGGCACGTCCATCAGCTTGGTCCACGGCCATTTCAGGCACGGCCCGAACTGCGCCATGAAGTGGCGCATGCCGGCCTCGCCGCCGGCGACGCGGTAGACCTGGAACATGCCCATCTGCGCCCAGCGCAGGCCGAAGCCATAGCGCATGATGTCGTCGAGTTCCTCGACCGTGCAGATGCCGTCCTTGATCAGCCACAGCGCCTCGCGCCAGGCCGCTTCGAGCAGGCGGTCGCCGACAAAGGCCTCGATCTCCTTGCGGATCACCACCGGCTTCATGCCGATCGAGGCATAGATTTCCTTGGCAACCTCGATCGCTTCGGGGAACGTCTGCTCGCCGCCGACGATCTCGACCAGCGGCAGCAGGTAGACCGGGTTGAAGGGATGTCCGACAACCAGCCGCTCCGGATGCTTCTTCATCGCCACCTGCATGTCGGTCGGCTTGATGCCGGAGGTAGACGAGCCGACGATGGCGTTGGCCGGCGCGTAGAGATCGATCTCGGTCAGCACGCGGTGTTTCAGGTCGAGCCGCTCCGGCACGCTCTCCTGGATGAAATCGGCGTCCGCCACCGCCTCGGCGATGGTCTTGGCAAAGGTCAGTCTGCCTTCCCTGGGCAGGCCGCCGGGAACCATCTGCTTGTAGGCGCGGCGCGCGCCCTTCATCACTTCCGAGACCTTGCGCGACGCTTCCGGGTCCGGATCGAAGATCGACACATCGATGCCGTTGAGCAGCAACCGCGCCACCCAACCGGCGCCGATGACACCGCCGCCAATGGCGGCTGCCTTGTTGATGATGCTCATGGTCAGGCTCCGGTTCTTGTCTTGGCGGTTTCGGGGTCGATGAGAGGCACGCGCTCGCCGACGCGGATCACGGAGGGGTCGTAGGCCTTGCGGGCGAAGACTTCGAGCACGAACTGGCGGAAGAATGCGATCGGCAGCGTGTCGTAGTCCGGGTCGAAGCTCGACTGGTCCCAGCGTTCGCAAAACTGGTCGCAATCGTCGAAATAGGCATGGCCGGCGAAGCGGTCGCGAGCATGGCGGTTGCCGCCGAGATGATGCGCGTAATAGAGCCGCTGGAAGTCGCCATGCTTTCCCACCACCCAGGTGCATTGCTCGCGCACGAAAGGTTTCAGGATCGAGGCGGCGTATTCGTCGTGATTGTAGGGAGCGTAGATGTCGCCGATGTCGTGCAGCAGCGCGCAGGCGATCCAGTCGGTGTCGGCGCCGTCACGCCAGGCCCGCGTCGCCGCCTGCAGCGAATGGCCGAGCCTGGTGATCTTGTAGCCCGACAGGCCTTCGTCGAGTTGCACCAGTGCGTCGAGCAGCCGCTCGCCGGTCCTGGCGGCATAGTCGATCTCATGGGCGGTCAGGAACTCGTAGTCTTGCCTGTCGCCATCCTTCATCGCAGTGAATTTGACGGTAGCCATGATCCGCTCCCGTCTTAAGCAGCCGCTGCGATCGGCGCCCGCTTGGTGAGGTTGAGCTTCCTGCGCACTTCCTCCGGCCCCAAAATCCTGGCGCCGAGATTGATGACTATGCTGGCCGCGCGCTCGACGAGCTGCGCATTGGTGGCCAGCACGCCCTTGTCGAGCCAGAGATTGTCTTCGAGACCGACGCGGACATTGCCGCCGGCGAGCACTGCAGCGGCTGCATAGGCCATCTGGTTGCGGCCGATGGCGAAGGCCGACCAGTTCCAGGTCGGCGGCACGTTGTTAACCATGGCCATGAAGGTGTTGAGGTCGTCTGGCGCACCCCACGGCACGCCCATGCAGAGCTGCACCAGCGCGTCGGCGTTGAGCACTTTCTCTTCGACCAGCTGCTTGGCGAACCAGAGGTGACCGGTATCGAAAGCTTCGATCTCCGGCTTGACGCCGAGCGCCGTCATCATGCCGCCCATGGCGCGCAGCATGCCGGGCGTGTTGGTCATGACATAATCGGCCTCGGCGAAGTTCATGGTGCCGCAATCCAGCGTGCAGATTTCCGGCAGGCACTGGCGCACATGTTCCAGGCGGTTGGTGGCGCCGCCCATGTCGGTGCCTTTTTTATTGAGCGGCAGCGGCGCTTCCGGTGAGCCGAACACCATGTCGCCGCCCATTCCGGCGGTCAGGTTCAGGATCACATCGACTTCTGCCGCGCGGATGCGGTCCGTCACTTCGCGGTAGAGATGGACATCGCGGCGCGGCTTGCCGGTCTCGGGGTCGCGGACATGGCAGTGGACGATGGCGGCACCGGCCTTGGCCGCGTCGATGGCAGAATCGGCGATCTGCTTGGGCGAGCGTGGCACATGCGGGGAGCGGTCCTGCGAGCCGCCGGACCCGGTCACGGCACAGGTAATGAAAACCTCACGGTTCATCGCGAGCGGCATGGACATCTCCTCCCATAGAAACAGACCCAACAATGCCCGACTTGCCGGAAACTGTTTTGCGATTTACGAAGCTCTCATGATCAAAAGCGAAAAACCGACCATCTTTCGCGCTGAGCGATCGCCGCTCAAGGTGACGCTGCTGGTGTTTTCAGGCTCGTCCATCATGTGCGTGGCGTCGGCCGTCGACCCGCTGCGCGCCGCCAACCGCATCTCAGGCGAGACGCTGTTCGATTTCAAACTGGTCTCGGTCACCGGCGAGGCGCCGGTCACCACATGCGGCCTGCCGGTGGCGGTCAGGGGCCGCTTCGATGCGGCCGAGCCGACCGACGTGCTTGTCGTCGTCGCCGGCTTCGGCACCCAGAATTACGCCACATCGGCTCTGCTTCCCGGATTGCGGCGAGCGGCCCGCGCGGCTCGCGCCTGCGGCGGCGTCGAGGCCGGCACATGGCTGGTGGCGCGCGCCGGCCTCCTCGAAGGCCGCAGCGCCACCACCCATTGGGAAGACATGGAGGATTTTTCCTCCGCCTTTCCCGGCGTCGACGTGCGTCCGGACCGCTACGTCATCGACGGACCGGTGTTCACCTCGGGCGGGGCGTCGCCGACCTTCGACCTGATGCTGCATCTGATCCGCACCCGGCTCGGCATGGCCGTCGCGCTCGATGTCGCCAGCGTCTTCATCTACGACCAGGCGCGCGCCGCGACCGACGCGCAGCCGCTGGTCTCGCTCGGCCGGCTCGACGGCTACGACCCGCGTCTGGCGCAGGCTATCCGGCTGATGGAATCGCATGTCGACCAGCCGCTGACCATCGACGCGGTGGCAAAACGCGCCGGGGTGACGGCGCGGACATTGGAGAGCATTTTTCGCAAGTCGATCGGCGAGACGCCGGGCGCATATTATCTCAGGCTGCGGCTGGGCGCGGCGCGGCGGCTGGTGGTCGACACGCGGATCGCCATGGCGGATATTGCCGGGCGGACGGGGTTCTCGTCCGCCGCGGCATTTTCCAGAGCGTTTTCAAGAGCGTTCGGCGAAGCCCCGGTCAGGCTGCGCCGAGGTTGATGCATGTCGCCCAAAAGTGTGTCGCGGTTTTGGGATTACGACATGCACAGACAAAGGGAGATCAGGCTGCGTTCTGTCGATCGCTGCCGGCGTCCATCTGCGAGCGCATCTGCCTCGCCAGACGGACTTCAAATCGGCTGCTGACAGCACGATCCCATTCGTTTTTCACGCTGTCGGTCGGCCGCGGCAGCGCCATCAGCCGGTCGATGATCGATCCGGTCTCGCCGGATGAGAGCAGGGCGTCGATTTCGCGTTCATGCTGCATATCGGTTCGCCTCCTTCCTTTTCACCCGCCACAACCGCATCCTTATACGAGATACGTGACGGCAGTTTGAAGGCAAGAGCGAGGTCATTGAGGGGCGCCAAAGGGCAAACCTTTGTCGTCGGATAGGGTCTTGCGCAAACCCCATTCCGGGGCGGCCGGAATGTTATCCAGCCACCCTTGAGCACAACGAATCGGCTTTCCGCCCTCAGACGTAGCGGTTGACGATGTTTTCCAGCAACTCCTGGCGGCCGGAGCGTGGCTGCGGCTCGATCTTCTTCTTCACCACGCGCTCGGCGATGTCTTCCAGCGAGCGCTTGCCCGACAGCATCGCCTTGCCCTCGGCCGTGTTCCAACCGGCATAGCGCTCGGCCAGCGGACCCGACAGCGCCTTGTCCTCGACCATCTTGGCGGCTGCCTTGAGGCCTCGTGCGCAGGAATCCATGCCGCCGATATGGCCGATCAGCAGGTCCTGCGGGTCGAGCGACTGGCGGCGCAGCTTGGCGTCGAAATTGGTGCCGCCGGTCTTGAAGCCGCCGGCCTGCAACACCTGGTAATAGGCCAGCGCCATCTCGGGCACATTGTTGGGGAACTGGTCGGTGTCCCAGCCCGACTGGTAGTCGTTGCGGTTCATGTCGATCGAGCCGAAGACGCCGAGCGCATTGGCCAGCGCCAGCTCGTGCTCGAAGGAATGGCCGGCAAGAATCGCGTGGCCCTGCTCGATGTTCAGCTTCACTTCCTTCTCCAGCCCGAAGCGCTTGAGGAAGCCGTAGACCGTGGCAACGTCGTAGTCGTACTGATGCTTGGTCGGCTCCTGCGGCTTCGGCTCGATCAGGATCGTGCCTTTGAAGCCAATCTTGTGCTTGTAGTCGACGACGAGACTGAGGAAGCGCCCAGCCTGCTCCTGCTCGCGGGCAAGATCGGTGTTGAGCAGCGTTTCATAGCCCTCGCGCCCGCCCCACAGTACATAATTCTCGCCCTTCAGCCGCTTCGTGACGTCGATGCAGCTTTTCACCGTCGCCGCCGCATAGGCGAAGACATCCGGATCGGGATTGGTGGCGGCGCCCGACATGAAGCGGCGGTTGGAGAACAGGTTGGCCGTGCCCCAGAGCAGTTTGACGCCGGTCTTCTTCATCTTGGCGGCAAAATAGTCGGCGATCTCGTCGAGCCGCGCGGCACTTTCGGAGAAATCCTTGCCTTCCGGCCGCACGTCGGCGTCGTGGAAGCAGAAATAGGGCGCGCCGAGCAGCGAGAACATCTCGAAGGCGACGTCGGCTTTCAGCTTGGCCATTTCCATCGTGTCGACGCCGCCAGCCTTGGGAAACCAGGGCCGGTCGAAGGTCTGGCCGCCAAAGGGATCGCCGCCCGGCCAGGCGAAAGAATGCCAGTAGGCGACGGCGAAGCGCAGATGGTCTTCCAGCCGTTTGCCGGCCACCACCTCGTCGGGATTGTAGAAGCGGTAGGCCAGCGGATTGGTCGAATCCGGCCCCTCATACTTGATCGCTTTGATGTCGCCGAAAAATCCGCTGCTCATGATTTCTGTCCTCTCTCGAATAGTTCGCCCTGATTACCTCAGGCGTAATTGGTTTCGCTCTCGCTCGGGGTGAAAAGGCTCGTGTCAAAGCCACTCAACGAAGGAGACAGACCATGACCGACCTCAACACGATCGCCCAGAACTACATCACCGCCTGGAACGAGGCCGATGCGGATCGCCGCGCCGAACTGCTCAAGGCCACCTTCACGGAAGACGTCAGCTACCGCGATCCGCTGATGCAAGGCGACGGCCATGCCGGCGTAGCCAAGCTGATCGACGGTGTACAGCAGCGCTTCGCCGGCTTCCGGTTCTCGCTGAAGGGCCAGCCGGACGGGTTTGGCGACCGCATCCGCCTCTCGTGGAATCTTGGGCCGGAAGGCGTGCCGTCGGTTATCGAAGGCACCGATATCGGTGTTATCGAGAACGGCCGTCTGAAGAGCGTCACCGGGTTTCTCGACAAGGTGCCGGCGCAGTGATCGATTAAGGGTGGCGCGAGACACCCCCCTCTGCCCTGCCGGGCATCTCCCCCGCAAGGGGGGAGATTGGCTGGCATCCACGCCTTCGCTAATCACCCACCTTACAAGACTGGCATACCCGCCGACGCTGCCGATCTCCCCCCTTGCGGGGGAGATGCCCGGCAGGGCAGAGGGGGGTGCCTCGCGCTCACTCACGCCATGGCGCCTTTGATCGCCGGGTATAGCGCCCGGTAGCGCTGGTACGCATCGGCATACGCCCCGCCAAGCGCAGCATCCGGCTCGATCGTCGCATCCGTCCTCGGCGCCGTGCACACCGCCCGCGGATCAGCCCCTGTCGCCGCGATCAGACCAAGCCTCGCCGCGCCAAAGGCAGCACCGAAATCGCCGTCGGCCGGAATGTCCACGGGCACCTGCAGCGCCGTAGCGATCGCCTTCAGCCAGTACCGCGAGCGCGAGCCGCCGCCGATTGCCGTCACCCGCGTCAAATCCGTGCCGGCGGTCTTCAAGGCTTCGAGACTGTCGCGGAATGCGAAGGCGACGCCCTCGAGCACGGCCTGCGTCAGCACTGCGCGCCCGGATTCATGCGCCAGTCCGGTGAAGGACCCACGAATGGCGGAATCATTGTGCGGCGTGCGCTCGCCCGAGAGATAGGGCAGGAACGACACCCCGCTCGGCGCTTTCAGCACATCGCCAAGTTCGGCGGTCAATTCGCCGGCCTTCTTGCCTGAAATCTCCGACAGCCAGTTCAGCGAATCGGTCGCCGACAGGATGACGCCCATCTGGTGCCAGGTGTTTGGCAGCGCGTGACAGAAGGTGTGCACCGCGCTGGCCGGATTGGGCAAATAGGACGCGTTGGCGGCAAACAGCACGCCGGATGTGCCAAGCGACACGAAGGCATGGCCGGCGCCGACCGTGCCCATGCCGCAGGCCGAAGCCGCATTGTCGCCGGCGCCGCCGGCAACCGGGGTGCCCGATGCTATGCCCCAGCTGGCGGCCAGTTCGGCGCGCAAGGCGCCGGCCTTCTCCGTGCCTTCGACCAGCGACGGCATCTGCCTTTCGTCGAGCGATGTCGCCGCAAGCAATTCGGGGGACCAGCGCCGTTTGCCGACATCGAGCCAGGAGGTGCCGGCCGAGTCGGACATTTCTGAGATATGCTCGCCGGTCAGCCACAGCCGCAGGAAATCCTTCGGCAAAAGCACCTTCGCCACTTTGGCGAAGACGGAGGGCTCATTGTTCTTCACCCAGGCGAGTTTCGGCGCCGTGAAGCCGGGGAAGACGATGTTGCCGGTGAGTTGGCGAAAGCGAGGGTCGGCATCGAGCGCCGCGGCCTCGGCGTGGCTGCGCGTATCGTTCCACAGAATGCAGGGGCGCAGCACCTGGTCGCCGGCGTGGAGCAAGGTGGCGCCATGCATATGGCCGGAAAGGCCGATGCCTTTGACTGCGGCAAGCTCTTTCGGGTGCGAGGCTTTCAGCTCGGCAATGGCCGTCTCGCAGGCGCGGATCCAGTCGGCGGGGTTTTGTTCGGACCAGCCGGGATGCGGCCGCGATACGTCAAGCGAAGCATGGCCGGAGCCGATGATCTTCTGCCCGGCATCGATCAACAGCGCCTTGACGCCCGACGTGCCGAGATCGAGGCCGAGATACATGCATTCCTCCCATCGCCATTAATTTTTTCGGGTCTCGAAAAAATCTGGCTTGCCAGTTTTTAAAACAAGATCCGCCGCGGGTCAATTCTCTGACAAATTGGCGGCGCGTTGCGAAAACAGCGCCGACAGCGGACTGTCCGGCCGGACCAGTGCGCGCTCGGCCGTCAACGCCCAGGCAAGCGCCGTGTCGTCGGCGCGCAACGCCGCCTCGATCAGCGTGAGATCAATCACATCGCGCTGGGCGTGGCTGCCGCCAAAGCGATGGGCAATGGCGCGGATCGGTCGGATTAGGCGCACCGCTTCGCTGTAATTGCCCTCGCCGAATGCCTTGATGCCTTCCGTCAGTGGCTGGCCGACATCCCGGGTAAAGGCGGCGTTGTCGTCGCTGCCGCGCATCGCCTCGTGCTGGGCTTCGAGCAAGATCTTGACCGGCGCTTCGAGACCGGCGCCGACGAATGCCATCATCGCATGCGCATCGTTGAAGGCGTAATTGCCGGCTCCAGCCTTCGGCGCCCAGTTGGCAGCGAGCGCTGCCCAGCGGTCGCCGACATCGACACCGCCGAGATAAAGCCGCCACAGGATCGCAGAGGCGTCGATCATGTTCAGCGCCAGCGTCGAACGCTCGCCATAGATCGGCCCGTCATAGAGCTTGAGCACCTCGTCGGTCTCGCCGAGATCGTAGTGGAACAGCGCCAGATGCCACCAATTATGCACCTGCAGGAAGCTTTCCTTCGTCCACGCCTCGGGGTCGGCGCGCATCCAGGCGATGCCGTCCCGTTGCCGGCTCTGCATCTCCATGACATGGGCGACCGCATGCTGCGCCCAGCCGTCTCGCGGCTCGATCTCGATCGCCTGTCGGCCGAAACTTTCGGCTCTGACATAGTCGCCCATCTCCTCGAGACCGAAGGCCTGCATACCGATAATGGCGTGATAACCTGGCATGCCGCTCTGCCAGGACGGTAGCGCGCGGCCGATACGGTCGCGCAGCATGCGGGCATTGCCGGTGAAGAAGTCGATCTGGTGGCCGACCTGCAACGCCACCGCGTCGAGCGGGTTGTCGATGGCGATATCTTCGAGCAGGCGCGCGGCGTCATGCCAGCGTCCCTCGGCAAGGTGGCCAAGGGCCGCCACATGCGCCTGTTCGCGCGGCGTCGCGGCAAGCGGCAGTGCCGCAGCATGGCATTCCTGGGCGACCGCCGTTGCCTCGCGTTCGGTGGCGAGGCCGAACAGATACCCCTTGAAGACATGCGCCATGACGAAACCGGGATCCGCCGATATGGCGCGGTCAACGGAGCCGACCGGGTCGCCGACGAAGCATTGCAATTCATGCACGGCCTGGCTGTAGGGTGAAAACCCGGCCTCGGTCGCGCCCGAAAACATTAGGCCGAATGGATCTCTTACTGCCATATCGGCCCTGATGCTCCGCAGTTCCTAATTGCCCGAGCGCATCGCCACCGTGGCGATCCCGGCGCCGACCAGCAGCGTGCCGCCGGTGCGGTTGAAGATGCGGATCGCCTTGGGGTTGCGTACGACGTTGCGGGCGCGCGCCGCGATCAGCGCGTAGCCGAAGGCATTGGCGAAGGCGAGCGCCAGGAAGGTCGCTTCGAAGATCAGCATCTGTGTCCAGAAATCGGCTTCCCGGTTGAGGAACTGCGGCAGGAAGGCGACGAAGAAGGTGATGCTCTTCGGGTTGAGTGCGGTGACCAGCCAGGCGTGCGCCATCATCTTGGCGGCCGAGACGGCATCTGTGCGTGGTTCGGCTTTGAGCGCGCCGCCGACGCGAAACAGTTTTACCCCGAGATAGATCAGATAGCAGGCGCCGATCAGCTTCAGAATGGTGAACACGGTCGCCGACGCGGCCAGCAGCGCGCCGATGCCCAGCATCGACAGGGTCATGGCGGTGAAGTCGCCCAGCGCCACGCCGACGGCCATCGGCAAGGCGGTGCGCCAGCCCTGGCCCAGCGCATAGGACACGACCAGAAGAATGGTCGGGCCGGGAATGATGAGCAGAACGGTGGAGGCGGCGGTGAAGGCGGCCCAGTTTTCGAACGACATCTTTGTCTCCTTGAGCGCAAAGAAAAGGATAAATCCTCGTGTGCGGAGGAATGTAAAGAGCCCTCTCCCAAAAATGCACGGCGGACCATTTCGCCAGATCGCTGCGGCTATTGGCGGCACAGGCTTAAGACCGGTCGTTGGGCCTTCACCCTTTTTCAACCATGTTTGGCGAAACTGCCTGCTATCCGGCCGGACCGTGTTTCCCGCCGACAGCGTAGGGTTTGGGTGCATGCGTGAGTTGCCGCAGAATGTGACGCCGCCAGCAAATGGCGACGCAAACGAGACCGAACATCTCTATTCCCGCCGCTTCGTCCTGTCAGGGGCCGGCGCCATGACGCTGCTCGGCATGGCCGGCTGCAGCACTTCGACGCTCGAGCTGCCGCAATTCCAGCTGGATGACACGGTCACCGGCTCGGTGCGGCCGATCCGTCCGGCGATCAGCGTCGACAAGAACGTCACCGGCCCCGATGTCATGTACGCTTCGCTCAACGATGGCGGCTTCGAAGTGCCGGCGGTGCCCTATCAGAAGGTCAAGCCGGAGTTCCGCCGCCAGATCGTCGTCAACGAGACCGGCGAGGCGCCCGGCACCATTGTCGTCCATCTGCAGGAGCGAAAGCTCTATCTGGTGCAGGAGGGCGGCGACGCCATCCGCTACGGCGTCGGCATCGGCAAGGACGGCTTCCGCTGGTCCGGCCGCGCCAACATCCAGTACGGCAAGGAATGGCCGACCTGGACGCCGCCGCCGGAGATGATCCAGCGCAAGCCGGAACTGGTGAAGTGGCAAAACGGCCAGCCCGGTGGCCTCACCAACCCGCTCGGCGCACGCGCTCTTTACATCTACCAGGACGGCAAGGACACCGGCTACCGCATACACGGTTCGCCGGAATGGGCGAGCATCGGCCAGGCGATGTCGTCGGGCTGCGTGCGCCTGATCAACCAGGATATCATCGACCTCTACAGCCGCGTTTCCAAGAAGAACCCGGTCGTGGTCGTCTGATCCTGTGCGGCGGTTTGGCGCCGCTGGAAACTCCCGTTGCGCGATGCGGCAAGCTAGGCCAAGGTGCCTTGAAAACCACAGCGCCGGGAGAGATCGAGCATGGCTGGAACGTTTGTCATCGCACAGGGCGGCGGCCCGACCGCCGTCATCAACCAGACGGTTGTCGGGGCCACGCTGGAAGTCCGCAAGCGCCATCCCGGCGCCAAGGTGCTGGGCTCGCTCCACGGCGTGCGCGGCATTCGTGACGGCAACTATGTCGACCTCTCCGCCATCCCCGAGGACCGGCTGCGGCTGATCGCCGGCACGCCGAGTGCCGCGCTCGGCTCGACACGCGACAAGCCCGACGCTGCCTATTGCGAAGTCATCCTCAACGGGTTGAAGAAGGCCGGCGCCGACGCTTTCATCTACATCGGTGGCAACGACACGTCGGGCACGCAGCAGATCCTGACCGACGCCGCCGGCGGCAGCATCGCTTTCGTCCATGCGCCAAAAACCATCGACAACGACCTCGAGGAAAACGACCACACGCCGGGCTTCATCTCGGCGGCCGAATTCGTCGCCGGCGCCTTCCTGTCCGTCGATCTCGATTTCCGCGCATTGCCCGGCATCTATGTCGGCATCGTCATGGGCCGGCATGCCGGCTTCCTCACCGCGGCGGCTGCAGCCTGGCAGCTCGATCCCGACAGCGGCCCGCATCTGGTCTACGTGCCGGAACGGCCATTCTCCGCCGCCGGTTTCATCGACGACGTGCGCGCCACGCTCGACCGCCACAAGCGCTGCATCGTCGCCGTCTCCGAAGGTGTCAGCACCGCCGACGGCAAGGCGCTGGTCGAAAGCCTGGTGCCGCCGGACAAGCTCGAGCGCGACGCGCATGGCAACGTCAAACTGTCGGGCAGCGACCTGCCGTCAGCTCTGGAACGTGCGCTCGCCGAAGGCCTGCCGGGCAAGCGCGCCCGCGTCGATGCGCTTGGCTACATGCCGCGCGGCTATGTCGGCTCGATCAGTGCCGTCGACGCGCAGGAGGCTTTCGACGCCGGCGCCTTCGCGGTTGCCGTTGCCGGCGAAGGCGGTGGCTCGGTGGCGCTGCAATATGACGGCACGAAAACCTTGCTGAAGAAGGTGCCGCTGAAGAACGTCGCCGGCAAGACGCGCCATATGCCCGACGATTTCATGAAGCCCGATGTCAACCAGCTGTCGGAAGCGGGCATGGCTTACCTGAAGCGGCTGGTGCCGGAAAAATACAAGGTGGGAAAGCCCTTCGTCTGATGGGCGGCCGTTTTGGCGGCACCCGTTTTGGTGGCGAGCGCGTTGTCGGCGACTGGTTCGGCAAGACGATCATCGACGACCGCACGACGATGCTGACCGAGCCGTTCGTGCATGATTTCGTGCGCGCCAACATCTGGCATTTCAGGGGACGCGACGCCGACCTGCTGGTCGACACCGGCATGGGCATCTGCCCGCTGGCGCCTGAGATCGACACGCCCGAGGGCAAGCCGCTCATCGTTGTCGCCACCCACATCCATCTCGACCATGTCGGCTCGCTGCACGAGTTTCCGCTGCGCGCCGGGCCGCGGCACAGTGCCGAGCATTTCGAGACCATGAACGATCAGGTGACCTACGCCTACATGTTTTGTAATCTCGACGGCGCCGTTTCGAAATTGCCGGCGCCGGGCTGGACGGCGGCCGACTACAAGATTCCGCCGGCGCCGCTGACGCGCACGCTGGACGAGGGCGACATCGTCGACCTCGGCGACCGGCAGTTCCGCGTCCTGCATCTGCCCGGACATTCGCCGGATTCGATCGCTTTGTTCGACGAGGCAGACGGCCTGTTCTTTGCCGGCGACGCCATCTACGATTCCACGCTGATCGACGACCTGCCGGATTCCTCCCGGCCTGATTATCGCCGTACCATGCAGCGGCTCCTTGACCTGCCTGTTCGCCTCGGCCATGGCGGCCATGGGCCGAGCTTCGACGGCAACCGGATGCGCGAGATCGCCACAGCCTATCTCAGGCGCACCGGAGGCCTCTGACGACATTGGGATTGGAACCAGCGTGGCGCCGTGGTCGAGCGCGTCAATCCGGACAAGGCAGCTGCCAATGCCGGCCTGCAGCCGGGCGACGTCATCGTCGCCGTCGACCGGTCGCCCGTGCGGGATGCGCGGCAAGCCAACCAGGCGATCGCCGAGGCCGGCAGATCGGGCCGGAAGTCGGTGCTGCTTTTGGTCGACCGGGGCGACGCGCAAATCTTCGTCGCCGTACCCTTCGCCGCCGGTTGAGTCATGATGCGGCGGGCTCGCTGAACGATCGGCAGGCCTGCCGCACGGCCCCGCCAAAATTCCTGTTGCCCGCCGCGACATCTTCGAGAACATTACGGCAGGCCGGCAATGGCCTGCTAAAAACGGACAGTCCGATGGTCACTCGCGGTTTTTCCTCCGGTCGAAAGCCTCCGACGGAGACCGATGCGCGCATTCCGCCCGGTCAGTATCTCGAACAGGGCTTTCCGGTGCTGTCGGCGGGGCCGACGCCGCGCGTGCGCACCGAGGACTGGTCGTTCACGCTCAAGCACGGGCCGCGCCCGATCAAGAAATGGAACTGGGCCGAGTTCAACGCGCTGCCCTTGACCAAGATGACGCGCGACATCCATTGCGTTACCGCCTGGACCAAGTTCGATACCGCCTGGCAAGGCGTGCTGGTCGACGACATCCTTGCCGATGCAGGCATCGAAGCGCCGACCGGCTTCCTGCTGGCGCATGGCTATGACGGCTATACCACCAACGTGCCGGCCAAGGATCTCACCGCGGGGGAGGCGATGGTGGCGCTGCTTTATGAAGGCAAGCCAATCACTGCCGACCATGGCGGCCCGGCGCGGCTCCTGGTGCCGCATCTCTATTTCTGGAAATCGGCTAAATGGCTGAACGGGCTGCAGTTCACCGAGCGCGACGAGCCGGGCTTCTGGGAATTGCGCGGCTATCACATCTATGGCGACCCGTGGCGCGAGCAGCGCTATAGCGGCGATCCATGAGCGAAGCGCCGCAATCTCCCTGGCAGACGGCGAAAATCACCCGGATCGAAAAGCGGACGCCACGCGTCACCAGTTTCTTTTTCGCGCTGTCACGGCCATTCGCCTATCGCGCCGGACAGCATGTCGACGTCAGGCTGACGGCGCCTGACGGCTACCAGGCGCGCCGCTCCTATTCCATCGCCTCGGCGCCGGAGAGCGGCGCCACGATCGAGCTGGCGATCGAGAAGCTCGACGACGGTGAAGTCTCGCCCTTCTTCCACGACATCGCCGCGGTCGGTGACGAGATCGAACTGCGCGGGCCGCTCGGCGGCCATTTCGTCTGGTCCGATGGGGATGGCGGGCCGCTGCTTCTGGTCGGCGGCGGCTCCGGCGTGGTGCCGCTGATGGCGATGGTGCGTCACCGGACCTTGCGCAAATCGGCGGTGCCGGTGGCGCTGATGTTTTCGGTGCGGGTCTGGGACGAGGTGATCTTCCGCGACGAGCTGATCGGTCTCGGTGACCGACGCGACGGGTTCGAGCTGGTGCTTACGCTGACGCGCGAGGCGGCACGGCGCCCGTCCGACTATTCGAGGCGCATCGACACGGCAATGGTCATGCAGGCGCTCACGCGGCTGCCGCGGCCGCCGGCGCTCGCCTTCGTCTGCGGGTCGAACACCTTCGTCTCGGCGGCTGCCCGGGCGCTGATCGACGCCGGCATACCAGCGGAAATCATCCGCACCGAGCGCTATGGCGTCTGAGAGGGCCACAGTGGTTCACCGTTTCATGGAGACAGCGACCCGCTCTCAGGCGGGTGAAAACCTTGCCGACAGCAATTGGAACGGCAGCGCGCCATAGGCGGCGACTTCGGCCTCATTGTCCCAGTTGCGGAACTGGCGCGATGGCCGTGCCTCGATCACCAGAGGCCGGCCGGTGTCGTCCACCGTTACCTTGCCGCGAAAGCGCAGCACACGTCCGCCGCCGGCGCGGCTGATCACCATGGAACGCAAGCGGGCGACGTGACCGCTGCCGGCATTGATTTCCATCTCGATGCGGCGGCGGACTGGCGGAACGACGATCCTGACGGTGACGTCCAGCATCATCTCTCCAGTCCTGTCCGGACGCGGCAGGGCCTGAGAAAGCGCGAACGGTTCCGGCGTCGCTCTTGCCTTGCGCAATGTCGGCCTGCCGCGCCAGACGGCAGCAGGCGTCGGATGCTGCAGTCGGCCCTTCTTGCGTTTCAGGCGCAACTGCTTGGCAAAGCCGCGCGACAGCCAGACGAGACCGCCGAAATCGGTGCGCGGCTTGGCCTGCAGCACCGAGGACCAGCGCGACAGGCCGGCGTGATCGGCGTTCGCAACCGTCCGTGCCAGTTCAGCCGGCGGCACTGCAATGCCGATTTCCAGGCTGAGGTAGGACAGCGCCACCGCCGCGGCTACGGCCAGGTGGCGCCTGGCGACGATATCGGCGAACACGTCCCAGTCGACCTCGTCGCCCTCGATGGCGACGGCGCAGTCGACCAGCCAGTCGCTGTGGGTGTGGGCATCGAGGCCGCCATGCGCGATGGCAAGCGTCATGCGGTCGGCAGGCGAGGGCACAAGCACGCGGACGCCATTGAATTCGGCCGACAGTGCCCGCTGCCAGACCGCCAGATCGTCTTCGGTGCTCTGCTGCGACCCGTCATAAGCGAGCTGGTGCAGGTCGATGTCGCCGAAACTGCCCTTGAAAAAATTCATCGAACGCAAGGACGCCAGCCTGGTGCGCAGATATTGCGGACTGACGCCGGTGGCGATCTGCCAGTCGCGTTCGCTAAGCACATCGAAGGCGGCAATCATGGCCTGCGAGCGCACCAGTATGTCGATGTCATGCGCCACCCGGCCGCGCTGCGCCGACGCGTTGACGGCGATGCGGCTGGCGCCTTTGATAAGCATCACCGCGCAGCCGGCGTCGATCATGGCCTGTAGCGCCGGCTCGGCCTCGCGCGCAGCCAGTCGCGATTTGGTCCACAGCATCTTTTGCAGGCCGACAAGACGTGGATAGGCCGGATGCCCAGCGAGCTTGCGGCCGAACCTGTCGGAGATCGCGGCCAGCAGCCGATGCTCGCGGAAAGCAGCATGGTCGATATCGTTCTCGTCGAGCCAGCGCGCCGCATAGGCCCCGGCCGCCTCTTCATCGGGGAGCAATGCGGCCTTCAGCAACTGGTCGAGGCCGCCAGTGGGCCATGACCAACCATAGTCCGGAAACCGACGGCCGATACGGCGCATGGCATTGGCCATCAGTCGGCGCTCGCCTTTTTCGCTGCTCGCCTTTGCATGGCCAGCCTTACGACTTCGACATAACCGCGGTCGCGCACGGGGTCGCGTCCATAGGACATGCTGTCGGGCCGGATGCGGCGCAAGGTTAGGACATCGTTGAGCATGGCAAGCGCAAAGCCCGCCTCGCGGACACGGGCGATCCAGTCGACCATGTCGCCGCGACCGCCTTGCGGGTCGATGATCGGACCGACGGCCTCGGCTACCTCCCGGCGGATCATCATCGTCGTGCGCGACCAGCCCGCCACGGCCACGTCCTGTTGCACATCGGGCTTGTCATCGCGAAACGTCCGCCAGTGGGCAAAGACTCCTGCCGTCGCGGGAAACCGCTCGAAATGCTCCAGCTGCCTTTCGATCTTGGTCGGCAGCCACAGATCGTCCGCATCGAGCGTGGCGACGAAGGGCGTCGCCAGCGCGGCGATGCCCCTGGTGGTGGCGCTGCCTGGTCCGGCATTGTCCTGGCGCAACACCTGCACCGGCATGCCCAGCGCATTGACCACCGCGACCGTATCGTCGGTCGAGCCGTCATCGACGACGATTATGGCGTCGGGCTGGACCGTCTGGGCCGCGACCGATCGCAGCGTCTCGGCGATGGTGGCGGTCGCGTTGAAGGCCGGAATGACGACGCCGTAGCTGGCCATCACAGGAAACGCCAATTCGCAAGTTCCTTGAAATCGAAGATGCCGTCGACAGGGTGCAAGGAGCGGTCGGCCTCGCGCCGTTTCATCGACTTGTAGACGGCGCGCATGAATTCGCGAAAAGGAACATCGGCCTGCCTGGTCATGTTGCCGGGATGGCGCCGGTAATAGAGCGCAACAGTGTCGGGCATCGTGAATTTCGGCCCGCTTTCGAAAGTGCGCAGCAGATAGTCGGTGTCCTCGGCCTGGTGGAAATCCTCGTCGAAGCTGCCGATGCGTTCGACCAACCGCCGGACGAAGATGGCGGGAGACAGGTGAATGCCGCGAACCGTCACCGAGTGGCTGTCGGCTGTCGGCTCCAGTGTATCGTCATCTATGTCGTCGACCAGCGTCATGCGCGAATAGGTGAGCTCGAGGGTGCGGTCTGCGTCGAAACAGGCCAGATCCGCCTTGAAGCGGCCCGGCGGGGAAATGTCGTCGGAATCGAGAAACGATACCAGCCCGGTCTGCGGCAGCAATTGCCGCAAGCCCGCGTTGCGTGCCCGCGTCACCCCGGCATTCTGCTGCTGGAAAAGGCGAATGCACGGCGCCTCCGCGATCAGCGAGCGCACGACCGCCACCGAACTGTCGGTCGAACCGTCATCGATAACGATGATGTCGAGATCGGCGGCATCGCGCTGCCTCAGCAGCGAGCGCAGCGCCGAGCCGACATGGCGTTCGCGGTTGTAGACCGGCATGATCACGCTCAGCTTCACGCACGCATTCCAGGCTGTGATCTATTCATTCTTTCACCACTCTGCCGGGCCCTTGATCTCGAAAAGCCCCTCGACCGGGCGCCGCGACGGATCGGCCTTGCGCCGCCGCAAGGATTTCTGAATTACACGTAGGTATTCGCGCACCGCCACATCCCTTTGCTTGGTCAAATTGCCGGGGTGGCGCCGGTAGTATACCGCGACGGTGTCGGGAAAAATGTGCTTTGGGCTGGTTTCGAAAATGCGCAGCAGATAGTCGGCGTCTTCGCCCTGCCGGAACTCCTCGTCGAAAGCACCTGTACGGTCGATGAGTGCCCTGCGGAATATCCCGGCGCTAAGGCTGACGCCGCGCACGGTGGGACCTGCGCCGCCCGGTGCCGGCTGAAGGGCTTCGTCGTCCATGAGATCGACGCGCGTCATCAGCGAGTAGGTCAGCTCGAGCGCAGGGTCGGCCGCGAACAGGGGTAGGCCAGCCTTGAATCGTCCAGCCGGCGAGACGTCGTCCGAATCCAGGAACGACACCAGTTCGGTTTGCGGCAGCAACTGCCTCAGCCCTGTGTTGCGCGCGTTGGCCACGCCCTGGTTTGCCTGCTGGAACAGGCGGATGCACGACGCTTCCCGCATGATGGCGCGGACTGCTTCAACGGAGCTGTCCGTCGAGCCATCGTCGACAACGATGATATCGAGATCGGCATCGTCGCGTTGCCTGAGCAGGGACCGCAACGTCGAAACGACATAGATCTCCCGATTGCAGACCGGCACGATGACGCTCAACTTCATGCGGAGCCCCGAAGGACGAAATCCGCAATCGTGCCGGCGATCTCGCGCGGCTCGGTCCCCAGCGACAGCCGGTAGCATGGCAGATCGCGGGTAAGCTCGCTGAAAAAGCGAAAGCCCGCTTCCCGCTCGCCCGGCATCTGCACGATTCCTGACGGCGCCAGGGCGATCATGGCATCCTTGCGCGATATGGGCATGACCGAGCTTCTCGCACCTCCCCTGATATGGGGCACTATCAAAGCAATAATGTCCAGACTTGGAGGAGTTGGTCGAGGCGCGATCTCGTTGATGTGAAAGGCATGCTTGCCTTGCCAGTTCAGCGGTTGGTACGACTTTAGCCGCTCCTCCAGCTTCAGCCGCTTGAAGCCCTCCGGATCCTGCTTGAGCGTGGCAAACAGCGGATAGGCCGTCACCCCCCCCGTCCGGTCGATCAGCACATAGTCGTCGCCGACGCTATCGAGCCCATTGAGCAGGCCGGCGACGACTGTTCCCGATTTTCCGGCTCCCCCGGAGCCCGCCAGCAACACGCCCTTGCCATCGATGCCCAGCGTGCCGGCATGGGTAAGCCGCATGCCGCGCGCCGCATATTCCCAATGCAGGAAGGCGCGCAGCGGCGCCGCCTGTTCCCATGGCGGAAAGGCCTCGGCCGCCATCATCAGCTGCGCCCCGACATGGCGTTGCGGATCATGGAACTGCCAGAAATCGAGGTCATGATAGTAGCTGCCGCGCAATCCGGCCTCTTCCAGCCGGTTGGCAAAGGCATGATGGTTGTAATCGCCTCGGCCCCAGGTGGCCGGGGCGAGGACGCCATCGATGCCCGGGTGGGCGACGAAAATGCGGCAGCCGTCAGATGCAGACGGATTTTCCGGGGCCGGTATGAAGGCATGGCTCTTGGCTTCCGCCAGCGTGCCATGGTCGAGGTGGACACTCAGCTCCAGTCCCGGCAACCGCACGCTGGCGGTAACGGGATAGAAGGCGGCGGCGCTTTCCGCGGCCGCCAGCACATGGCGGGCATAATCCGGCAGGGTTTGCAGCGTGATCAAAGGCATGTGTTGGTTGTTCAGCGTCCAGAATTGCGCCGGGTCGCCTGATGCATGTCGCTCGGGGTGGCCCCGGTTTTGAGACGACGACATGCATAAAATCAAAGATCTAAACCGCGTCGCCTGAGTCCGTTCAAACGCGACGCGCTTTAGGGAAACGATTATGCCTGTTTCACCGCCGGCCAGCCGAGAGGTTCCTCAACCTCATGGATCGGGTCGACAATGATGAGATCGGCAAGGTCGTCATGGACATCGACCTTGAGCGGCTCATTGCTGGCAGCAAGCGCAGCCGACAGCTCGCCCGAAAGCGGTTGTGCCGGTGTTTCGGCTGGCGCAAGCAACCCGAAATCGAGCAGTCGGGCAACGAAGCTTTCGAGGTCGGCCAGGCTTGTTTTTGCGGCGCCCGCGGCAGCTCCGACCAGTGCTTCAGTGGCGACGCCGGACGACAAAGCCTGCCAGACCCGGCTGCCGGAATCGGAAAAGCCGAAATACTTGCCGTTCGAAAGATCGAGAACGACGGCTTCGCCATCGAATGATTCGAAAACGATGTCCTTGCTTGCGACCGCGTAGACCCGCTGTTGCATCGCTGTGTCCCCCGTCCCATGCGCCCTGAAGGGATGCGCCGGCTTCACGGTCTGCCCAGCCCTTCCTAAGTGCGTCTAAATCACTCGGCCTATGCTTGGCAAGACAAAGACCCGCGAACACAACGCCTGCGTCGGCGACCGTTGCGGCGAAGTCGACCGGCTCAAGCCTCGATTTCGAGCGCCGACAACGGTTTCGAGCAGCAGGCAAGGATGAAACCGTCATCGATCTCGTGGTCGAGGATGCCGCCATTGTGGCTCATCTCGACTTCGCCGGAGACCTTCTTCACCTTGCAGGTGCCGCACAGGCCGAACTCGCAGGCGGCGGGAATCCGCACGCCCGAGCTGCGCGCGGTCTGCAGCACGGTCTGGCCGGCGACGCAGCCGGCATCGACCTCCGAAAGCGAGAAGCGGATCGGCGTCACGGCTTCGACAGGTGCAGCGATGCCGTCCTCGACCGGGGAGGCAAACGGCGCCGGAATTTCCTCCATCACAGGCGCGGCAAAGCTCTCCTGATGGTATTTCGTCATGTCGAAGCCGGCGGCATCCAGCATGCCGCGCACGGCGCGCATGAACGGATCGGGGCCGCAGCAGAAGATTTCGCGCTCGCGGAAATCCGGAGCCAGCAAGGGCAGCCGGATCGCGTCGATCCGCCCCATATGACCGTACCAGCCCTCGCGGCTGGAACGTTCCTCGATCATGAAGCCGAGCGACAGGCCGGGCATATGGCCGCCGAGCAGTTCGAGTTCCTTGCGGAAGATGATCTCTTCGGCACGCCGCGCGCAGTTGACGAAACCGACATCGGTCCATGGCGCGCAGTCGTTCAGCCAGCGCAGCATCGACATCATCGGCGTCACGCCGGAGCCGGCGGAAATGAACAGGTATTTGGCCGCCGGGTGGCTGTGCAACGAGAAGTCGCCGGCCGGTCCGTAGGCCTTGACATGCGAACCGGGCACCAGATGGTCGAACATCCAGCGCGTGCCGATGCTGCCGGCCTGCGCCTTGACCGTCACCGCGATCGAAAACGGCCGCGATGGCGACGACGACAGCGTATAGGTGCGCATCAGCGGCCCGTCCGGTGTCGGCAGTTCCAGCGTCAGGAACTGGCCCGGCTTGTAGCGGAACCAGGTCTGGTTGTCGGAGCGGAAGGTGAAGGTCTTGACGTCAGGCGCCTCGTCGCTGACGCCGATCACTTCCAGCACCTGCAGCCTATCGTTCCAGGGCGCCATCTGGTCGAGATGGCGATAGAGCCCAAGATCCGTCATCGCATTCATCCTCCGGTCCTTCTTCGCCTGCTCCAGCTCACGCGACGCTGCGCAGCGCCGGCCTGCCACCTTCGGCAAGGCGCGGGCCGATGAAGGCCGCGTACCATTCGACGAACTGGATCACGCCGCCCTCGTGCAGCTCCGAATAGGGGCCGGGCTCATAGGCCGGAGACAGGATGCCGAAGGCGTTTTCCTCGACGATGCGGCGGTCCTGGTCGTTGGTCTCGGTCCAGACATGGGTGAGCTCCTCAAGGTTGTAGTCGACCCCCTCGACCGCATCCTTGTGCACCAGCCACTTGGTCGTCACCGCGGTTTGCGTGGCGCTGATCGGCAGCACCCGGAAGGTGACCGCATGGTCGATCAGTATGTGGTTCCAAGTCGTCGGATAGTGGTAGTGCATCAAGGTGCCGATGCGGTCGGCGGCAACACTGTCGGACAGGTTCTTCGTCACCGCGCGCTTTCCCGACATCGTGTAGCTGACGGCATCGCGCAGCAGCGGCGCGCGGGTGGCGCGGTATTGCCCGGCCGGATCGATGCGGAACTTGCTCGGCAGGCCCGCCGCCTCGCATTTCGCCCAGTGCGCCAGCATCTCCGGATCGCTGTCGGCGCCCTGCACGCCGGTCACCGTCGGCGCTTCGGGGAATGTCTTGCACAGCTCTGGATGATTGCCGGCGCAGTGATAGCATTCGCGGTTGTTTTCCCAGACCAGCTTCCAGTTGCCCTTCTCGATGATGGTGCTCTCGAAGGCGACCTTGGCTTCATTCAGCCGGTGCGGCTTGAGGTAGGGCTCTATCATGGCGCGCATCGGCGCAAAGTCGGCAGGTTCTTTCGCCAGGCAGATGAAGATGTAGCCGCCGACGCTCTCGCAGGCGACGGGCTTCAGGCCGAACTGGCTCTTGTCGAAACCGTCGGCCATCTGGCGGGCAAACAGCAGCCGGCCGTCAAGCTCGTAGGTCCACTGGTGATAGGGGCAGACAAGCTTTGCCGCCATGCCCTTCTCAGTGTTGCAGACACGGCTGCCGCGATGGCGGCAGGAATTGTGAAAGGCGTTGATGTTGCCCTTCTGGTCGCGGACCAGCACCACCGGATAATCGCCGATCTGCACGGTGATATAGCTGCCGGGCTTCGGCAGTTCGCAATCATGGCCGATGAACAGCCAGTCGCGATACCAGATAAGCTCCATGTCGAGCTTGAAATAGTCCGGGTCGGTGTAGAAGGGCTGTTCCAGCGAAAAGCCTTGCTTGCGGCCGTTCAGGAGCCTCAGCATGTCGTTGCGCGTATCCATAGTTCTGTCCTCGTGGTTTAAGGACTGAACTTGGTGGTGATGGAGGAAGGATCGGACGCAGGCCGGCGCGGCGCCGGACATGCACTATCCACCTCTTGACCGCCCACCGCGATCAGTCGAGTCTATGCATCTCGGGCTGGTTTCCGGGCTCTGGAGTTGTCCTTGCGGACCATCGCGACACCTTCCCAGGCTCTTGCCCAGTGGTCTCCCGTTGCGACTTCAACTCCACCACCGTTGCGGGGGCAGCGCCGGATTCTGACCGGCTTCCCAATTCTCCGCTGCGTCGTCACGAAGCGGCACCTGAGATGCGATCATCTAATCACGGCAGCGATCGCGACGTCGGCATGAAAGCGACATCGTATCCATGCGGCGCGACACGCGCGGCATACGCTCCCCGCCGCCGGTCAAAGAGCTGAGACGTTTCTTGCGACGCCATCATCGCCGTTTCGAATCGCTGCGGATCCAGTTCGATCGGGGGCAAAAAGGGCTCAACGGTATCGAAAAGTTACTATTAGCAATCTCTAATCGAACCGAACGGTTCGTTTCTGTTGACAATGCGTGCAGGACGGTGTGAACGACGGCCCGGAAACCGACACCGGAGCGAACCACTCGGTTCGACATAAGCAACTGAAAACAATACAATAAACAGCCATGAAGGAACTTCCTGGTACAATTTCAAGGTGCAGGAGCGTGGTCCACACGGAACAACTTCGTGATTGGAAACCAGCCTATGGCTTTCCCACATCGGGGCTGTCCGAACGACGCGAATTCCTCCCAAGACACGCCGCTAGACGGACAGACAAACTGGAGTACTAAAAATGAAAAAGATCATCCTCACTGCCGCAGCCGTTTTGGCGATCACCGGCAGCGCCTTCGCCGGTAGCGACAATTACGGTTCCAATGGTGCGAACCAGCCAGTCGTCTCGGTCGACAGCTCGTATACGGCTTCCATTCAGAAGCCGGCGCACGCTGACAAGCAGCCTGTCGTTCAGGGCGCCGACCGCGACCTCTACGGCAATCGCTGATCCCGACCAAAGAAGGGGCGGCTAACCCGTCGCTCTCGGGATCCCAAAAAATTCAGGAGTATTGAAATGAAAAAGATCATCCTTGCTGCCGCCGCCGTTTTGGCCATCTCCGGCAGCGCTTTCGCCGGCAGCGACAACTACGGTTCGAACGGCGCCAACCAGCCTGCGATTACGTCGACCGATAGTGGCCATACGGCTTCGGTTGAGAAGTCGGCTCCAGCCGAGCAGGCGCCTGCCCACGGTGCCGACCGTAACCTTTTCGGCCGCTAAAAGCCGGTTTCCAGCACGTGGCGGGCTTATCCGCTGCAGCTGGCGGCATCAGAAAAATTCAGGAGACTAAAATGAAGAAGATCGTTCTTGCCACCGCAGCCGTTCTGGCTGTTTCGAGCGCTGCCTTTGCCGGCAGCGACAATTATGGCTCCAATGGCGCCAACCAGCCGGCCGCTGCCGTCGACACCACCCGCACTTCGTCGACCGGCACCAACTCGGCGGTCTACAAGCTGCTGAACTCGTCGAACGACCAACAGAAGTTCGTTCCTCAGAGCAGCGACAGGGATCGGTTCGGCAACAACTAACAGCCGAAGCTTAAAAAAAGAGCGACGGGCCTGGCCCGCCGCTCTTTTTTCATGCCTGTACGACGCAGCTATCTCAAGCCGCCTTCACTTCCACCGGCTTGAGCGAGAAGGAGTGCCCATCGGCGTCGAAGATGTGCAGGTCCCCGGCATCCGCGGTCAGTCGCAGCTTTGCCCCGCGCTTGACCTCGACATTGCCGGGCAGCTTGGTCACCAACGGCAGGTCAGCGCGGCCGATATCGACATAGACAAGCTGCACCTCGCCGAGTTGCTCGACATAGTCTACCACGCCCTCGAAAAGATATTCCGCGCCGGTGGCGGCCGACAGATCCTCCGGCCGCACGCCGAAGCTGACTGCCGCACCCTTTGCTGACGCCGGCGTTGCGATCGGCACCGTTGCCTTGCGGCCGCCGACATGGCTGACGATTGTCGGGTTGCCCGTCCTGTCGATTGTCGCCGGCAGGATGTTCATGGCCGGCGAGCCGATGAACTGGGCAACGAACAGATTGCCGGGCTTCTTGTAGAGGTCCATCGGCGTGCCGACCTGCTCGATATGGCCATCCTTCAGCACGACGATGCGGTCGGCGAGCGTCATCGCTTCGACCTGATCGTGGGTGACGTAGATCATGGTCGTGGCAGGCATCGATTCCTTGAGCTTGGCGATCTCGATGCGGGTCGCGACGCGCAGCGCCGCGTCGAGATTCGACAGCGGCTCGTCGAACAGGAACACTTTCGGATTGCGCACGATGGCGCGACCGATGGCGACACGCTGGCGCTGGCCGCCCGACATCGCCTTGGGCAGGCGGTCGAGATATTTGGTCAGCTGCAGGATTTCGGCGGCCTGCCGCACCCGCTTGTCGATCTCGGCCTTGCTTTCCTTGCCGATCTTCATCGAGAAGGCCATGTTGTCGTAGACGGTCATGTGCGGATAGAGCGCATAGGACTGGAACACCATGGCAATGCCGCGCTTGGAAGGCGGCACGTCGTTCACCACCTCGCCGGCGATCTTCAGCTCGCCGGAGGTGATCTCCTCAAGCCCGGCGATGGACCGCAGCAAGGTCGACTTGCCGCAACCCGACGGGCCGACGAAGACGATGAACTCGCCCGACTTTATGTCGAGGTCGATGCCGTGGAGAATGTGCAGATTGCCGTATGATTTCTTCACCTGTCTCAGCGTGACATCGGCCATAATTTCCTCCCAGTGATTTCCCTAGAGAACCTGGATTTCCTCAAAAAATCCAGTTTCGTCAAAAACTCAGTCGATGCGCCCGAACCAGGCGCCGTAGCCGCCGAGGCGGATGGAACCTGTGCCGGATTGTCCCGAAAAACCGTGCCCGGCCAAGGGCAGCAGCGCCTGACCACCGAGATCGACCTCGGCCGGCTTGCTGGCCAGATTGAAGATGCAGACGATCTGCTCATTGCCCTCACGGCGGGTGAAGGCGACGGTGTCGCCCTCGCTTTCGATGAACTCGATGTCGCCTTTGGCCAAGGCCGGATGCTGGCGGCGGAAACCGAGAAAGCGCCGGTAGTGCTCGAGCAGCGAGGCCGCGTCGCCCTGCTGAACATTGACCGCTTGCGACAAATGCTTGCCCGGCACCGGCAGCCAGGGCTTGGCCGTCGAAAAGCCGGCATTGCTGGCGGTTGCATCCCACACCATCGGCGTGCGGCAGCCGTCGCGGCCCTTGAATTCGGGCCAGAAGCGAATGCCGTAGGGGTCCTGCAGATCCTCGAACCGCAACTCGGCTTCGCCCAGCCCAAGCTCCTCTCCCTGATAGAGGCAGACCGAACCGCGCAGCGACATCAGCAGCGCCGAGATAACCTTCAGATAGGCGGCCGGGTCGGCCTCGTCGGCGGCCCAGCGCGAGGCCGGACGCATCACGTCGTGGTTGGAAAAGGCCCAGCACGACCAGCCGTCGCTGGCGACCTTGCCGAAGGCTTCCAGCACCTGGCGCACCTTGGCGGCGCTGATCTTTTCCGGCGCCAGGAAATCGAAGGAATAGCACATGTGGACGCGTTTGCCGCCGGCGGTGTAGGCGGCGACCACTTCCAGTCCGCGTTGCGAATCGCCGACTTCGCCGACTGCGGCGGTTGCCGGATATTCGTCGAGCAGCGCCCGGAACCGTTCGAGGAAGGCAAGGTTTTCCGGCCGGCTCTTGTCGTAGATATGGTCCTGGTAGTTGTAGGGATTGACCGCAGGTGCTGTCTGGTCGTTGCGCTCTTCGGGCGGCAGCGGCGGATTGTTCTCCAGCCCCTGGCTGTGGAAGTAGAAATTGATGGTGTCGAGGCGGAAGCCGTCGACGCCGCGCTCCAGCCAGAAGCGGGTGACGTCGAGCAGCGCGTCCTGGACTTCCAGATTGTGGAAGTTGAGGTCCGGCTGCTCGGACAGGAAATTATGCAGATAATATTGCTGGCGGCTGGTGTCCCACTGCCAGGCCGAGCCGCCGAAGATCGACAGCCAGTTGTTGGGCGGCGTGCCGTCCGGCCTGGCGTCGGCCCAGACATACCAGTCGGCCTTGGGATTGCTACGGCTGGCGCGGCTCTCCTTGAACCATGGATGGTTGTCGGCGGTGTGCGACAGCACCTCGTCGATCATCACCTTGAGGCCGAGGTGATGGGCTTCCGCAACCAGCGCGTCGAAATCGGCGAGCGTCCCGAACATCGGGTCGACGTCGCAATAGTCCGAGACGTCGTAGCCGAAATCCTTCATCGGCGACTTGAAGAAGGGCGAAATCCAGATGGCGTCGACGCCGAGCGAGGCGATGTAGGGCAGCCTGCGGATGATGCCCTTGAGGTCGCCGATGCCGTCGCCATTGGAGTCCTGATAGGAGCGCGGATAGATCTGGTAGATCACCGCGCCCCGCCACCAGTCGCGATCGACGGCGAGATCGGGCTTCGAGGTCGCCTTCAAAGCGGCTTGCATAAGTCTCAACCTCCTTTGACCGAGCCGGCCAGCAGCCCGCGGACGAAATAGCGCTGCAGCGAGAAGAACACGATCAGCGGCACGATAATGGTGACGAAGGCCGATGTCGTCAGGATTTCCCAGTCGCCGCCGCGCGAGCCGAGCAGCGCGTTGAGCTTCGCGGTCAGCACGATCTGGTCCCCTTCGGTACCGAGGAAAACCATTGCCACCAACAAATCGTTCCACACCCACAGGAACTGGAAGATTGCAAAGGACGCCAGCACCGGGAAGGACAGCGGCAGCACGATCTTGACGAAGATTTCGAAATCGCTGGCGCCATCTATGCGCGCCGATTCCATGATCTCGCGCGGCAGGCCGGCAATATAGCTGCGCAGGAGATAGATGGCGAAGGGCAGGCCGAAGCCGGTATGCGCCAGCCAGATGCCGAGATAGGTTTTCGACGGCACACCGAAGAAGATGCCGACGCCGTTGTAGATCTTCAAAAGCGGGATCAAGGACATCTGCAGCGGCACGACCAGCAGGCCGATGATTGTGGCGATCAGCAAGGCGCGGCCGGGAAAACGCATCCACGCCAATGCATAGGCGGCGAAGGCGGCGATCAGGATCGGGATGACCGTCGCCGGGATGGTGACGGTCAGCGAGTTTATGAACGAGCGGCCGATGCCCTCCGAAAACAGCACGGTCTTGTAATTGTCGGTGGTGAATTTCGGCGGCGCCGACGAGGCGTAATAGACGCGCTGGCCACGGTCGCCTTCGAAAGCCTTGGGCGAACTCATGACGAACGTTCCGTCGGCATTGAGCTGCAAGGTCACGCCGTCGCCGAGATCGGCAGTGGTGCCGGCCGGATATTGCGTCGGTGCCGCCGACTTGACGCCGAAGGCGCTGATGTTGCGCGCAGCACCGTCGCCGAAGATATTGCCGGCAAGCAGGAACTTGCCGTCCTTCTCGACCTGCGCCGAGGCCGGCGGCAGGCGGCCGGCTTCGGTCTGGCTGGAGCTGGAGAACGAGTTCCACCAGCCCGAGGCGATGATCTGGTCCTTGTCGCGCAGCGACGAGACCAGGATGCCGAGCGTCGGCACGGTCCAGATGGCGACGAAGACGAGCACGGCGATGTGGACGCCGAAGCGGCTGGCAAAGGACTTTCCGGTCGCGACGGCCATCTCAATGTCCTCCCGTCTCTTTGTTCGCCTGGCGGATGTTCCAGACCATGATCGGGATGACCGCGATCATGATGATGATGGCGATGGTGGCGCCGCGGCCGAAATCGCCGCCGCCGCGGAACATCCAGTCGAACATCAGATTGGCCAGCACCTGGCTGTTCCACTGGCCATTGGTCATGGTCAGCACGATGTCGAACACTTTCAGCACCAGGATGGTGATCGTCGTCCAGACCACGGCGATGGTGCCCCAGATCTGCGGCACCATGATCTTCCAGAAGATCTGGAACGGATTGGCGCCGTCGATGACCGCGGCTTCAAGCGTCTCTTCGGGGATGCCGCGCAACGCCGAAGACAGGATGACCATGGCAAAGCCGGTCTGGATCCAGATCAGGATGATCATCAGGAAGAAATTGTTCCAGAACGGCAGCGATATCCAGACCTGCGGCTGACCGCCGAAATACTGGATGATGGCGTTGAGCAGACCGATCTGCGTCTGGCCCTCGCCGCGATATTCGTAGATGAATTTCCAGATCACGCTGGCGCCGACGAAGGAGATCGCCAGCGGCAGGAAAATCAGGCTCTTGGCGATCGTGCCCCACCAGATCTTGTCAGTGAGCACGGCGATTATCAGCCCTAGAAAGGTGCAGGCGGCGGGCACCACCGCGAGCCAGATGATGTTATTCAGGATCGAGTTGCGGAACTCGCGGTCGCCGAACGCCCATTCATAGTTGGCGAAGCCGACAAAATGCTGGCCGCCGCGGTCGAGGAAGGACAGCCAGAGCGTCGCCACCACCGGATAGATCAGGTAGACGGTGAGGATGATCATCGCCGGGCCGACGAACAGCCACGGACGGACCAGTCCTTGCCGGCGCAGATTGTCGATGGCCGCAGCCCCGGCCACGCCGCGCGACGGGAATATCAGGTCGACCAGCTTGTTGGCGCCCCAGAAATAGGCGACGCAGCCGCCGACGCCGATGATGATGACAAAAATGGCCGATAAGATCTGAGCAGCCATGGGTCCCTCTTCCCTGCGCATGATCGGCCGGGCCTTGAACAGCCCTGGCGATGTGGCTCTGCGCCGATTTAAGTTATTCTGAAACGAACGAACGCAAATCGGTCCGGCGTAAGGCGCCGGTCGGATCCGGGCCATAGCGGCCCGGATCCAGTCTGTGGAGGAAGTCCTGAATTTGCCGCCAAAGCGGCTGATTACTTGGCAGTGGTTACTTGCCAGCTGACTGCTTGCCAGCTGACTGCTTGCCAGCTGACTACTTGATAGCGTCCCAGCTCTTCTGGATGTCGGTGGCGACATCCTGCGCCGACTTGCCGCCGACCAGATCGATCATGCCGGTCCAGAAGGCGCCGGCGCCGATCTTGCCCGGCATCAGGTCCGAACCGTCGAAGCGGAAGGTCGAGGCATTGGCGAGGATATCGCCCTGCTTCTTCAGCGCGTCGCTGGCATAGGCATCCTTGTTGACCGACTTGAGCGGCGTGACGAAGCCGCCCTGGGCCATCCAGATTTCATGCGCCAGCGGCATTTTCAGGAATTCGATGAACGCGCGTGCACCCTTCGAATCCTTGGTGATCATGGCCAGCGTGCCGGCGCCGAGCACAGGCGTGCCCAGCTCGGGCTTGGATGCATAGGGCGGGAAGTAGAAGAAGTCGGCGTCCTGTCCAACCTTTGTGCCTTCCGGGAAGAAGGTCGGGATGAACGATGCCTGATGGTGCAGGTAGCATTTCGGCGGCACCGAGAAGAGGCCCTTCGGGCTGTCGCGGAAGTCGGTCGCGGCAACCGCCTTGGCCCCACCGTCGACCATCTTGTCGTCGGTCGCGATCTTGCCGAAAATGTCGATGGCGTTGACCACCGCCGGATCGTTGAACGGGATCTCGTTCTTTACCCACTTGTCATACACGTCGGGCGCCTGGGTGCGCAGCATGATGTCTTCGACCCAGTCGGTCGCCGGCCAGCCGGTAGCGCCGCCTGAGCCGAGGCCGATGCACCACGGCGTGCCGCCGTCGGCGATGATCTTCTTCTCGAGGTCGGCGAGCTCTTCCTGGGTCTTGGGAACCTTGTAGCCGGCTTCCTCGAAATTGTCGGGCGAATACCAGACCAGCGATTTCACGTCGGCCTTGTAGGGGAAGGCGAAGAAGCCCGGCTTGCCGTCCTTGTCCTTGAAGGTGCCGAGATCGACCCATGACTGGCCGGCGCCGTAATTGTCCTTGATCCATTTGGCGGTGTCGTCGCCCAGCGGCGTCAAAAGGCCCTTGGACGCCAGATCCTGGATCAGGCCCGGCTGCGGCAGTACGGCGATATTGGGCGGGCTGCCGGCCTGGGTATCGATGACGATCTGCTGTTCGTAATTTTCCGACGAGGAGTATTTGATCTCGGCGCCGGTGGCTTCCTGAAAATATTCGAGAACAGTGCGGATGAGGCCTTCGTCCTCGCCGCGCCAGGGCCCGAAGATGGTCAGTGTCTCGCCCTTGAGATCGACCTTCTTCAGCTCTTCGTAATTGGCCCAGTTGAAGCGCTTGTCTTCCCCGGGCTTGAACTTCAGTTCGGCTTGCGCCGGCAGGGACAAGGCGAGCGTGGCAAACGCTGCGCCAAGCAGAAGCATCTTCTTCATCGGTATTCCTCCCAGTGTGGACACATACACCCGGACGGAACCTCCATTCCGCCCGCCGACGCTGCAGGACTGTGACTCGTTCAGAAAGGAACCGCAACCTTTCGAAGAGTCTTCCAAAGCGCTTTGGTCTTTTTGATCTCGCCATTGAATCGGCTGCAAGTCAAGAGGGCGGTGAGCTAATCGATTTAATTTCGAGCTGGAAGACTTGGTAAAGTGCACTGCAGCATAGTTTTACGGCGGTGCAGCAGCGTATTAAGCTTCAAACTGGCCGGACCAGTGCGTATGGTCGACCAGCTTGGCCGCGCCCGTTGTGGCGCCGCCTGGCTTCAAAATTAAAAGCGCTTTGAGGCTTGGAGGCCTCCCAGTGAACCTGAAGCAGCTCTCTCATATGCTGGCCCTGTCGCAGACAACGGTAAGCCGTGCGCTAAACGGCTATCCCGAGGTCAACGAGGAAACCCGCCGGCGTGTGGTGGATGCCGCCAAGCGCCACGGCTACCGGCCCAACCCGAGCGCGCGCCGGCTGGCGACCGGCAAGACGGGCATGATCGGGTATGTGCTGCCGACGGGCGCCTCCGTCGACATCGACCCGCATTTCGTCGAGTTCCTGTCGGGTCTCGGCGACTATGCCCGCTCGCACGAGCTCGACCTGGTGCTGTCGCCGGCCGATGCCGACGACCAGGAAACCACCTATCGCCGCATCGTTGCCAACCGCCAGGTCGACGCCGTCTACATCTCCTCGCCGCGCCCGGCCGACCGGCGGGTGGCGCTGGTCAACACGCTCGGCATTCCCTTCATCGTCCATGGCCGCAGCGAAGGCTTCGATTTCGACTACCCTTTCACCGACATCGACAATGAGGGCGGCTTCCACGACGCCGCCCGGCTGCTGGTTCAGCTCGGCCACCGGCGGCTGGCGCTGATCAATGGCGACGACCGCGAGACCTTCGCCATCCACCGCGAGCGCGGCATGCGCAGGGCGCTGGCCGCGAGCGGCCTGACGCTCGGCGAGCGCCATGTCTGTTCACTCACCATGACCGAGGAGAACGGCTACCGCGCCGCCAGGCGCCTGCTCGAACAGAGCGAGCGGCCGACGGCGATCGCCTGCTCCAGCCTGATCATGTCGCTCGGCGTCGTGCGCGCGGTGCGCGACCTTGGCCTGACCATTCCCGGCGACCTGTCGTTGATTGCCCATGACGACGTCTTTCCATGGCTGAAGCCGGAGAATTTTTCCGTGCCGCTGTCGACGACGCGCTCGTCGATCCGCCTCGCCGGCGCCCGCATCGCCGAACGCCTGGCAGCGCGCATTTCCGGCTTGGAAGAAGGGGCGCGGGGCGAGGTCTGGCCTGTCGACCTGGTGGTGAGAGGCTCGGTCGCCGGCGCGCCGGTTTAGGGATTAATCCAATTGCTCCGCTGGGCAAGTTCACCCATGTGGATGTTGCCCGCAGATAGATTGACTTCGTTGGGACAACGGTCTGCCTGGACCTGTCCTTGATTTGGCTTCGAGTGGGTGGCAACCAGTAAGCCAGAGCCATCAACCAGTCCTCAGGGTGCGCCACTTGCCCATATTCCCGTTCTCCGAAACGGATCCAATCCGGCATCCTGGCCCACCGCCGAAAACGTCGGAGGTGGTCATTGTCGGTGGCGGCATCATCGGTGTGACGACGGCGCTTTTCCTGGCACAGCGGAACATCCCGGTGACGCTGCTGGAAAAAGGACGCATTGCGGCCGAACAGTCGTCCCGCAATTGGGGCTGGATCCGAAAGCAGGGACGCGACGCCGACGAGTTGCCCATCGTCATAGAGGCTATTCGCCTGTGGCGGCAACTGGCTGAGGAATGCGGCGAGGACATCGGCCTGACCCAGACAGGTGTGACCTACCTGGCGAAGACCGACAAGGACATGGCCGGCTTCGAAGCATTCATGAAGATCGCTGCGACGCATGCGCTCGACACCCGTCTCCTGGATGCAGACGAAACCGCGGCACTCATCAAAGGCATGTCGCGCAAATTCAAGGGCGCGATGACGACGCCCTCCGACATGCGGGCGGAGCCTTGGCTGGCGGTGCCCGCACTTGCCCGGCTCGCCGCGCGAAAAGGCGTCAAAATCGTCGAGAATTGTGCGGCGCGAACCCTCGAAATCTCAGGCGGCAAGATCAAGGGCGTGTGGACCGAGGCGGCGTATGTCGAGGCCTCCAGCGTGCTGGTCGCCGGCGGCGCCTGGTCATCTCTGTTCTTGCGCAGACACGGCATCTCCATCCCCCAGCTCAGCGTCAGAGTAACCGCAGCCGCAACGGAGCCCATGCCTGAGGTCTATGCAGGTGCGGCCGCCGACGAACACATCGCGTTCCGGCGCAGGCACGATGGCGGATATACGCTCGCCGCGGGCGGCAGCCATTTGCTTTATTTGGGGCCAGACGCATTCCGGCACGCCACCAATTACCTTCCCGCCCTCAGGGACAATCCGTTCGGGACGCGCTACTTTCCGTTCGCCCCGTCAGGCTACCCTGACGCCTGGTCGACGCCGCGCGATTGGGCGCCGGATTCCGTCAGTCCTTTCGAAAAAATGCGGGTGCTGAACCCGCCCCCTGAACGAGCCGGTCTGCGTTCCATAGAACGCAATTTCGGACGTCTTTTTCCACAGCTCGAAACAGTTCGCCTGAAGGCAGGCTGGGGCGGCATGATCGACGCCATGCCGGACGTCGTCCCCATCGTGGATCATGTGCAGGCCGTCGGCGGTCTTTTCGTCGCGACGGGAATGAGCGGTCACGGCTTCGGCATCGGGCCTGGCATAGGCCGCGTCGTTGCCGACCTGATCCAGGGAAACCAGACCGGGCACGACCTCAGCCGCTTCCGGCTGTCGCGCTTCTATGATGGCAGCCCTGTCCGGCTGGGCCCGGCGCTCTGAATTGGTGGCGCGAATTTCGCCCGGTTTACTTGTTCGCCGCCGCCTTCGTATCCAGCAGCCCATAACCGAAATCATTGTCCCGTCCCTTCGGACCGAGATCCCTGGCGGTGGCGGCCAGCGCCTTTTCGATATCGTCGGCCGAGCGCTCGGGTGAGGCGTGGATCAAATTGGCGATTGCGCCGGACACGATCGCGGCGGCAAATGAGGTGCCGGTGACGACGTCAGAGCCGGCGCCGCTCGGCGCCACCATCTCGACGCCGGGCGCCGAGATGAAGACATAAGCGCCGCGATTGGCCTGCTGCATCAGCCCGTCCTTGGCGTCGGTGGCGGTGACCGCGATCACGCCGTCATAGGCGGCGGGGTAGCCATAGGGCGCTTTCGGCCCGTTGTTGCCGGCAGCAGCGACCAGGATGATGCCGAGCCCGCGCGCATTGCGGCAGGCGGTGGCGAGCAGATCGTTCTTGGGGCCGACGAAACTCATATTGATGATGCTGACATTCTGGTCCGCCGCCCAGTCGAGAGCCGACAGGATGACATCCATGGTCGACCTGCCGTCCTCGAAGGCGCGGGCGTGATAGATCCTGGCGCCGGGCGCCATGCCTTCGAGCGCGCCGACGCCGGCGATCAGCCCGTCGACCGAGGTACCGTGGTCACGCTTTTCGACCGGCACGTTGGGCATGGCGTCGAACTGGTCGGCAATGACGCCGGACAGCGCCGGATTGGTGTCGTCTATGCCGGTGTCGATGACGGCGATGCGCACGTTTTCGCCACTGGCTTGCTTGTTGTCGAGCTGAATGCGCTCGAAGGCATAGTTGACGATGCCGGCCGCCTGCTGCAGCGAATAGATATGGTTTGGCTCGCGCCGCAGGGTGCGGCCATCGGCGGCCAGCTGCGCCAGCACGGCGCCGACCGGGCGGCCGTCGGGAATGCCGAAGCGCACCAGTGTGGTGCCGAGCAGCCGCGACAGGCGCTGCGAGCGCACTTCAAGGCCGAAGGAGGCGGCGATCTGCTGGACGGCGCCGGCATCGCCGCCGACGGTCACCAGCACCTCGTCCGGCACGAACTCGCCGGCGATGGCACGCCGCGGCGCGGTCGCGACAAGATCGGTCGGCGAAACGATCGCCCCGCCGGCGGGTGGCCCGGCCTGCGTGTCGGCAGGCGGCGCTGACGGCCGCGGCGTCGGCACGGGCGCTTCGGGAGCCGGTGGGTTGGGAAACAGGTCGACGATCAGGGCCGGAAGGGTAACTGCGCCTGGTTCGCCGCCGACGTTGGCCTCATTGCCGTCTTTCGGGCAGTCGGCAGCCGCCGCTCCGGCTGCGTCGGTGCAGTCGGCCCAGCCGGCATTGGGATCATTGGTCTGCGCCGACGCCGGCACGGCGACGATTGTCGTCGCCGCCACCAGGATCGCCGCAAATCGAATGACCGCCCTAGCTGCCATCAACCGGTTTCCTTCCCTCGATCACAGTCTCCGCGAACGGCTGGGCGGCAATAAGGCCGACGAGCCTGGTGTAGTCTGCTCCGGTCTTGACCGGGATGGCAATGCGGAAGACGCCCGAGGCGGCCGGCCCGCCGGCGATCTTCAGCGCGTTCTGGTCGAGGAAGACAGCGATGTCGGACATCTTCGCATCCGGCTTGAACT
Source organism: Mesorhizobium sp. M0292 (assembly GCF_040321695.1). NCBI lineage: Bacteria > Pseudomonadati > Pseudomonadota > Alphaproteobacteria > Hyphomicrobiales > Phyllobacteriaceae > Mesorhizobium > Mesorhizobium sp. M0292. Next base: position 75,730 of record NZ_JAMYSB010000028.1, read on the forward strand.
TGACCAGCGCGAACGGCAGTTTCGCCAACTCGTCCTCGGCCCCGGCAATCTCGAAATCATTACCCTTGCCGCCGGTCTGCACGTAGGACTGCACCACGACCAACGCCAGCAAGACAGCGGCCGCCGCCCAGGCGACACCGACCGGCACCGCCACGACACGGCCGAGCGCCTGCGACACCCAGGAACGGCCCGCCGGCGCGCGGACCGGTCCGGCTTCGGCGTCGAGCGCCCTGGCAAAGCGGCTGAGCGCATCGGCCGGTGGCCGGATCGCTTCGTTGGCGGCGGTGGCGCCGGAGAATTCGGCCTCGGCCTCGCCAAGCGCAGCCATCGCAGCCGGGTCGGACGCCAGCCATTCCTCGACGGCTTCGAGGTCCGAGCCTTCCAGCGAGCCGTTCAGGTAGAACGGCAGCAGCGTTTCCATTTCGTCACGGCGCGACATTTTTTCAGCGGCGCTCATGTCTTCAGGATTGCTCATGGCCACCCCCTGTCGTAACCGGCGGCCTTGAGGGCTTCGCCGAGTTTCTTGCGGGCGTAGAACATTCGGGTCTTGACGGTGGCGACCGGGATGCCGAGCACCTCGCCAATCTCCGTCACCGACTGTCCATGGTAATAGGCAAGGTCGATCACCGAGCGGTGTTCCTCCGGCAACGCATCGACGAAGCGCCGCAAAGCGGCGCCCTTGTCTTCCTTCATGGTGGCGACTTCCGGCGTGTCGGCGCCGTCGGGAACCTGCGCCGCATCGTCGTCATCGATCCAGTCTTCTTTTTTCTTGCGAAGCATCGACAGCGCCTTGAACCGGGCGATGCCGAGCAGCCATGTCGAGACTTCCGAGCGCCCTTCGAAACCGGGCGCCTGGCGCCACAGCTCGAGAAAGACCTCGTTTGCGATGTCGTCGGCCATCATTTCCGATCCCGTCTGGCGCACCACGAAGCGGTAGACCCGCGCGTGGTGACGCATGAACAGCAGCCGAACAGCGGCACGGTCGCCCTTCGCGACCCGGTCGACAAGCGCGCGATCAGTCTCGGTCGCTGCCGTCATGGCCGGTCGAGCCGCCTGGCTCCTGTCTGCTCTGTCGCCGATAGGTTCAAAAAGGTTCATCCTTCCGCCAAGGAATTTTGGCGAAGCTAACCGAAGAGAGGGAGTGTTGCCAGAGCGTCTGTCCAGCCGATAGATGGGTAACACTTTGAACCGGATACGTAGGTGACACTTCTCTCCCCCTATGCGTCCGCCGCAGCGCCAAGCGGATTGGTTGGCGCGGCGCTGCGGCGGACAAGCTTCATGTGCCGTGTGTCGATGATGCCGAGCGGGTGGGCATGGAA
>NZ_JAMYSB010000029.1:0-76670 GCF_040321695.1 Mesorhizobium sp. M0292
AACCCCCCCCCCCCCCCGGGCGCGCGCCCACCTTTTTATTAAAATTTTTGTCCAACCCCCCCCCCCCCCCCCGCCGGCCCCCCGCCCTCGACACCTCTCCCCCGATCGACGGGGGAGAGGAAAGGCGCGAGCCTATGCAAGGGCGCGAATTTATGCGGGCTGGCTCCCTTCCTCTCCCTCCGGAGGGGGGAGAGGTGGCGCCGCGAAGCGGCGACGGAGTGGGGGACGGCGCTCATGAAACCCGCAGTCGCCGCAAGATGGGCACCACCCAACGCGCGCGAACGCTGAGGCAAGGCGGCAATCAGGCGGAAGCATTGCTATGGCTTGAATTGAAGGCGCGCAAGCTTGGCGGCTATCGCTTCACCCGCCAGTTTTCCATCGGACCCTTTTTTACAGACTTCGCCTGCCGCGAAAAATGGCTTGTCGTGGAAATCGACGGCCATCAACACGCCGGCAGCTCCTATGACCGTCGCCGTGACGATTTCATGCGAGCGCAAGGCCATTCGATCCTGCGTCTCTGGAACCATGACGTCCTGAACCATCGCACTTCCGTCTGCGAAACCATCCTTGCCGCGCTTGATGGCAGGTTGGCCGAGAACGTCGCTGCGGCCGATCTCCGCTTTGTTTTCACGCCACGCCCATTCGATTCAATCTCTTAAAAAACGGACCTATCTCTCATGAAATCTCACGTTAAAGCGGTTGTCATTGGCGGCGGCGTCGTTGGCTGCTCGGTGCTCTACCATCTGGCCAAGGCCGGCTGGACCGACATCATGCTGATCGAGCGTTCCGAGCTCACCTCCGGCTCGTCCTGGCACGCAGCCGGCGGCTTCCACACGCTGAACGGCGATCCCAACGTCGCCAAGCTGCAGGCCTATACGGTGCAGCTCTACAAGGAGATCGAGGAAATCTCCGGCCAGTCCTGCTCGCTGCATCTGACCGGCGGCGTGATGATGGCCGATACGCCCGAGCGCATGGATTTTCTGCGCCTGGCCCACGCCAAGGGCCGCTATCTCGGCATGGACACCGAGCTGATCACGCCCTCCGAAGCCAAGGCGATGTTCCCGCTGATGGACGAGACCAATTTCGTCGGCGCCATGTGGGATCCGGTCGAAGGCCATCTCGATCCCTCCGGCACGACGATCGCCTACTCCAAAGCGGCCAAGAAGCTGGGCGCCGAGATCGTGCTGCGCAACCGCGTCGTCGAACTGACGCAGGAAGTTGACGGCACCTGGAACGTCGTCACCGAACAGGGCACCGTCCACGCCGAGCATGTCGTCAACTGCGGCGGCCTGTGGGCGCGCGAGATCGGCCGCATGGTCGGCGTCGAACTGCCGGTGCTGGCCATGGAGCACATGTACCTGCTCACCGAGCCGATGCCCGAGGTCGAAGAGTTCAACAAATCGACCGGCCGCGAGATGATCGGCGTGCTCGACTTCAAGGGCGAGATCTACACCCGACAAGAGCGCAACGGCATCCTGCTCGGCACCTATGAAAAGGCCTGCAAGCCATGGTCGCCGGTCAACACGCCGTGGGATTTCGGCCATGAACTGCTGCCGCCCGACCTCGACCGCATCGCGCCGTCGCTGGAGATCGGCTTCAAGCATTTCCCCGGCATCGAGAAAGCCGGCATCAAGCAGATCATCAACGGCCCCTTCACCTTCGCGCTCGACGGAAATCCGCTGGTCGGGCCGGTGCAGGGTCTGACCAATTTCTGGTGCGCCTGCGCCGTCATGGCCGGCTTCAGCCAGGGCGGCGGCGTCGGCCTCGCGCTGTCCAACTGGATGGTGCATGGCGATCCCGGCTTCGACGTCTGGGGCATGGATGTCGCCCGCTTCGGCGAGTGGGCCGGCCTGCGCTACACCAACGCAAAGGTGCGCGAAAACTATTCGCGCCGCTTCTCCATCCGCTTCCCCAATGAAGAGCTGCCGGCTGCGCGTCCGGCGCAGACGACGCCGCTCTACGATACCATGCTCGCCAACAACGCCGTCATGGGCGATAGCTGGGGCCTGGAGACCCCGCTGTGGTTCGCGCCGAGGGGCAAGGAGCCGAAGGACGTCGTCTCCTTCCACCGCTCAAACGATTTCGGTCCTATCGGCGAGGAAGTGCGCGCCACGCGCGAACGCGTCGGCGTCACCGAAATCGCCAACTTCGCCAAATACGAAGTGTCGGGACCTGCGGCTGAGGATTTCCTCAACCGGCTGATGACCAACCGCATGCCGACGATCGGCCGCATCGTGCTGACGCCAATGATCAACGAATTCGGCAAGCTGATCGGCGACTTCACCATCGCCAAGGCAGGCGAAGACAGATTTATGATCTGGGGCTCTTCCGCCGCGCAGAAATACCACATGCGCTGGTTCGAAAAGCACCTGCCGAAGGATGGTTCGGTGCGCATCCACCGCTTCGATCAGACGCTCGTCGGCCTGTCGATCGCCGGGCCGAAATCGCGCGACCTCTTGCAGAAGCTGGTCGATGTCGACATCTCGACGAAAGCTTTCCGCTTCATGGATTTCCGCGAAATGGCGGTCGGCGGCGCGCCCTGCATGGTCAACCGCATCACCTATACCGGCGATCTCGGCTATGAAATCTGGATGGCGCCGGCCTATGAGCGCCTGGTCTACAAGGCGATCAAGGACGCCGGCGAGGAGTTCGGCCTCGTCGATTTCGGCATGCGCGCTTTGCTCTCCATGCGCCTGGAGAAGAACTTCCCGACCTGGTACCGCGAACTGCGGCCGATCTACGGCCCGTTCGAAGGCGGGATGGACCGCTTCATCAAGCTGGAGAAGAACGACTTCATCGGCCGCGAGGCCGCCGCCAAGGAACAGGCGGAAGGGCCGAAACTGCGCCGTGTCTCCTTCATCGTCGATGCGGCCGACGCCGATGTCATGGGCGACGAGCCGATCTGGGCCAAGGTCGGCAAGGACTATGGCACGGTGGAAAAGCCGCATGGTTATGGCGCGCCGCGCTTCGACATGGCGGGCAAGGAAGTGCGTGGCTCGAAGGCTGCCAAAGGCGCTTCCGCCGTGCGCGGCATCGTCGACGGCGACTGGCGCGTGGTCGGCTGGGTCACCTCGGGCGGTTATGCGCACTTTGTACAGAAGTCGATGGCGCAGGGCTATGTGCCGGCGGCACTCGCCGAGGACGAAAGTGCCGGACTGTTCGAGATCGAGATCCTCGGCCACCGGCGTCCGGCGCGCATCAATGTCGAGGCGCCCTTCGACCCCAGCGGCGAGAAGATGCGGACCTGAAAAGGCGACAGGGAGCGTGAGATCGTGTAAGGGGCCTTCGGCAGTTGGCCGCAGGCATTTTCCCTCGATGAGAAGACGATCCCCTTGCAGTATCTAGAGAAATGGACGGACTGGCTCGGCGAAGGCAAGGTCGGTCCCTTCAACGCCGCACTGGTCTGCGTCGCGGTCTATTGCGTCGTCCAGATCGTGGTGATGGCGCTGCTGTCCCATGTCGTAGGAACCGGTGTCGGCGTCGACGATTCCGAACAGCTGATGTACATGCACTACCTCTGGGCTGGCTATGGCGGCTCGCAGCCGCCGCTCTACACCTGGCTTGCCCGCCTCGTCGCCGCCGTGGTCGGAACGAACATCCTGGCGCTCAAGATCGTGAAGTACCTGCTGATCGGAGCGGCGCTGGCGTCGGTTTTCATCGCTGTCCGCCGCCTGGGCTATTCCAGCCGCGCTGGCGCCGCCGCATTGTTCGGCCTGCTGTTGTTTCCGCAGATGGTGTGGGAGATGCAGCACGCCCTCACCCACTCGATCGCCGCTTTCTGTTTTTCAGTGGTGCTGTTTCTTGCGCTCGTTGAACTGGTGCAGCGGCGTTCGCTGGCCACCTATGTGCTGTTTGGCGTGGCGATGGCCGCCGCCATCCTGTCGAAATACAACAACGCGATCTTTCTCGGCGCGCTGATGCTGTCCACCCTGTCGCTGCGCGAAACGCGCGGCGTCATCCTCAACCGCCGGTTTTCGATCAGCCTTGTCGTGGCGGTGCTGCTTTGCCTGCCGACGCTCTACTGGAACCTGACCTACACCGACCAGTTGCTGTCGCACAGCGGCGGCTTCGGCATGGGCAGAGGAGAAAGCGCCATACAAACCGCATTCTACGGAATGCGCGGACTGGGCAAGGCTATCCTGTATTTCGCCGTGTTGCCGGCCGGCATATTCGTCGCGGCTTTGCTCATCGCATGGAAAAAGCCGGCGCCGGCTCTGCAACCGGCGCCATGGACCGAGAAACTGGTGTGGCGCACCATCGCTTTTGCCCTGGCGATGACCATCGTGCTCGTCCTGGCGAGCGGGACGACGCAATTTCGCGATCGCTGGATGCTTCCCATCCTTGTGTTGCTGCCGGTCGCGCTGGCCTTGCGGATGGATGCCAGAGGCGACAAGGGAAGGAAGGTGCAGGACGTCGTCGTCTTTGTCGGCGCAACGCTTGCCATCCTCGTGCTGCCGGTGACCTGGTACACGCACCTCAATGGCGGCGACAGCCGCGGCAGCATCGTGCGTGTCGACTACCAGTCGCTCTATGGCCAGCTGACGGCAAACGGTCCGGTTCGCACGGCGATATCGAGCTGGCACTGGGTGGGAAATCTGCGTCTTGTCGATCCCGATCTGGTCGTGCTCGACGACGAGATGCCGGACTTCGGCCATTTGCTGATCGAGCCGGCGGTGCTCGTGATGGCCAATGACAAGGAACCTCCTGAGGGCATCCTGCGGGCCTTGAGCGAGGCCGGCTATGTCGCTGACGGCTCGCCGCAGCAGTTGGTCGTCCCGATGCTGTTCGACAGCGAGCCGCCCACCCGCACGCTGACGGTCACGCGGCTGAAGAAAGCGGCCGCGGGCGCAGCGCCACAGTAAGTCGGCAGGGAGGCGTCGGGTGGAGAAACAAGGGTTCGGCCGTCACCGCAAGATCATGCCGTTCGAGCCGGGCTCCGTCGAAGCCTTGCGCGACGCCTCGCGCCAGAAAGCGGCGTCGCTGAACCAGCATGTGCTGGGCTATGGCGCGCTGGCTGAAACCGAATGGCAAGCGGCAGGCATCGCCGCGCCCGATCTTGCCGCTATGCGCCAATACCGGCTCGAGCGCATCCGAGCCGAACTGAGGCGCCGAAACTACGCCGGCGCGCTGCTCTACGACCCCGTCAACATCCGCTACGCCACCGATTCGACCAACATGCAGCTGTGGGTCGCGCACAATCCGACCCGCCACTGCTTCATCGCCACTGAGGGACCCGTGGTGCTGTTCGACTATTTCTCCTGCGAGCATCTGTCCGACCATTCCGGCGTCGTTGACGAGGTGCGGCCGGCAGTGTCGTGGATGTACCTCTATGGCGGTGAGCTGACCGAGCACAAAGTCCGCCGCTGGGCGGCCGGCATCGCCGATCTGGTCAAGGAGCATGGCGGCGGCAACAGCCGCATTGCGGTCGACCACATCAACCCGGAAGGCGTCGAGGAACTCGCCCGGCTCGGCATCTCGATTGGCAATGGCGAAGCGGTGATGGAAAATGCGCGGCTGATCAAATCGCCGGACGAGATCCTCGCCATCCGCCGCGCAATCGTCGCTTGCGAAGCGGCGATGGGTGAAATGGAGAAGGCGCTGACGCCGGGCATTTCCGAAAACGAATTGTGGGCCGAACTCCACCGCGGCAACATTGCGCGCGGCGGCGAATGGATCGAAACCCGGCTGCTTGCCTCGGGGCCGCGCACCAATCCGTGGTTCCAGGAATGCTCGTCGCGGGTGATCGAGGAAGGCGACCTCGTCGCCTTCGACACCGACCTGATCGGTCCCTACGGCTTCTGCGCCGATCTCTCGCGCACCTGGCTTTGCGGCGATGCGAGGCCATCGAACGAGCAGCGCGACCTGTTCCGCATCGCCGCCGACCAGATCGCCCACAACACGCAATTGATGCAGCCCGGCATGTCCTTTCGCGACCTGGTCGAACGCTCCGTGGTGCCGCCGGGAGATTGCTTCCCGGCGCGCTACGGCGTGCTCTATCACGGCGTCGGCCTCGCCGACGAGTATCCAACCCTGCCACATGCCAGCGACTGGACGCCGGACACGCCCGATGGCGTGCTGGAGCCGGGAATGGTGCTGTGCGTGGAAAGCTATATCGGCCGTCTCGGCGGCCATGAGGGCGTCAAGATCGAGGAACAGATCCTGATCACCGAGACCGGTAACGAGCAGCTTTCAACCTACCCGTTGGATGCGAGGCTGCTCGGCTGATCCGGCAAGCGCCTCGCGCAGAGCCTTGAGCGTCTTTTCCGGCGTCGTCCTGGCGGTGATGTAGGGCAGGCCTTTGCGCCTTGCCGTCCAGCCGACGACCTTCACGGCGTTTGCCGCAGGTTCGAAACGCTGCGCCAGCGCCCAGCTCTCACAGTCGATGGCAGCTATATCCGCCTTGCCCTCGGCGACCGCGACGATCGAGCCGCGATGGCCACCGCTTTCGCTGCGCGAGGAAAAGATATCCAGGCTTTCGCCGGCGGCCTGCAGATCGCGCGTCAGCGCGATGATGCCCGACATCGAATCGAGGCTGTTGTAGGTAAAACACTTGCCACGCATCAGATCGAGCGGCAGCAAGGCTTTGCCATCCGCGGGCGAGCGAACCTCCGGTCCCTCGCCCGTCCGCATCACCAGCGCGCTCGAATAGAGTTCGCCTTCGCCGCCCTCGTAAGCGTCGTAGCTCGGCTGGCCGACCACCTGCACATGCTTGCTCAGGCCGAGTTCCATCGGCCCCCAGCAGGTCTGCGCGAACAGCAGCGCCGGATGCAGCCAAAGCTGGTGATGGTCGAGTTCGTCCGGCGGCAGTGTCGCCGGATCGGGCGCGATCAGTCTGCCCTCGGCGTCGTGGATACCGCCCGGCACCGGCGGCAGGTCGCCATTGCGGCGCACGATTGTCTGCGGCCCATCGACGCCCTTGTGCCGAAAAGCATCGCGCAACGCTGCCCATTGCGCGTCGACCTCGCCGCGCACTTCGGGCCAGTCGTACATCGGCAATGCCGCAACCAAATCACTCATGCCGACACTCAATCATCATGGCTCGGGGAAGGATCGCAAAAACGCGGCGTCCAATCAGAATTGGCCGACACGGGTTCGGGAAGTCCGGGGATTATTCCTTCGGCGGCTCGGCCGGAACCGGCGCGCTGCCAAGCCCGCTGATGCTGCGCGCCCTGATGCGCGGCTTGAACGCCCTGCCCGGCTCGGGCTGGCGGCGCAGCACCGGGTGCACGATCGGCTCCTTGGCCTTGAAGGCGTAGGCTTTGATCAGTGCGAAATAGTTCGGATAGGCGTAGCCATTGTTCATCCGCAGCCACTCGTCGCGGCGGTCGGCAAACAGTTTTGGCAGCCTGTACCAGGCAACGGTCGGGGTCTTGTGGTGAACGAAGTGCAGATTGTTGTTGAGGAACAGGAACGACAGCGGCGAGCGCTCGATGATCACCGTGCGTCCTTCAGGGTGCTCGGACCACTGATGTTCGGCGAAAGTCCGGACCGCGATCAGCGACTGGCCGAGCCAGACCGGCACCAGAATGTAGAGCCATACCGGAATGCCGAAGCCGAACTGCACGATCGGCACCACGATGGCGAGGCCGATCGCATGCAGCAGCCATGCCTTGCCGATCACCTTGTCGCCGGCAATCACATGCCTGGCGTCGTCGACGAAGAAACCGATGCAGGACAGCCAGGGGCCGAGAAAGAAACGGCCGGCCATGGTGTTGTTGATCTTGAGCAGGAATTTCATCGTCGGCGGCAGATCGTCATGCATCCACAACGCCTGGTAATAGCTCTCGGGATCGTCGAGCGGATCGGTCAGGCGCTCGTCGGCGTGGTGGCGCAAATGGAGCGTCTTGAAGCGACGGAACGGCCAGACCAGGCCGATCGGCAGGAAGACGAAGGCTTCGTTGATGAGCGCGCTGCGCGTCGGATGGCCATGCAGCACTTCGTGCATGATCGACGACTGCAAGGCCAGGATGAAGCCGAGGAGAAGAAGTGCCGGGGTCGGATAAGAGGGCCAGAGCAGGAGCCCGGCAGCGAGCCACATTCCGTAACAGAAGAAAGCGAGGACCACGGTCGGCCACTCGATGGCCGCTGCGTCGCGTCGCTTGATGCGCTTGCCTGTCATGCTATCGACCACTGTCCCTCAGTCGCCGGAATTGTTCCTGACAGCATAGTGTCAGGAGAAGCGATTCCGCTCAACGAGACAAAGTGTACAAAATGTTGCGATTGCGCATTTTTGACCGCAGATGTTATGCATTGTAAACAACCCTACGGATTCATTTACGCTGGAAGTGCTGATTCGACGGCTCGGGCGCAAATTTTTCCTAAGAGAGTGCGGAGAACGAACAGTGGACAAACGGGACCTTTCGGCAATCTTCCGGGAGCGCCTGAAGCTGCTCCTGACACGGTCCGATCTCAACCAGTCGGCTTTCGCGTCAGCAGTCGGCATCGACCGGTCGGCGCTGTCGCAACTGATGTCCGGCGCCTCGACGCGCCTGCCACGTGCCGAAACGCTGCTCAACATCGCCGCCGAATTCAAGATCTCGCTGGACTGGCTGCTCGGCCTCTCCCAGGATGAAGGCGTCACCGGCGAAATCCGCGAAAGCCTGGAGATCGAAGAGGCGCCCGACGGCTTCGACCGCACGCTGCTCGCCAAATGGTTCGCCGAGGCCGCAGGCACCAAGATCCGCTATGTGCCGGCCGGCATTCCCGATCTCCTGCGCACACGCCAGCTGGTCGACTACGAAGCCAACATCACCAACCGCAGCCGTCTGGCGCAGGCCAGCGAGACGCAGTACCGCATCGAGTACAACCGGCGCCCTGAGACCGACATGGAGGTCTGCATGCCGCGCCATACGCTTGAGATCTTTGCCCGCGGCCTGGGCGTCTGGGACCGCTTTCCCGAGGCTGACCGCCGGCAGCAGCTTGCCCATATGGCGACGCTGCTTGACGATCTCTACCCCACCTTCCGCCTGTTCCTCTATGACGGCCGCATGCGCTATTCCATCCCGCTGACCATCTTCGGCCCTTATCGCGCCGCCATCTATGTCGGCGACATGTATGTCGTGCTGAACGCCACCCAGCCGGTCCAAGCGCTGACCCAGCATTTCGACAATCTGATCCGGGCCGCCGACATCAACCCGCATGAGGCCGCCGCCTACGCGCGCAATCTGGCCGGCGCGTCATTTCCATCGGGTTCTGCCTGATCGCCAACGCCCCGGAAAGGTGCGCCGCGCGGCATTGCAGGTTGCAAACACATTGACTGGACATAAAGACTTCTTTATATCCTTATTCCATTCAAATATCTGAAAGTCGATCCGATGACCGCGAACAATCCCATCGATGCTCTGCTGGCCGAAAAGGGCGTGCTGCTCGCCGATGGCGCCACCGGCACCAATTTGTTCGCCATGGGTCTGGAGGCCGGCGAAGCGCCGGAGTTGCTGAACGAGACAGCGCCCGATACCATCACCAGCCTGCACCAGAATTTCGTCGACGCTGGCGCCGATATCATTCTCACCAACTCGTTCGGCGGCACGCGCCACCGGCTGAAGCTGCACCATGCGCAGGACCGCGTGCATGCGCTGAACAAGCGCGCCGCAGAGATTGCCCGGGCGGTCGCCGACAAGGCCGGCAGGAAAGTCATCGTCGCCGGCTCGGTCGGGCCGACCGGCGAGTTGCTGGTGCCGCTCGGCGCCATGACCTATGACGAGGCGGTCGAGGCCTTCGCCGAACAGATCGAAGGCTTGAAGGAAGGCGGCGCCGAAGTCGCCTGGATCGAGACCATGTCGGCGCCGGACGAGATCCGCGCCGCGGCGCAAGCCGCTATCCGCGTCGGCCTGCCCTACACCTATACCGGCTCCTTCGACACTGCCGGCCGCACCATGATGGGCCTGCTGCCCAGGGATATCCACGGCGTCGCCGACGGACTTTCAGAGACGCCGCTCGGTGTCGGCGCCAATTGCGGTGTCGGCGCCTCCGACATCCTGGCCTCGCTGCTCGACATGACCGAGGCGAAGCCGGAAGCGACGGTGATCGTCAAGGGCAATTGCGGCATTCCCGAATTTCGTGGCACCGAGATCCATTATTCCGGCACGCCGGAGCTGATGGCCGACTATGTCCGGCTGGCGGTGGATGGCGGCGCGAAGATCATCGGCGGCTGCTGCGGCACCTCGTTCCAGCACCTTGCCGCCATGCGCAAGGCGCTCGACGCGCACACCAAATCCGAACGCCCGACCGTCGCGGGGATCATCGAGCGCATCGGTCCGATGCGCAACAAGGTGGCGACGGAAAACACCGCCGAGACCAGCGAAGCCCGCCGCGAACGCCGCCGCAGCCGGGCCTGATATCGAACTTATTCGCTGTTTTCAGCGTAACGCGATAGCGCCGTCGTGAAATCCAGGGCGGTGCTGTCGGCGCTTTCATTCATCGTCACCAGGTCACCCGACGACTGCGGATTGCCGATCTGCTCCAGCATGACGCGAAAGCGGTCATTGGTCAGCGCCGACTTTGCGGTATTCCGGGCTGCGTCGACGTCATCCATGATGCGCCTGGATTCTGGCGACAGCGTTCCCGACGCCTGCGTGTGTCTCACCGCCGGCGTCGTGTTTCCAATGTTCATGATCTGCAATTCCCGGCTCCCCAAGCCCAGTCCCGACCCCATGCAATAATAGCAGGGCATTGCGATGACGTTCCGGAAAAGCCGCGCAATTTAACGATCAGGCGGATCATCTGTGCGCTTCGGATCAATCGATCCGAAAAAAGGCCGGCAGGGTTTCCCCCGCCGGCCTGCCTCACCCGCCCGTAGCCGGTTCCCCGTATCAGAACGACCCCCGTCTGAAAGGAACCGGCTGTATTGCCACTACCGGTTACCGCCGAGCGCCGAGGCAAGGCGCACAAGCGAAAGGAACTCGGACCTGTACCCAAACGGGTCGGCTCCTCGGGCGGCGGTGGCAATCTCCATGATCTTGTCGTAGCCGAACTTCGCGGTCGCATCCTCGTCGCGCAGCTTCTGGCCGAAGGCGGCGACAGCGATGGAGAAACGCTGGTCGGTGCTGGCCTGGTCGAAGGACGCGACCTCGTTGGCCGACGTCACCGGCGTGGTGATCAGCTTCGAGACGTCTTCGTTCGGCAGCTTGTAGCGGATTTTCACGAAGGCATATTCGTCGGCATTGGCGACACCGCCATTGTTGACCGTCGCCTGGCCGTAGCGCAGCGGATCCATCTGCTCGCCGCCACTGCCCTTCGGCGTGATCTCGTAGATGGCGGTCACCGAATGACCGGAGCCGATATCGCCGGCATCGACGCGATCATTGTTGAAGTCCTCGCGGTTCAAGGCGCGGGTTTCATAGCCGATCAGCCGGTACTCCGAGACCTTGTCCGGATTGAACTCGACCTGGACCTTGACGTCCTTGGCGATGGTGAACAGCGTCGAGGAAGCATCCTCGACCAGAACCTTCTCGGCCTCGGCCAGCGTGTCGATATAGGCGGCGGTGCCGTTGCCGTTCTGGGCGATGGTCTGCATCATCTGGTCGTTCAGATTGCCGCGTCCAAAGCCGAACACCGACAGGAAGACGCCGGTCTTGCGCTCCTGCTCGATCAGTCGCTTCAGATCGTCGTCATCGGTCTGGCCGACATTGAAGTCGCCGTCCGTGGCCAGCATCACACGGTTGATGCCGTCCTTGACGAAGGACTGCTGGGCAAGCTTGTAGGCTTCCTTGATACCCGCCTCGCCGGCCGTCGAGCCGCCCGGCTGCAGATTGTCGATAGCGTTGAGGATCTTGTCCTTCTCGGTGACCTTGGTCGGCATCAGCACGGTGCCGGCATCACCGGCATAGGTGACGATCGAGATGGTGTCGTCCGCCTTGAGCTTGCTGACCAGCAGCCGGAAAGCCGACTTGAGCAGCGGCAGCTTGTCCGGCTCATCCATCGAACCCGAGACGTCGATCAGGAACACCAGATTGGCCTTCGGCTGCTCGACCGGCTTGATGTCGAAGCCCTTGATGGCGACGTGCATCAGCTTGGTGTGCCCGTTCCACGGCGTCGGCATGACGCTTACGGTCGAGTTGAACGGCGTCGAAGCCGAGTCCGGACCCTTCCAGTCATAGGGGAAGTAATTGACCATCTCCTCGACGCGCACCGTGTCGGCCTGCGGCAGGTAGCCCTGCTTCAGCGAGCCGCGGACGAAGGAATAGGAAGCGGTGTCGACGTCGATCGAGAAGGTCGAGACCGGATCCTGAAGGGCTGCATGCACCGGATTGGTCTTGAAATCCTCGACGCGGTCGCGGTTTGGCTCCTGCGGCGCTATCTGGTCGGCCGGCATCGTCGAAGGCTGCGCCAGGTACTTGGACTCGGTCGCGCCGGCCATGCGGTCGACCCGCGCGCCGCCGGCCGGAGCAGCGGTGCCGTCAAGCGAAAACTCGCGGCTCTCAACTGGCGCAGGCTCGGCCAACACGCCGCGCCCCAGCGCATCCTGCTGCGCAGGGGCGACAGCAACGGTCGATTCGGGCTTCGGCGGCGCGGGCGGCGTAAGCGTCGTAGTGGTGTCGCGGCTTCGCACATCGGCGTCGGCCTTCTTGTCGCCTTCAGGCGCCTGCTTTTCTTTTACCGGCGCGTTGATCGCCGGCCCATTGGTTGCCGGCTTGTCGGCCAGCGTCTCAGTGATCTTCTCGTCGCTACCGAACGGCAACGGCTGTTCCCTCAGGATGTGGAAGGTGGCGTATCCGGCGATCGGCAGGGCGACGAGCCCGGCAATGGCTGGCGTGGCGATGAGTTTCTTTTGCATGATCTCGCTCCAGAGCTTTTGTGCTCGCTCTGTGAGACGAAGCCCGCCGACCGATCCTTGGGTGACGGCAGAAATATTTTCCTGATCATAGGCGCGCATGGCGGCTTCGAAGGCGCGTGTCTTCGCGCTCTCGCCCGGCGCCGGTACTGCTGCGTCGCGCAGCCTGTTGAGTTCGTTGTCGTCGACCATGGTCACACTTCCCCGGCTGAACGCATCAACGTCTTCAGCCGTTTCTTCGCTTCATGGATGTGCCAGGAAACCGTCGTCTCCGAGATTGCCATCGCCTCGGCGGCGGCCGCATGGCTCAAACCTTCGCCATAGACCAGAAGTACTGCATCGCGCTGCTTGTCCGGCAATTGCCGCACCGCTGCCCAGAGCGCCTCAGTCGGATCTTCGGGCTCGGCGGATGCCTCTCCCGATATCATGCTGTAGGCGCCGAAAGCCTCGGTCTTGACGTTTTCGCGCGTCGTCTTGCGCATCATGTCGCGCGCCGCGTTCAGCGTCACGGAATAGAGCCATGTCGTAAACGCGCCGCCGCCGCGGTAGTCGCGGATCGCCTTGCCGAGACGGACACAGACCTCCTGGGCGATGTCTTCGGCATCGGCCTTCTTTCCGCACCAGCGATAGGCGGCGCGATAGACGAAGTCGTAGTGCCGCTCCAGCAATTTGCCGAAGGCACCCCTGTCTCCGCCCTTCGCCCGCCCGATCAATTCGGCGTCGGAGGCTTCGCTTTCATCCAGCATCATCGCCATCATTTGCCTGTTGGACGAAGGCTAATGGCCAATCCTTGGGGTTATGGAAAGATTTTTTTCCGAGGCGACGGATGCACGCGCAACAGGTGCGCTGAGATTCAGGTGAGGCCGAGCCGAAAACGATGGATTTCGAGAACCGGAGTGGAGCGTACTTTTGGTACGCGAGCACCGGAAGCACTGAAAGCCGTCGTTTGCAGGCCGGCCTCACCTGAATATCAGCACACCTGGCCCGAGGCCCAGCCGGACGACCAAGCCCACTGAAAATTATAGCCGCCCAGCCAGCCCGTGACATCGACGACTTCGCCGATGAAAAACAGCCCCGGCACGGATTTCGCCTGCATCGTCTTCTGATCGAGCCCGTTGGTATCGACACCGCCAAGCGTCACTTCCGCCGTGCGGTAACCCTCGGAGCCGGCCGGCTTGATGCGCCAGTCGTTGACGGCGGCTTCGACGGTTTTCATTTGCAGGTCTGTCAAATCAGCGAGATTGCCATCGATCCCACTGCGCTCGGCGACTGCTTGCGCAAGGCGCTTCGGCAAATGGTTTGCAAGCACCGTCTGCACCGCTTGCCTGCCGTTGACGCGCCGGGCGGCGCGAAGCAGTTCCGCCACATCCCTCCCCGGCAGCATGGCGATGCGGATCTCGTCGCCCTCGCGCCAATAGGACGATATTTGCAGGATGGAAGGCCCGCTCAAGCCGCGATGCGTAAACAGCATCGCTTCTGAAAACCGCGTCTTGCCGCAGGCGACTTCGGCATCGACGGCATTGCCGGCCAAAGGCGCCAGCCGCTCCAGCGTTCTTGCGTCGAAGGTAAGCGGCACCAGCGCCGGCCGTGTTTCCACCACCGCAAGGCCGAATTGCGCCGCAAGCTCGTAGCCGAAACCGGACGCGCCCATTTTGGGGATCGACTTGCCCCCGCAAGCCACGACTAACGAGCTGCAAGCGACGCTGCCAGCGGAGAGCGTCAGCACAAACCCGTCCGCGGTCTTGCTGACGTTCCTCACCTCGGTCGACAACGCCAGTTCCACACCCCAATCCTGCATGTCGGAAACCAGCATGTCGATGACCTGGCGCGCCGAGCCGTCGCAAAACAGCTGTCCCAGCGTCTTCTCGTGATAGGCAATGCCATGGCGTTCGACGAGCGCGATGAAGTCGCCTTGCGTGTAGCGGCTGAGCGCCGAAATGCAGAAATGCGGATTGCCGGAGATGAAATTCTTCGGGCTGGTGTGGATGTTGGTGAAATTGCAGCGGCCACCGCCGGAGATGCGGATCTTCTCGCCGGGCTTTGCCGCGTGATCGAGCACCAGGACCGAGCGGCCGCGCTTGCCCGCCTCGATGGCGCACATCATTCCGGCCGCACCGGCGCCGATCACCACGACATCATAGGATTGCATCAGGCTGTTCGTTCCCGCTCGACTGGCGCTGTTTTAACAGGCCGCGCCAATCGTGCAGTCTCTACCCGTTCGTTGCGACTTCAGGCAACGCCTCGTTAGATCAGCGTCTCGGCGAACAGCGTCGTCAGTCGCTTCCAATGACGTTCGGCGCCGGCCGCGTTGAAGACGCTGTGGTCCGACACGCACCAGCCATGCGCCATGCCGGCATAGTTTTCGATGGCGTGGTCGACCTCCGCCACGCGCAGCGCCTCGACCAGCCGCGCCGACTGCTCCGGCGGAAAGCTGCGGTCGACGCCCGATGTCCCGACATAGACGCGCGCCTTGATCATTGCGGCCTTGCGGTGCGGGCTGTCGGCGGCATCGCTGGCCAGATTGCCGCCATGGAAGCTCGCCGCCGCCACGATGCGATCGGGATAGGTTGCAGCCGCATTCATAGCCCGCGCCCCGCCCATGCAGTAACCGACGACACCGACCGGTCCGGTGACACCTTCAGCGGTAAGCGTGTCGAGGAACGCCCTGCTGTCGCGGATGGTCATGTCCTGTGTCGTGCCGTGGACCAACGCCGTCAGCGCGACCTTGGTCTCCTCGACGACGAAAGCGGTCTTGGGCTCGAACGGCCCGTAGGGTGCTTTGCGATAGAAAAGATCCGGCACCAGCACGGCATAGCCCTCGCCTGCCAGCCGTTCCGCCATTGCGTCGAGCGCCGGTCGCGGACCGAAAGCGTCCATATAGAGAATGATGCCGGCCCTGGACGAGGAAGCGGTCGCCGAGCGGAACAGCCCGGCTTTCGCCACGCCGTCCTCGGTTTTTATCTCAATGTCCTGCTTCGCCATGGCGCGCCCCGTTGATTGTCGTGTGATACATATAAGCAGGCATTGTCAGGGCAAGCCGTTCCCTGACAATCCCGTTCAACACTTTGTGCGGGCTTTCGACCCGGCTACAGGCCGGCAAACGCCGTCATGTGAAAGGCCTGAACCTCAGGCGGATAGCGATGGGCCGTGCCATACGGACAGGCGTTGCGGTCGAGGCAGCCGCCGCCGCGGCATGGTTCGCCCTTCGATCCCCGCACATGCGCCAGGCAAGCCTGATGAGCGAAACCATCCGCGGAATAGGCGTCAACCGGACAGGATTTCAGGCAAGGTTTTGCAACACAGGCGTCGCAAAGGTGAATCGCTTCGCGACGTTCAGGAAGCGCGATCTCATCCTCGAACAGCAACGCGCCGCGATAGGCATGCCAGAGCCCGTACTGCGGATGCATCAGGATGCCCAGCGGCGACGGTCTCAGCCCCTCCGCTCGCATCGCCCATTGCTGGAACGGCAGATAAGGTCTGTCCGAAGGCGAAACGGCGCGCGCGCCGAATTTCTCCGCCACCGCACCGATCACTGCGCGCGACCATGTGTCGAGCGGATTAGCAATGGTTTGCGGTTGCCGGTCGCGCCAGCGCAGGAAATGCGGCCAGGGTGCCGCTCCCGCCTGCCCCACCAACAGCACGGATTTGGCGGGGGCAACTGAAGGGCCATGCGGCGGCGTTTCGCTTGTTGCGAAATTGAAGCCGCCGCGCAGGATGAGGCCGTCGGCGGAAAGCGCGGCCGCTATCTCGTCAGCCCGGCGCCGCGCAATCATCCCTTCTTGTCCGGGTCGGAGAAAGCGCTCCGCCAGACTTCCTTGTGGATGATGTTGGCGACTTTAGCCCCGCCTGACTCGGGCTCCTTTCAGGTGAAGGCGTCAGCCATCGACGCCTTCTTCGTCGCGATGTAGTCCTTCAGCCCGTCGTCGATGCCCGGATCGAGATACGGCGCCTCATAGGTCTCCAGCCAGCGGCGGGCGAGTTCGTTGGCGCGCTGCGGCGCTGTCTTCTCGCCCTCGGCCAGCCACTGCTCGTAGGAATTGTTGTCGGCGATGCTGGAGCGGTAGAAGGCGGTCTGGAAATTGGCCTGGGTGTGGTCGCAGCCGAGATAGTGGCTGCCCGGGCCGACCTGGCGGATGGCGTCCATCGCCTGGCCGTTTTCCGAGAGGTCGACGCCTTCGGAAAACTTTTGCGTCATGCCGAGCTGATCGATGTCCATCATGAATTTTTCGTAGCAGGACGCCAGTCCGCCTTCGAGCCAGCCGGCCGAATGCAGGACGAAATTGGTGCCGGCAAGAATGGTCGAGTTGAGCGTGTTGGCGCTCTCATAGGCGGCCTGCGCGTCCGGAACCTTGGAGGCGCAGAGCGAGCCGCCGGTGCGGAACGGCAGACCGAGCCGGCGGGCAAGCTGTGCGGCGCCGTAGGAAACCAGCGACGGCTCCGGCGTGCCAAAGGTCGGCGCACCCGACTGCATGGAGATCGACGAGGCGAAGGTGCCGAACAGCACCGGCGCGCCGGGACGGATCAACTGCGTGAAAGAGGCGCCGGCCAGCACCTCTGCCAGAACCTGCGTCAGCGTGCCGGCCACCGTGACCGGGCTCATCGCGCCGGCAAGGATGAACGGCGTGACGATGCAAGCCTGGTTGTGGCGCGAATAGACTTTCAGCGCGCCCAGCATGGTTTCGTCGAACACCATCGGGGAATTGGCGTTGATCAGGCTGGTCAGCACGGTGTTGTTTTCGACGAAATCGTCGCCGAACACGATCTTGGCCATGGCGACGGTGTCTTCGGCCCGCTCTGGCGCCGTCACCGAACCCATGAACGGTTTGTCCGAATATTTGATGTGGCTGTAGATCATGTCGAGGTGGCGTTTGTTGACCGGCACATCGACCGGCTCGCACACCGTGCCGCCCGAATGGTGGATCGACGGCGCCATATAGGCGAGCTTCACGAAATTCCGGAAATCCTCGATCGTCGCGTAGCGCCTGACACCGTCGAGATCGCGCACGAAGGGCGGACCATAGACCGGCGCGAAGACCGTGGCGTTGCCGCCGATCTGTACCGAACGCTCGGTGTTGCGCGCATGCTGGGTGTAGATGGGCGGCGCGGTCTTCAGCAGCGAGCGGCAGAGGCCCTTGGGAAAATGCACGCGCTCGCCCTTGACGTCGGCGCCCGCCTCTTTCCAAAGCTGCAGCGCCTCGGCGTCGTCGCGAAAGATGATGCCGATCTCTTCCAGCACCGTATCGGTGTTGTTTTCGATAATCGCCAGGCCTTCCTCGTTGAGGACCTCATAGATGTTGATCTTGCGCTTGATATAGGTGAGCTGGGTGCCCGGTCCGCCGCCCGAGCGCGCCGCCCGCCTTGCAGCCGCGCCGCCGCTGGCAGCACGTCCACGTCGCGCATTGGACGCTTCCTGGTCGACTGACGCGTTTTCACTCATGATCGTTTTTCCCTAAAAACCGTTTGCGGCCGCGTATGGCGGCTTCTCGCCCGGATCGTAGCCATGCACCCTATTCGAAACGGCCCGCCAGCGCCAACGCCTGTCGCAAAATCGACAAGAATTCCAATAGATTTGCGGTCGCTTTCCTTTTGCGGGAAGTCGCAAATCAGCTATGGATACCTGCCCCCGCCGGGTTAGGTATTGACGCGATTATTTTAAGCCGCCGTGATCGCATCCGCGCGGCAAGGAGCCCGAGAAAAATGGCCGACGACGAGATCATCCTCTCCGAGCTTTCCGACGACGAGTTGGTGCAGCAGATGCACGACGATCTCTATGACGGGCTGAAGGAAGAGATCGAGGAAGGCACCAACATCCTGCTCGAGCGCGGCTGGGTGCCCTACAAGGTGCTGACCGAAGCTCTGGTCGAAGGCATGCGCATCGTCGGCGAGGACTTTCGCGACGGCATCCTGTTCGTTCCCGAGGTGCTGCTGTCGGCCAACGCCATGAAGGCCGGCATGTTCATCCTGCGCCCGCTGCTGGCCGCCACCGGCGCGCCGAAGCAGGGCAAGATGGTGATCGGCACCGTCAAGGGCGACATCCACGACATCGGCAAGAACCTCGTCGGCATGATGATGGAAGGTGCCGGCTTCGACGTCATCGATCTCGGCATCAACAATGCGGTGGAAAAATACCTCGACGCCATCGAGCAGCACCAGCCCGACATTATCGGCATGTCGGCGCTTTTGACCACGACCATGCCCTACATGAAGGTCGTCATCGACACGATGAAGGAAAAGGGCATCCGCGACGACTATGTCGTCCTGGTCGGCGGCGCGCCGCTCAACGAGGAATTCGGCAAGGCCGTCGGCGCCGATGCCTATTGCCGCGACGCGGCTGTGGCGGTCGAGACCGCCAAGGACTTCATGAAGCGCAAGCATAACGTGCGCGCTTCAGCCTGATCTGTTCCGCAAGGCGTCTGGCCCACAATAGAAAGCCGCGCCTTGCAGCGCGGCTTTTTTGTTCCAGCTATTGGAACGGATGGCTGCGTCAGGGTTTGGTGACGGTGTCGTCGACGGCTTTCGCAGTCGATTTGATATCCCGGCCGACGCCACGGACGGTGTTGGCACAGGCCGTAAGCGCCAGGATGCAGGCAAGGATTGCAATCGGCGCAACGCGTAACAGTTTCATGGACGGTTTATCCCTCTCTCGATAGATTCGCCCCACAGCAACGAAGGCCGCTTCGACCGGGTTCCATGGCCAGAATGCAAAAAACGAAACCGAATCAAGACGACAGGCTGCTGGTCATCGCCTGTGGAATGATTGCGCGCGAAGTTTTGGCCGTCAAGGAGCAGCTCAAGCTCGACCATCTCGACCTGACCTGCCTGCCGGCGGAGTTCCATTTCTACCCCGACCGCATCGCACCGGCGATGGACAAGGCGATCGAAAAGGCCAAGGCGGAAGGCTATAGCAACATCTTCGTCGGCTATGCCGATTGCGGTACCGGCGGCATGCTCGACCGGGTCCTGGAGAAGCACGGCGTCGAGCGCATGGCCGGGCCGCACTGCTTTGCCTTCTACCAGGGCATGGACGCCTATGCGAAGGTCGCCGACGACGACATGATGTCGTTCTACATGACCGATTTCCTGTGCCGCCAGTTCGACGCCTTCTTCATGAAGCCGCTCGGCCTCGACAAGCACCCGGAGCTGATCAAGGACTATTTCGGCAACTACCAGAAGCTGATCTACATCGCCCAGACCGACGATCCGGAACTCGACAAGGTCGCCGAGAAGGCCGCGAAGATGCTTGGCCTCGCCTATGAGCGCCGCTCGACCGGCTATGGCGACCTGACGGCTGAATTGGCGCGGGTGGCGGCACATCCAGAAGAATTGCGTTAGGCGCCCGACTTCGGATTATTTGCTCTCCGGTTGCGGATCCGACACGAAATTGACAACGCGGCCGTTGTCTAACCGGATCGGCCCTCTTGCAGTTGGATCCTTGCGCAAAGCCTCTGCAAGCAGAGCGTCGACTGTGTCGAGATTGACCTGCAGAATTGTGCGGTCGCCCAGTTCCCAGTACTCGCCTTCATCGAAGACGTCGAACTTGTCGAAAAAAGGAGCAACTTTGCGAAGCAACTCGATGATCTCGATATGCGCCTCCGACCCCGCAAACTGGGTCTTGCAATATTGCTGCATGAAGAGGTCCCTGTCGAACTCGAACCTTAGGCGATCCGACTTGGGATGCAGCAGGCATTCTATCCCCATGACCGGGCCGATATAGTCAACGCTGCGTTCGTCGATGACCCGGTTGAGAACCATTTCGGCCTCGTCTATCGGCCGAAATCGCCAGTCTCGAGCGATGGCAAGCGCTTCAACTTCCTGCAACAGCGCAAGATATTGTTCCTCTCCGCGCAGTTGTCCCTCAAAATGGATTGTAACCCCCACGCGCACCTCCCGCGGAACATACCGCTGTTTAAGCACGGATGACAGGCCGCCGCGAATGGGTAAGTGTGCACTGGAAGATAGAATCGGCTGCTCCAGCCGCGCCAACATGGATACCACCGATGACCCCTCGCGTCCTGCTCGCCGCCCTTGGCCTCCTCTGCCTCGTCTTGCCCGCTCGCGCCGACGGCGAGGTGCAGAAGATCATCACGCCTGCCGACAAGGTTCGCCTCGACAAATATGGCGAGACCCGCAAGGCGGCGCTGGCCGAGGCAAAAGCGGGAGACCCGGCTGAGGTCAGCCAACTCGACGCGCTGCTGGCAAAGCCGATAGTGGCCTTTTCCGACAAGGACCTGAGCGGCAACTGGCAATGCCGAACCATCAAGGTGGGCCTGACCGGCCCGCTGGTCATCTATGGCTGGTTCAAGTGCAAGGTCACGGACGATGGCTCCGGCTGGCAGCTGGAAAAGGTCAGCGGCTCGCAACGCACCAAGGGCCGTTTCTTCGACGATAGCGAAAAACGCGCGATCTATCTCGGCTCCGGCTATGTCAATGACAACAAGCCAAAACCCTATGGCAGCGGCCCGGAAAGCGACCAGGTCGGCTATGCCTTCCGCACCAGCGCCAATGAATGGCGCATCGAATTCCCGGCGCCCTACTACGAATCGAAACTTGACATCATCGAGTTCAAGCGCTGATCCGTTGGTCTATCGCTGGCCGGGCGGTCATCAAGATTTAACCTCGCCCGGCACAGAATTGAGCCGGGCAGCGCACGGCAAATGGTTGCGCGCCGGCAAGAAAGCGCGCCATGGCATCAGCGGTTGAAAAAAGTGCTGCGATCGTCATCGTCACCGAAGGCGGGCCGCACATCTGGGCCATCGTCAACGCCATCGCCGACCAGTTCGGTCCTGTCAGCGTCATCCTCGAAAGCCCTGAATCCAAAAAACAATTGCTGCTCGGCCGGGCGCGCCGCCAAGGCTTGTTTTCGGCCATCGGCCAGCTTGGCACGATGGTGCTGACCAGGCTCGGCAAACGCTTCTTCGCCGGGCACGCGGAGCGGCTGATCGCAGCGCAAAAACTGCAGACAGAGCCGAGGCCGGGACAAAAGATCATCCACGTCTCCTCCGCCGACGGGCCCGATTGCCTGCAGGCGGTCGCCGACATCCGCCCGGGCGTGGTGCTGCTCGCCGGCTGCCGGATTTTGTCCCGGCAGACGCTGGCGCAAATGCCCTGCCCGGTGCTCAACTACCACGCCGGCATCGCGCCCAAATACCGCGGCATGAATGGCGGCTACTGGGCGCTGGCCTCCGGCGATCTCCAGAATTTCGGCACCACCGTGCATCTGGTCGACGCCGGCGGCGACGCCGGCGGCGTGTTGAAACAGGCGCGCGGCAAGCCGGAGCCCGGCGACACGATTTCGAGCTATGCGTTGCGCCAGGCGGCGTTCTCGCGCGACATCTGCGTCGAGGCGGTCCGCGACGCCTTGGACGGAAAGTTGGCCACGATCAAGCCGGACCTGCCCTCGAAACAATGGTACCACCCGACGATCTGGTTCTATCTCTGGACCGGCCTGACCAAGCGGGTTTGGTAGCCAGCCTTCCCTCGGAATCTCGCCTTTCTTTTTGCGACTCTCAATAGCGTCGCTTTTGAATGCGCGCGCGTCGTCCCATAACAAGCAGCCCCACTGCGCATCCGGCAATGCTCGCACCTGCTGGACAAAGTGGTGGAGCGTCGTTTCCCTCATGGACGCACGGCGCTCTACAGGGAGTGAGAGAATTCATGGCCGATCTGATCGTCGTCTATTGGCGCGACATCCCCGCCCAGGTCATCGTCAAGAAGGGCCGGCAGAACGCCAAGCGCGAACTGCCGCTGCGCTTCACCGAGGCGATCGATATGTGCGCCATGCGCACCGGCGCCGGCGGCACCGACGATTACCTCGCCGAATGGCGCAAGGCCGATCCGATCCCGGTCGGCGACGACCTCGAAGCCGAGGTCGAGAAGGCATTCAGCGACATCGACGCGAAATACGACCGCGAGCGGCTGGTCGCTCTGGTCAAGGCGGGCGGGAAAGAAAATGTCTGAAACCACTCCTGCCAAAGAGGGGCCAAGGGTTACCCAGCCGGTTACCCAGGCCACTCAGGTCAAGAAAGCAGCGCCGAAATCCGACTACAAGCCGGCCGACGTGTCGCCGCAGCGGCGCGTGCAGCGGTCGTTTGCCATCAGGCTGTGGTCCATTCGGCACTCGCGATTGCTCGAATGGTTCTACTCCAGGTTCGCCGACATGTTCCTGCTTCTTCATCCGCTTTGGAAAGGCCTCGGCTATGGGCGCGTCGAGGCGCCGATCAAGTTTGTCGAAAGGCGCGTCAAGGGCTTCATGTTCGACTGCCGCATGTGCGGCCAGTGCATCCTGTCCTCTACCGGCATGTCGTGCCCGATGAACTGCCCCAAGCAGCTGCGCAACGGCCCTTGCGGCGGTGTGCGCGCCAACGGCAATTGCGAGGTCGAGCCCGATATGCCTTGCGTCTGGGTTAAGGCCTGGGAAGGCTCGCGGAACATGGAGCATGGCGACAGGATCCTGACCGTGCAGAAGCCGGTCGACCAGTCGCTGCGCGAAACCTCGGCCTGGCTGCGGGTGACGGCGCAGTCGGCAGCGGCCCGTGAAGCAGCGGCCAAAGCCAACACTGGAGCGGCCGCGTGATCGGCCGCCAGCGCGATGAAAACCCGGCCGGCATCCATCTGCCGCTCGATCCCCTGCCCGGCCACTCCTCACGTGGCCGACTGGAGCGTGTGCTGCGGCGCGGCGAATTCGCGGTTACCACCGAGCTCAACCCGCCCGACAGCGCCGATCCCGAAGACGTCTATAACCGCGCGAAAATCTTCGACGGCTGGGTCGACGCCATCAATGCCGTCGATGCCTCCGGCGCCAACTGCCACATGTCCTCGGTCGGCATCTGCGCGCTTTTGACCCGCATGGGCTATGCCCCGATCATGCAGATTGCCTGCCGTGACAGGAACCGGATCGCCATCCAGGGCGACGTGCTGGGCGGTGCGGCGATGGGCGTCGCCAACATGCTGTGCCTCACCGGCGACGGCGTCCAGGCCGGCGACCAGCCCGGCGCCAAGCCTGTCTTCGACCTCGATTCCATGTCGTTGCTGGAAACCTGCCGCATCATGCGCGACAACGGCAAGTTCCTGTCCGGCCGCAAGTTGACGACGCCGCCGCAAATTTTCCTCGGCGCCGCCGTCAACCCCTTCGCGCCACCCTTCGATTTCCGCCCGATCCATCTCGGCAAGAAGATCGCCGCCGGCGCGCAGTTCGTGCAGACGCAGTATTGCTTCGACGTGCCGATGTTCAGAACCTTCATGCAGAGGGCGCGGGACTTGGGGCATACGGAAAAAGTTTTCATCCTGTGCGGCGTCGGCCCGCTGGCTTCGGCCAAGACGGCCAAATGGATCCGCTCCAACGTGCCGGGCATTCATATTCCCGATACCATCATCAAACGGCTGGAAGGCGCGCAGGACCAGAAGAAGGAAGGCAAGCAGCTCTGCACCGACATCATCAACGAGGTGAAGGAAATTCCTGGTGTCTCCGGCATCCATGTGATGGCCTACCGCCAGGAGGAATATGTCGCCGAGATCGTCGATGAATCGGGTGTGCTGAAAGGCCGCCAGCCATGGAAACGTGAGATCCGCCACGACGATCAGATGGTCGCCGACCGGCTCGAGAGCATACTGCACGACGACATTACCGAAACGCAGGTGGATATGGTGAAGACCGCGCACTGACAGCGCGGACGGCCAGCCATTTGCTTGAATGAAACCAGACAACGATATAAAGAAATCTTTATATCAGGCGGAGAGACTTCATGACCCGGACCATCGTCGCCTCGGCGACACGAGAGATCATCATCGGCTTCGACCAGCCTTTCTGCGTCATCGGCGAGCGCATCAACCCGACCGGCCGCAAGAAGCTGGCCGCCGAGATGATCGCCGGCAATTTCGAGACCGTCATCAAGGATGCGCTGGAACAGGCCGCCTGCGGCGCCACCATGCTCGACGTCAATGCCGGCGTCACCTCCGTTAATCCGAACGAAACCGAACCCGGCCTGCTGGTGCAGACGCTGGAGATCGTCCAGGGCCTGGTCGACCTGCCGCTGTCGATCGACTCGTCGGTCACCGCCGCCATCGAGGCAGCGCTCAAGGTCGCCAAGGGCCGCCCGCTGGTCAACTCCGTGACCGGCGAAGAGGAAAAGCTCGAAGCCATCCTGCCGCTGGTCAAGAAGTACAATGTTCCGGTCGTCGCGATCTCCAACGACGAGACCGGCATTTCGATGGATCCGGATGTGCGCTTCGCCGTCGCCAAGAAGATCGTGCAGCGCTGCGCCGATTTCGGCATTCCGGCGCATGACGTCGTCGTTGACCCGCTGGTGATGCCGATCGGCGCGCTCGGCGATGCCGGCCGCCAGGTCTTCGCGTTGCTGCGCCGTCTGCGCGAAGAGCTCAAGGTCAACACCACTTGCGGCCTGTCCAACATTTCGTTCGGCCTGCCGCACCGCCACGGCATCAACGCCGCCTTCATCCCGATGGTGATCGGCGCCGGTATGACGAGCGCTATCATGAACCCGGTGCGCCCGCAGGAAATGGAAGCCGTGCGCGGCGCCAACGTGCTCAACGGCACCGACGAGAACTGCACCAACTGGATCCGCACCTACAAGGATTACAAACCGGCCGAAGGCGGCCAGGCGGTCGCAGCGCCCACCGCCGTTAACGCTCCGGGCGAAGGCGGCGGCAATGGCGGGCGCCGTCGCGGCGGCCGTGAAGCCCGCATGGCCAGGGGATAAGCGCGCAATCGTGAACTCGCCTGCAAACATTACTGATCCGCTCGTGCTGTTCATGCCGTCAGGCAAGCGCGGGCGGTTTCCCGTCGGCACACCGGTGCTCGATGCCGCACGTCAGCTCGGCGTCTATGTCGAGAGCGTCTGCGGTGGCCGCGCCACCTGCGGTCGCTGCCAGATCGAAGTGCAGGAAGGCAATTTCGCCAAGCACAAGATCGTCTCGTCCAACGACCACATCTCGCCCAAGGGCGCCAAGGAAGAGCGCTATGAGCGCGTCCGCGGCCTGCCCGAGCGGCGCCGCCTGTCCTGCTCGGCGCAGATTCTCGGCGACCTCGTCATCGACGTGCCGCAGGACACGGTCATCAACGCCCAGACCATCCGCAAGGATGCCGACACGCGCGTCATCGCCCGCGATGCGGCGATCCGCATGTGCTATGTCGAGATCGAAGAGCCCGACATGCACAAGCCGCTGGGCGATCTCGACCGCCTCAAGATCGCCTTGATGAAGGATTGGGGCTTTAAAAACCTCGAATTCGACTTCTACCTGATGCCGCAGGTGCAAGGCATACTGCGCAAGGGTAACTGGACCGCGACCGCGGCCATCCACAAGGATGCCGAAAGCGACATCGCCCGCGTCATAGCACTCTGGCCCGGCCTCAAGAACGAGGCCTATGGACTGGCCTGCGACATCGGCTCGACCACCATCGCCATGCATCTGGTATCGTTGCTGTCGGGCCGCGTCGCCGCTTCGTCGGGCACCTCCAACCCGCAGATCCGCTTCGGCGAGGATCTGATGAGCCGTGTCTCCTATGTGATGATGAACCCGGACGGCCGCGAAGGCATGACGGTCGCCGTGCGCGAGGCGATCTCGGGCCTGGTCGACAAGGTCTGCGCGGAAGGTAATGTCCAGCGCAACGACATCCTGGATTCCGTCTTTGTCGGCAATCCGATCATGCACCATCTGTTCCTCGGCATCGATCCGACCGAACTCGGCGGCGCGCCCTTCGCGCTCGCCGTCTCGGGCGCGGTGCGCATCAAGGCCTCCGATATCGGCCTGAAACTCAACCAGGGCGCCCGCCTCTATATGCTGCCTTGCATTGCCGGCCATGTCGGCGCCGATGCGGCGGCCGTGACGCTGTCGGAAGGCCCGCATCGCCAGGACGAGATGATGCTGATCGTCGACGTCGGCACCAATGCCGAGATCGTGCTTGGCAACCGCAAGCGGGTTGTCGCAGCCTCCTCGCCCACCGGTCCCGCCTTCGAGGGCGCGGAAATCTCCGGCGGCCAGCGCGCTGCCCCCGGCGCCATCGAACGCGTGCGCATCGACCCCGATACGCTGGAGCCGAAATACCGCGTCATCGGCTCTGAACTCTGGTCCGACGATCCCGGCTTCCTCGACAGCGTGCAGGCGACCGGCGTCACCGGCATTTGCGGCTCCGGCATCATCGAGATCGTGGCCGAAATGTACCTCGCCGGCATCATCTCCGAGGATGGAGTGATCGACGGGTCGCTGGCCGAGCGGTCGCCGCGCGTCACGGTCAACGGCCGCACCTTCTCTTATGTCTTGAAGGAAGGCGAACCCAAGATCACCATCACCCAGACCGACGTGCGCGCCATCCAGCTTGCCAAGGCGGCGCTCTATGCCGGCACCAAGCTTCTGATGGAAAAGCAGAACACCGAACACGTCGACCGCATCCATTTCGCCGGCGCCTTCGGCTCGTTCATCGATCCGAAATACGCCATGGTGCTTGGGCTGATCCCGGACTGCGACCTCGACAAGGTCTCGGCCGTCGGCAACGCCGCCGGTGCCGGCGCGCGGATGGCGCTGCTCAACCGCGGCTATCGCCGCGAGATCGAGGACACGGTCAGCCACATCGAGAAGATCGAGACCGCACTGGAGCCGAAATTCCAGGAGCATTTCGTCTACGCCATGGCGCTTCCCAACAAGGTCGATCCGTTCCCGAAACTGTCGGCGGCGGTGAAATTGCCGCCACGCAAGACCGTCAGCGAGGATGGCGTCGCCGGCGACGCCGCCCCGCGCCGGCGTTCGCGCGAAGGCCATGCCGCCAGGCGCAGCCGGGAATAAGCCGCCTTACGAAGGCCGCCAATTCGCCCAATTTCATTTGTATGCAAATGTTTCCAGATCGCACCGATCTGGAAACCGAAACGCTGTTTTGGCGCAATCCGTCCGATACAGACGTGAAGCATTTAACGGACATCGAATGGCGGACCGGACTATTCCGCCGCCACAACGCTCCAAAGGAGAATAGAGATGTTCGAGACCCTGGGCCGTTTTCGTGCGGCCATGAAGAATGCACAGGCCGTGCGCGCCATGAACAACCTGCCACCCGAAATCCAGAAGGACATCGGCTGGCCCGTGTCGCCGCGCATCGACGCCCAGACCAACCTGTCGCGTCTGATCCTGGGCTCGGGCCGCTGATGACCTTCGCCGACAAGTGCAAATTGCTGACCAAGCGCCGGGGCCGCCGCATGGTCCCGGCTGCGACCGACGTCAAGCTGCGCGCCGCGCTGCTGCCCCGGCGCTGAGCCGCGCTGCGCAAAACAGCGGACCTGGCTGATCAAACAACCGTGTTGGCTTGGGCCAGAATCTTGACATTTCGGCTGGAGGTACGATCTTCGAGACAGTGGGGGAATTCTCTTAGTCGGCTGCGGCCGAGCTTGTGTACGCGAATGCCCAGTTTCAAAAGCCACCTCGTTTCCTTCATCCTCCGGCACAGCCGCAAGAAGGCATTTGCCAGCCCGGAAAACCTGCAGCGCTGGATCGCCTATGCCCGCAAGACCGAGGATCATCATCCCCCGGCATTGCTGCGGGAGCAGCTCGATATCACCGAGCGCAGCGTCGATGGCTTCCCTGTCTATGAAATCGCGCCGAAGGCCGGCGAACGCAGGCGCATCCTCTACATGCATGGCGGCGCCTATGTCTTCCAGATCACATCCTATCATTGGGGGTTGATCGCCGAGGTGGCCGAGCGCTTGGGTTTCGGCATCACCGTGCCGATCTATCCCATCGCGCCGGAGCATGATTTCCACGCCATGTTCGGCATGGTCGGCGACGTCTACCGGCAGATGCTGGATGAGACCGACGCTGAAGACATCGTCTTCATGGGCGATTCCGCGGGCGGCAACATGGCCGTCGTGCTGACCATGATGGCGGCTGAGGAAGGCCTGCCCTTGCCGTCGCGCCACGTGCTGATTTCACCCGGCCTCGACATGTCGCTGTCCAACCCCGAAGTGTTCGAGGCGGAACGCAACGATCCGTGGCTCGGCATTTCCGGCGGGCTGGAAGCGATCCGCATGTACAGTGCCGGCATCGATCGCAGGGACTGGCATATCAGTCCGCTCTATGGCGACCTCTCGGTGCTGCCGCAGACCCTGCTTCTGACCGGCTCGCACGACCTGCTCAGCCCCGACAATCTGATCTTCGCCAAAAAGGCACGCGCTGCCGGCGTCGATATCGACGTCGTCTACGAGGAAGGCATGTTCCACGTCTGGCCGCTGATCGAGATGCCGGAGGCGCGTCGCGCCAGGGACAGCATCGTCGCCTTCCTTGAAGGTGAGCCCACCAAGCGGCGCGCAACTGCGCGGCGCACGGCGCGACCCGCTCTCGCGGCGCGCCCCGCCCAAGCAGCGGAATAGCAGAGCAATTCCAGGAAAAGTGTAAAACGGTTTTCCCGGGAAAGCGTGTAGCGCTTTCCCTTGGGAATTGAGTCAAAACAAGGAGTTAGAGCGGCTCGCCGTTTCCGTGAAACGGTGAACCGCTCTAGAACTTGCCGGTTTCGCGGAAAAGCTCGAACGTCGCACGGATATGGTCGGCGACGGCCTTGACCGGCGCGCTGGCGTCCGGCGACACCACCATCGCCAGATTGTAGGTGCCGATATCGGGCATGCCGTCCTTCGGGCAAAGCTCGACCATGTCGTTGCCCAGGAACGACTTCGGCAACGGTGCAACCGCGAGATCCGACATGATGGCGGCGCGCTGGCCTGCCGTGTGGGCGCTCATATAGGCGATGCGGTAATTGCGGCCTTCACGGCTCAGCGCATCGAGCGCGCCGGCCCGCCAGGCGCAGCCCTCTTCCCACAGCGACACCGGCAAAGGCTCGCGCAGATGCGCGCTGCCGCCCTTGGCGCCGGCCCAGACGATCGGCTCGGTGAGCAGCACCTCGGCGCCGAGTGCGCTGGTCTTGTAGGAATTGGTCAGCAGCGTGATGTCGAGCGCCCGGTCGTCCATGCGGCGGCGCAGATTGCTGCTCTGGTCGATGGTGACGTCGACGGCAATCGACGGATGCGACTGCGCGAAACGCTTCAGCACATGCGGCAACACGCGCTCGCCATAGTCGTCCGGCGAGCCGAGCCGCACCACGCCGACGATCTCGGGGATGATGAACTTCGACACCACCTCGCGGTTGATCGACAACAGCCGGCGGGCATAACCGAGCAGCATCTCGCCATCCGTGGTCAGCGTCACCGAGCGCGCATCCCGCGCGAAAACAGAGCGCCCGAGAATGTCCTCGAGCTTCTTGATCTGCATGGAGACCGCCGACGGCGTGCGGAACACCGCATTGGCCGCCGTGGTGAAACTGCCGGTCTCTGCAATGGCCACGAAGGTGCGCAAAACGTCGAGATCGAGCAGCGGCAGCGGATGATTGAGTGGGGCGTTCATCGGGATCGACCTTCAATTTTTCTGATGTGAAGCATCATTCCATTTCGTTTGATTGAACATCAGATTGAGAGGATAGTCAACTCCATCGAAGGCAGGACGTGCCATGGCTCCAACGCTCCTGACACGGAATTGCACTCGATGCGGAATATCCAGGCGACGGAACGCGTTCATGCGGGACGTGCCACAACCAAAGGAGAATGAAATGTCTATCCTGTCATCCATCGGTCGGCTTGCGACCGAATTGAGCGCGGCCCGCGCCCGCTTCCAGACCGAACGTGCGATCCGCTCGCTGCCGATCGAACTGCAGAAGGATATCGGCTGGCCTGAAGCTGCCGACACCAAGACCGGTGCACGCCACGGCGTCGGATCCTGGGCTGGAGCAAAGTAAACCATTGTGTACCTTGTGCTGAAGGCCTGCCGCGCAGACCAGCCCGGCAGGCCTTCTCTATTGGCCCTGCAGGCTTTCTCCAACTTATTTGCACTCAAATGATTTTCAGAGCCGTGTCGCCGCTGCATGGCGCATATGCGTCACTTGCATGGCGCCTCAATGTCGCCGGTAACACACTGTAAGTAATCGTAAATTTTGGGCACCATGCCCAATAATGTCGCAAACGATGTCGCATTTCCATTCAAGCGCTTCGCATTTGCGATTTAGTTTCTGCTCACGCAGGCCTATATCACCGTCAGCAAACGAGCTGCCCCACTCCATCAAGCGAAGGCGACCCGTCTGAGCAACCGATAGGAGATGATGATGAAGCTTTTTGCCCGCCTCTTTGCCCGCCGCGAAATGAACCTGACGACCGCTCTCGAGCGCCAGCGCCTTGCCAATACCATGCCCGGCCAGACCGGTGCCATGAATGCGGTGCGCCTCGGTTTCGTTGCCTGAGATAACGGCTAGCGCTCAGCGCTTCCCTGCCGCTGCCGATAGTCGATAACAGCGCCGCTTCGGCTTGACCGAAGCGGCGTTTCTCATTTTTGGCACCTATGCCGCCGCCACCATGCCCAATCCGTCGGCAGCCCGTGCCTGTCATCCCGGACGATTGCTCATTTGCGACCCATGTCGCAAATATAGTTTCCGCTTAGCCCCCTAGCCGATTGACAGGAATGGTTTTTCCTGATGTCGCTGTGCTGTTCGCGACATCCTGTTCGCGCCATGGCCGCGTGAGGTTCCCTTGAACGCCGTAAAGCATCCGATCAAGCGATCGTTTGTATTCTTCCTTGTCCCGGACTTCACCATGATCGCCTTTGCGACGGCGCTCGACCCGCTGCGCTCGGCCAACCGCATGCTCGGCTATGAGGCCTATCGCTGGCGCCTCGCCAGCATCGACGGCAAGCCGGTGCGCGCCTCCAACGGCGTCGAATGCGCCGTCAACACCTCGCTCGAGGAAGAGCGCAAGAAAATGGCCGGGCCGGATCGGCCGAACATGGCCATCGTCTGCAGCGGTATGA
The DNA here is from genome assembly GCF_040321695.1 of Mesorhizobium sp. M0292. Taxonomy (NCBI): domain Bacteria; kingdom Pseudomonadati; phylum Pseudomonadota; class Alphaproteobacteria; order Hyphomicrobiales; family Phyllobacteriaceae; genus Mesorhizobium; species Mesorhizobium sp. M0292. The sequence continues at coordinate 31,613 of NZ_JAMYSB010000029.1, forward strand.
ATGTCGAGCGCTACCAGAATAGGTCGGCCTTCGCCTGGCTGCGCGAGGAATACAACAGAGGCGTCGCCGTCGGCGGCCTGTGCACCGGCGCGCATATCCTTGCCGCCGCCGGCCTGCTCTCCAACAAGCGCTGCGCCATCCATTGGGAAAACCTGCCGGGCTTTTCCGAGGCCTTTCCCAAGGCCAACGTCTTTGCCGACCTCTTCGAGATCGACCAGAACATCTACACCTGCGCCGGCGGCACCGCCGCCCTCGACATGATGCTCAAGCTGATCGGCGACGATTTCGACGACAATCTGGTCAACCGCGTGTGCGAGCAGGTGCTGACCGACCGCGTGCGCAGCCCCACCGACCGCCAGCGCCTGCCGCTGCGCGCCCGCCTCGGCGTGCAGAATTCCAAGGTGCTGACCATCATCGAACTGATGGAAGGCAATCTCTCCGAACCGCTGTCGCTGATCGAGATCGCCGACCATGTCGACCTGTCGCGCCGCCAGATCGAGCGCCTGTTCCGCACCGAGATGGGCAGATCCCCTGCCCGCTACTACTTGGAAATCCGCCTCGACCGCGCCCGGCACCTGCTGATCCAGTCGTCGATGCCGGTGGTCGAGGTAGCGGTCGCCTGCGGCTTCGTCTCGGCGTCGCATTTCTCCAAATGCTACCGCGAACTCTATGCCCGCTCGCCGCAGCAGGAGCGCGTCGACCGCAAGCAATTGCTGGCGGCCTGATCCGAAAACGCACTCAGGCTTCGGCGGGCTGCGCCTGTACTGTGCGCATCGCCTCGACGCGGATATCCTCGGTCAGCCGCGCCTTGAGCGCCGAGAACTCCCGGCTGGTCTTCAGCGTATAGTGACGCGGATGCGGCAGGTCGATGGCGACATCCGACTTGATGCGGCCTGGCCGCGCGCTCATCACGATCACCCGCGAAGCCATGAAGATCGCCTCCTCGATGTCGTGGGTGACGAACAGCACTGTCTTCTTGCGCCGCTCCCAGATGCCGAGCAGCAGTTCCTGCATCAGTCCGCGCGTCTGGTGGTCGAGCGCACCGAACGGCTCGTCCAGCAACAGGATTTCGGGGTCGTTGGCCAGCGCCCGGGCGATCGCCGTGCGCTGCTGCATGCCGCCGGACAGCTGCTTTGGCCAATGGTTCTCGAAGCCCTTGAGCCCGACGAGGTCGACATAGGAAGCGACGATCCCGTCTCGCTCCTTTTCGGCCATGCCACGTTCGCGCACGCCGAAGGCGATATTCTGCGCCACCGTTAGCCACGGAAACAGCGTGTAGGACTGGAACACCATGCCGCGATCCGGTCCCGGCCGCGTCACCGCCTTGCCGTCGAGCAGCACACGGCCTTCGCTCGGCGCTTCCAGGCCGGCAACGATCCTGAGCAGCGTCGACTTCCCGCAGCCGGACGGCCCCAGAATGGTGATGAAGTCGTTGGCCGCGACCGCAAGGTCGACCGGCATCAGCGCCTTGACCGGCTGCCCGCCGCGCACGCCGGCGAAGGTTCGCGAGACGCCTTCGATAAGCAACTTGCTCATGCCAGGCTCCAGGGAAAGAGCCAGCGATTGAACGCCTTGAAGGCGAAGTCGGACAACAGTCCGATCAGCCCGATGACGATGATGCCGAAGATGATCTGCCCTGTCGCCAGCCGCGACTGGCTGTTGATGATCATGTAGCCGATGCCTGAGGACGAACCGATCAGCTCGGCGACGATGACATAGGTCCAAGCCCAGCCGAGCACCAGCCGCAGCGTCTCGGCAATCTCGGGCGCATTGGCCGGCATGATGACCCGTTTGACGATACCGCTGTTGGTCGAGCCCAGCGTATAGGCCGCCTCGACCAGGTCGCGCCGCGTCGAGCCCACCTTGACCGCGACGATCAGGATGATCTGGAACACCGAGCCGACGAAGATGACCAGCAGCTTTTCCAGCTCGCCAATGCCGGCCCACAGGATGAGCAGCGGAATGAAGGCCGAAGCCGGGAGGTAGCGGGCGAAGGAGACGAACGGCTCCAGAAACGCTTCTATTGGTTTCCAGGCGCCCATGGCGATGCCGATCGGCACGGCGACGATCGACGCCAGCAGGAACCCGCCGAAGACCCGCCAGATGGTGATCAATATGTCGAGCCAGAAGCGGTCCTCGACCAGCAGCCGCCAACCATCCCGCAGCATCGACAGCGGATCGGCGAGGAAGATGCGGTTGACGTGGCCGCCAAGCGTGATCCAAGCCCAGAAGGCAACGAACAGCACGAAGAAGGAAATGCCAAGCACGGTTCGAGTGCCCGGCGACACCGGATGCAAGGGGCGCATCTTCAGATCGTCCGCATCGTCAGATCGTCCCCATGCTCAATCGCGTTGCCCGGTAGAAAGCGGCGGCGCGCTGGCACCGCCGCATGATGGTCAAAGGCCGGACTATCAGTTCGCCACCGCGCTGGTATCGGCAAGCGCTGCAACATCTGGCGCTTCCTTGATCAACCCCATCTGCAGCAGAAGCTCGCCGGCGGTCTTGGAAAAGTCCTGGAATTCCTTGGTGAAGAACTGCTTGTTCTCCGCCTTGTCGGCCCATTTCAGGTATTTCGCCGAATCCTCGAATTCTTTCGCAGACTGCTTCACGTCGGCGCCCATGATCTCGTAGGATCTCTGCGGATCGCTCTTGATCAGGTCGAGCGCTTCGAAATAGCTGTCGGCCAGCGCCTTGGCGGCGTCGGGATTGGCGGTGAGGAATTCAGGCGTGCAGCCGACCGTGTCGAGCACCATCGGATAGTCGAGCGTGGTCGCCAATATGTGGCCTTGGTCGGACTTGTCGCGCACCGCCGAGATGAATGGCTCATAGGTGACCGCCGCATCGTTCTGACCGGCGAGGAAGGCTTGCGCCGCCGCATCCGGTTCCAGGTTGACGACGGTCACATCCTTGGTCGACAGGCCATTCTTGTTCAGCACCCAGGCCAGCATGAAATAGGGCGACGTACCCGGCGCCGAGGACGCGACATTCTTGCCCTTGAGGTCGGCGACGGTCTTGACGTCGTTGCGCACGACAATGCCGTCGGCGCCATAGGATTTGTCGAGCTGGAAGATCTGCTTGGTGGTGACGCCGCTGGCGTTCCATACCAGCCAGGTCTCGACCGTGGTGGCGGCGCATTGCAGGTCGCCGCTGGCGATGGCGAGCGGCCGGCTGGCCTGCGGCACCTTCTTCAGGGTCACGTCGAGGCCATGCTTCTCGAAGATGCCGGCCTGCTTGGCGAGCGTCAGCGGCGCAAAGCCGGTCCATCCGCTGATGCCGATGGTGACCGATGTGGCAGCCTCGGCCGGCACGGATATTGCAGCCGCAAGCGCCAATGCCGCGGCAGCGACGATGGTCTTGTTCATGTCGGTTCCCCTTGTTTTTTCGGATGTCAAATTGTGTCACAGACGCCCATGGGCTTGTCAATGAAGCCGGCCCTTCACGGCAGCGTGATGATGCGCACGCTAACGCGCATCGAACATCCAGCTGCGGTCGCGCCACATCTTTTCGCCGACCTGGCAGTCGGTCGGCCGGTTCTGCGCCAGCACCACCGGCGGATGCCCGGCCTCCTCGCGCGCCCGTTGCGGCGAAGCGGCGCCGGCCAGCTCCAGCACCAGCTTGCGGCGGATGGCTTCGGGAAACTGCGTCCAGTCATTGACCGGGATCATGAAGGATCCGGGACCGCCGATGACGCAGTCGCTGTAGTAGCGGTCGAGATTGTTGACGTCATAGGCGCCGCCGAACCCGCCGCGCGTCATCAGCGGCAGGCCGTTGATGATGATGCCTTGCTTGACCACCGCGTCGCGGGTGATGTCGACGGGCGCGCCCTGGTTGTTGGGCCCGTCGCCGGAAATATCGATGACGCGCTTTGTCCCCTGAAAACCGCTTTCGGCGAACAGATCGCTGCCGAATTCCAGCGCGCCGGAAATCGAGGTGCGCCGGGCGCTGGCCGGCGGATGGGCGGAAAGCTGCGCGGCCACCCGCTCGGCATCGGCCCGGCTGGCGATCACCGTCCACGGCACGACGACCTGCTGCGTGGTCGCTCCCGCCCATTCGACATAGGTGACGGCGACCTTGCCGTAGGCGCCATCGGCGATGGCCTGCAGAACATTGTCGTGCGTCAGCGCAGCAGCATAGCCGTGACGCTGGATTTCAAGTTCGCCCGGCGACATCGACAGCGACACGTCGACGGCCAGCACCAGCTCGACGTCGACCGGCTCGGCGGCTTGAACCGGCGGCACAAGCCAGAGCACCAGCGCCAGTGCGGCGCTGCCTGAAAACAAATGTCGTGCGCAAGAAAATGCAGACATGCCCGAAGGTAAGCGAAAATCGGCTGCTGACAAAGCGAAAAGCCCGGCGAGGTGCCGGGCTTTTCGATGTGTTGGTTGGAACCTATGACGCTCAACTCCGCGGTTTCAAATTCTCCGGATCGTAGAGCGGCTTGTAGCCGACGGCAGCCACCTCGACCGGGTAGGTCTCGCCGAAATATTCGATGGCAAACTTGCGGCCTTCCTGGGCATGGGCCCAGGGCAGATAGGCGAGGCCGATGTTCTTGCCGATGGTCGGGCCATAGGCCATCGACGTGGTGAAAGACCGGCGGCCGAGTTCGTCGACCAGCGTCTCGCCGGTCTTCGGATCCATCACCGGCATGGTGCCGACGGGATAGCGGGCAACGCCTTTCGCATCGACGTTCTCGGTCATCACCAGCGTGCACAGGATCGCCGGCTGGTGCTCGCGGGCGCGGTATTCGACATGTTTGGCCTTGCCGCAGAAATCGTTCTCCTTGACCTTCGGTCGGGCAAGGTCGGCCTCGAGCAGATTGTACTCGGTCAGAAGGTCGGCGTTCTGCAGGCGCAGGCTCTTTTCCATGCGCCGCGTGTTGGCATAGGTCTCGACGCCGAACGGCATGACGCCGGTCGAGCGCAGCGCGTCCCAAACGGCCAGGCCGTCCTCGTAGCGCATGTGCAGTTCCCAGCCCTGCTCGCCGACATAAGAGATGCGGAAGGCGGTGACGTCCTTGCCGCCGATCCTGACCGGCTTGATCGCCGCGAACGGGAAGTTCTCGAGCGAGAGACCATCCGGATTTTCGACCACTTTCTGCAGCGTCGTGCGGGCGTTCGGTCCCCAGATGCCGATGGTGACATATTTTTCCGTCACGTCGGTGATGGTGACGTCAAAGCCTTTATCCTGCGCGGTGCGCTGCATGTAGCGGAAGTCGCGCGGACCGGCGTCGGCGCCGTCGATCAGCCGACAGCGGTCGGCCATGCGGATGACGGTGAAGTCGGCGCGCACCATGCCTTCCTCGTCGAGGAAGTGGGTGTAGATACCCTTGCCGATGTTGTTGTCGCCACCGATCTTGGCCGCACACAGCCACTCCAGCAGCGCGACATGATCCGGCCCTTCGATCTCGTACATCGAGAAATGCGAGAGGTTGACGATGCCGCAATCCTCGCTCATCGCCAGGTGCTCGGCATTGGACACCCGCCAGAAATGGCGATTGTCCCACTCGTTCTCACGTATGGGAACCCGGTTGCCATACTTCTCCAGCAGATGCTCGTTGGCGGCATAGCCATGCGCGCGCTCCCAGCCGCCCAACTCCATGAAGTAGCCGCCGAGTTCCTTCTCGCGCTCCCAGAACGGCGAGCGGCGGATGTTGCGACCTTTGGAGAACGGCTCGCGCGGATGCACCGCCGGATTGTAGACCTTCATCGCCGTCTCGGTGCAGCGATCCCAGATGAACTGCTCTTTCGTCTGGTGCGGATAGAAGCGCGCATAGTCGATGGCGTGATGGTCGATTTCCGTGCGGCCGTCCGTCATCCAGTCGGCGATCAGCTTGCCCATGCCGGGGCCGTCCTTGACCCAGATGGCGACGGCGTACCAGAGGCCCCTCACCTTCTGGCTCTCGCCCATGGACGGGCCGCCATCGGCGGTCACCTGCAACAGGCCGTTGAAGGAATGGCTTTCGTTGTAGCCGAGTTCGCCCAGGATCGGCGTCAGTTCCATGGCGCGCTCCAGCGGCGCCAGGATCTGCTCCATGTCGAGATCGCGCTGCGACGGCGACAGCCGCGCCTGATCCTTTTCCAGCAAATCGCGCGGATGGCAAAGACGCGGATTGGTCTCTTCGTAGTAACCCCATTCGATCTGGCCGCCTTCGGCGGTCCTGGGGTCGCCGGTGTCGCGCATATAGGCCGAATTACCCTGGTCGCGCAACAGTGGCCAGCCGATCTCCTTGCCGGTGCCGGCGAATTGATTGTAAGGCCCGAAGAAGGTCAGCGGATGGTCGATCGGCATGACCGGCAGGTCTTCGCCGACCATCTCGGCGATCAGCCGGCCCCAGATGCCGGCGCAGACGATGACATAATCGGCCATGATCGTGCCGCGGTCGGTGACGACGCCCTTGATGCGGCCTTCCTCGACGATGAGAGATTTGGCGGGCGTGTTCGCGAAGGATTTGAGTTTCCCCGTAGCTTCCGCCTGGTCGACCAGCTTGCCGGCGACGGTCTGCGAGCGCGGGATGACCAGGCCGGCATCGGGATCCCAAAGGCCACCCTGCACCATGGACTCTTCGATCAGCGGGAATTTTTCCTTGATCTCGGCCGGTTCGATCAGCCGGGCGCGGGTGCCGAAGGATTTGGCCGAGGCGATCTTGCGCTTGATCTCGTCCATGCGGCTGTCGTCGCCGACGCGCGCCACCTCGAGGCCGCCGATGCGGGCATAATGGCCCATCTTTTCGTAGAAATCGATCGAGTAGAGCGTCGTCCAGCACGACAGGAAATCATGGCTGGTGGTGTAGCAGAAGTCCGAGGCATGCGCCGTCGAGCCGATGTCGGTCGGGATGCCCGATTTGTCGATGCCGACAATGTCGGTCCAGCCGCGTTCGATCAGATGATGGGCGATCGACGCGCCGACAATGCCACCCAGGCCGACGATGACGACCTTCGCCTGTTTCGGAAACTCTGCCATTGCCGCGACTCCAAGGGGATAAAGCGGGCGTGTCCGCGCCCGTTCGAATGGCGCACAATATGCAGAGGACGTGGATGGAGCTACCGCCTGTTTGCGACACGTCGCGGATGCGACGCGACCCGGCGCGCCGGCGTGCCGCCAGTGGCGATCTATCTCAGGCGAAGGCCCAGATGTCCTCGGCCTGGAAGCCGACCTGGTAGCCTGATGTCTTGAGCTTGACCACTACCTCGCCGATTTCGGCCGCCGGCAGCGCGCCGACCTCGACCTTGATCATGCCCGGACGATAGCGCTTGAGATCGAGCTGTTCGAAGACGATCCAGTCGGCGCCCTCGCAATCGACCAGGAAGGCGTCGATATGCGTGATGCCGTTGCGGTCGAGCAGCGTCTGCAGCGTTTCCGACGGCACCTCGATATCCCTCACGTGCGGCGCGAACTTGTTGAAATTGGCGTCGTCCTCGCCCCAGGCATTCTTGCCCGACATCAGATTGGTGTCGGTGACCGACGAGCAGCCGATGAACTCGATCGGCAGCGTGCCGGCCTCGAGTGCCGCGGCATCGAAAGTGTGGACGGTGATCGTGCCCTTGGTCTTCGTCACCGCGACCGGTTCGATGACGAAGCGTTCCGTGTCGGGATAGTTGGCCCGCAACCGCTTCTGATTGTACGGGATCGGCTCGACCAGCACGGCCCGCGCCCGCGGAATGCGGTGCAGCCACGGCGTGACGTCGTCGAACAGCGCGCCGTCGCAAGCGCCGACATTGACCATCTGGAAGGCTTGCCCACCGCCAAACCGCGCCTTCAGCGCCGCCTTGGCCAGGAATTTCGTGCCACGCAACGCCGGCCCCCGATCGAGCAGGCCGGCGGGCAGGCCGAGCGAAAGGGCGATGCGCGCCAGCCCGGAAATGGAACTCATGGCTTACCTCCAGGTATGGCGATGGGCCGCCTTCCATTCAGGCTTGCCGACGCCCACAGCGCCATGATCGGGCCGACAAGCAAAAGGTAGGGCGGCAGAAGGTTCGGGAAGTAGATGCGGGTGTCGTGGATCGGAAAGACGGTGAATTTCGCCAGCACGCCGAGCACCAGTGCTGCAAGCAGGATGCCGGCGCGGCGATCGAGCCGGAAGCCGGCGCGGCCGAGCGCAAACCACGCGGCCAGCGCCAGAACCGAGACCCCGACCCAGCTGTTGATGCTGATAGCGCGAATGAAGGATGCGGCAAACGCCTTGAGATAGGCGCCAACCGAGAACGGCGGCTCGAAGCCATCCATATTGTAGTGCTGCTCGATGCTGGAGAACCACAGATGCGGCCACCAGCCGGGATGCTGGGCCCAGTGCGAAATCGCGAAATAGGCGACGAAGGACGCGGCAAAGCCGGCCAGCGCGCCCCACGCCCGCTGCCGGAAGACCAGCAGCAGCACGGCGAAAACGGCCAGGAACACGATGTTGTCCGGCCGCGCCATGAAGGCGAGGAAAAGCAGGACAGCGGTCGCTGCCTCGCGGCCGCGCATATAGGCAAGTAGGCCGCCGAGGAACAGGGCCGAGCACAACAGATCCGGGGTCGAGGCGCGTGCCGCGTCGCCGAAATCGGCCATGATCAGCACCGCGCCGGCCACCGGCGCCAGCGCCAACGCGCCTTCGGTTCGCAACCAGAGCAGCGTGATCATCCCGAACAGCAGCACCGAGACCACCTGCAGCACCCGCATCGCCTCGACCGGCGACATCACCGAACTCATCGTCGACAGCATCTCGGCGTAGAGGAACTTGATCCGGTACATGCCAAGCAGCGAGTGAAAGTCGGCGGCATTTTGCGCCATATGGCTGCGGAAGCCGCCGCCATCGTCTGTCAGCGCCTTGTAGTCGGCGGCCGAAACGCCGGCCTGGACCGTCCTGTAGGCATAGTCATGCAATGCCTGCGCATCGGGGTAAGCGCCCTCCTCGGCGATTGCGAGATAAGGCAGCATGTCCCAATTGGCATCGGGCATCGTCCAGGCGGTAAACGCCGTAAGCAGGATATAGAGCGAAAACGCGATCGCGCCGATTGGCGCGGCCCATCGCGCATAAATCCCCTCGCCCCACGCCAGAGCGGCCGCGGTCAGCCGGTCGAGTGTGTTTTGCGGGGCGGGAGACTTGCTCAGCATTGTCGGACTCGGGACTTCGCTCAACGGACTTCTTTAACGGACCTGGCTTTTGACGAAATCCTTCACGATCCCCACGATGCCGCGCGACAGCAGGCTATCGAAGGCATCGACGAAATGGTCGACATGCTCGCGCTGGCAGATCAGCGGCGGCTCGAGACGGATGACGTTGCGGTTGTATTCGGTGAAGGCGACGAGCACGTCATAGTCGCGCAGCAACAGCGCGCCGACGAAGCCCGACAGCGAGCCCTTCAGCTTGTCGTCGAGGACGCTGACGATCGGACGCAGCACCATCGGCAAGGTCTGCGAGAAGTCGTGGAACTCGAGCCCGACCATAAAGCCTTTGCCGCGCACATCCTTCATGATCTTCGGGTACTTCTGCTTCAGCGCCTGCAGGCGCTGAAGCAGATAGTCGCCGGTAGTGGCGGCGTTGTCGATCAGCCCCTCATCATAGAGCACGTTGATGCCCTCGATCGCGGTGACGCAGGCCTCGCCCATGCCGCCAAAGGTGGCCATGGCATGGATCATCGCCGTCTTCGGCGTGCCATAGGCCTTCATATAGACCTCGCGCCGGGCGATCATCGCGCCGACCGCCGCCTTGCCGGCGCCGAGCGATTTCGCCAGCGCCGTCACATCGGGCACGACGCCATAATGCTCGAAGGCATAGAAGCGTCCCGAACGGCCATAGCCGCACTGCACTTCGTCCGCCACCCACAGCACGCCATACTGGTCGCAGAGCACGCGCAATTTCTGCCAGTATTGCGCCTCTGCCTGGATGATGCCGCCGCCGCCCTGGATTGTCTCAAGCACTATGACGCCGACCTCCGGGTCGGAGCGGAACAGCCGCTCGACCGCTTCGATATCGGCGAACGGAATGCGAACGGTGTTCTCAGCCATCTTGAAGTCCGCGCGGTAGAGCTGGCCATCGGTAATGCCGAGCACGCCCTTGGTCTTGCCGTGGAAGGAATTCTCGGCATAGACGATTTTTGGCCTCTTCGGCCCGGCGGCGCGCTCGGCGAGCTTCACCGCCGCTTCCATCGCTTCCGAACCCGACGAGCCCAGAAACACCATGTCGAGATCGCCGGGCGAGCATTTGGCGATGTTGTGCGCCAGCGCCGATGCATATTGCGACATGAAGGCGATGGCGATTTCCTGGCGCTTCTCCTCCTGGAATTTGCGCCGGGCCTCCAGGATGCGCGGATGGTTGTGGCCGAAGGCCAGCGAACCGAAGCCGCCGAAGAAGTCGAGAATCTTGCGGCCGTTCTGGTCGATGTAGAACATGCCTTCGGCACGCTCGATCTTGATCTTGTGGAAGCCGAGCAGCTTCATGAAATGCAGCTGGCCCGGATTGAGATGCGCCTTGAACAGGTCGGTCATGCGCGCGACATCCATCGCCTTCGCCTGCTCGACGCTGATCAGGTCGGGCTTGGCGATGGCGGTAGGCGACAACGCCGGCGCGCCGACCATGGTGCGCGCGTTCGTCTGCTCAGGCTTGGCCATGACGGTCATTTCGGAGTTCTCCTGGTCGTCCCACCTATTCGGCGGGGACATGATTTGCGGTGACGGCAAGCCCGTCTTTCTTGGCGCGGTATTCGCTGTAGGCGGCGATCAGCATGTCCTCGTCGCGATATTGCGGCACCCAGCCGAGCTGGCGCTCGGCCTTGGATACGTCGAGCACGCACTCCTCATCGGCGATCAGATATTGTTCGGGATCCATGATCGGCATGTTCATGAGATCGAGCAGGTCGAGGGTGCGCTTGACCGCCCAGCCCGGCGTCGGGATCAGCAGCGACTTCGAGCCGGCATGCTTGATCAGGTCGCCCAGCAATTTCTTCACCGGCGGCGGATTGAGGGAGCCCAGATTATAGGCCTGGTTGGGCACGCCTGCCTTCCAGGCCGCGCGGGCAGCTTCCGCGCAATCGAACACCGAGATGAACTGATAGGGGTTCTTGCCCGAGCCGATCATCGGCACAGGAAAATTCCAGTCGATCAGTTTGAACAGCTTTTCCAGGATCCCGAGCCGGCCGGGACCGATGATCAGACGCGGGCGAAACAGCGAGATCGACATGCCGCGCTTGCGCCATTGAGCGGCGAGCTCCTCGGTCTTCTGCTTCGACCAGCCATATTCGCCGAGCGGTGCGACCGGGTGCTCCTCGGTCATCGGCTGGGTGACCGTGTGGCCGTAGATCATGTCGGTGGTGTAGTGGACGAGCTTGGACGCGCCGGCCTTGTCCATCGCCTGCATGATGTGTTCGGTGCCATGGAAATTCACCGGAAAGAAGAAGTCGTGACGCTTGGCCCGCACCTGGATCGGCGACAGCATTTTGGCCGACAGGTTGTAGATCATGTCGTCGGCCTTCAATCCGATGTTAGCCACCGAGGCCGTATCCGTGACATCGCAGGTGACGAAGCGAACGTTGCGATAGTGCGTCAGGTCGCTCTTGACGATGTCGGCAACGACAACCTCTTCACCATCGGCCACAAGCTTCGGGGCAAGATGACGGCCGACGAAGCCGTCGCCGCCGAAAATAACATGTCTCATCGAACGATCTCGCTGGTCTTGTCGGGGATGATGGAAGCGGTTTGGTCGTCATGCCCGCGCCCGCCCAAGTCTCGACCGCTTTGCGCGATCAGCACGGTGCCGACGCAGATGAAGGCGATGCCGGCAATGCGCCAGGCATTGAGGTCCTCGCGGAAGATGAAATAGGCGAAGATCGCAACCGCGACATAGGCAAGGCTGAGGAACGGATACGCAAAGCTGAGCTCGACCTTGGACAGCACGTAGAGATGCGAAGCCATCGAGATGACGAAGGTGCACAGGCCGAGAAACACCCATGGGCTGAAAACGACCTGCAACAGCCTCAACAGCGGATTGGTGCCTTCGAACGAAATGGGACCGAGCGACATCATGCCTTGCTTCAGCATCAGCTGCGCGGCGGCATTGGTCATGACCGTGAACAGAATGAAGACGATGTATTTCATATTTTGCACCCGCCACTCGCAACGGTCCTATTACTAACCTGCAAACATTTCGTGAAGTCACGACAATGCTTTGAGTAAACTACGGAACTTACGATCTATTCACCATGACTTATTCGGATTGTACCTATTCAGCTGCCTCGACACGCCTTGGCCGGACGTTGAGCATTTTCGCCGTCCGCAGCCAGAAACTGGACACGAAAGCCGGGTCGCGCAGCGCTTCAAGCCGCTGCCAATTCGGGAAGGAGGCCGCGAAAGTATCAGCGCCCATGCGCGCATCCTTGTACGGGTTGACCGCGCCGCCGGCCGCGACCGTGATGCGGTCGAGTTCGCTGAGCAGGGCCAGCGTCCTGTCGCCGCGATTGGGGAAATCCAGCGTCAACGTGAAGCCTGGCCGCGGAAAGGACAGCAGCCCCGGCGAGCGGATCGAGCCGAAGCGCTTCAACACGGTGAGGAAAGAGCCCTGCCCGGCCCGTCGCGCCGCATCGAGCAGCGCCGGCACGGTCTGACGCGCGACATTTTCCGGCACCAAGCTCTGGTGCTGGTAGAGACCTTTCGGGCCATACAGCCGATTCCAGTCGCCGACACCATCAAGCGGAAAGAAAAAGCCCTGGTAGCCGGTTTGGCTCGGCCCCGGCGAGCGCCCCTTCTTCCACCGATAGGCGGCGTTGAAGGCGGTGAGGAACGGCCGGTTGAGCACATTGAACGGCGGCTGGAACGGCACTGAAAAACGGGAGCCGGCGCGAGACGCCGCATGCGAGCCATACTCGGCATGATTGCCTGTCAACAACAGGCCGCGCCCGCGGCCATGGCCGCCGGCAAGCTGGTCGATCCAGGCGACGGCATATTCATTGGCCTGGTCGGCGGCCTCGGCCAGTTCGAAGAATTCGCCGAGATCGGCAAACCGCGTTACCTTCTCGGCGATGTCGAGCGAATGCACCCGCATCAGCCGGATCGAGGCCGACAGGATCAGGCCGGTCAGCCCCATGCCGCCGATCGTCGCCGCAAACAGCCTTGCATTGTCGGTTGCCGAGCAGGTGTAGGTCCGCCCGTCCGAGCGCAGCAGCGTGAACGACTCGACATGGCAGCCAAAGGTGCCGCGCCGGTGATGGTTCTTGCCATGGACGTCATTGGCGATCGCGCCGCCAAGGGTGACGAACTGGGTGCCTGGGACGACAGTCGGAAAGAAACCGTAAGGTGCAGTGTGCGCAATGATATCGGAGAGGAACACGCCGGCCTCCGCCTCGAGCAGGCCGGTCTCGGCATTGAAGGCGCCGATGCGGTTCAGCGGCCGCATGTCCACGACCGCACCTGGCCCGTTCTGGCAGGAATCACCGTAGGAGCGGCCATTGCCATAGGCGAGCAGAGCGTTCTTTGTCGCCTTGCCGCTTCGCATCAGCGCGATGGCATCGTCGGCCGCGATGGCTCGCTTTGCGGCCGGCGTGGCGAGGCCAAAACTCCGGTACCGTTCGCCGGCCATCCCCTACCAGCCTCCCGCGACCAGAAGGGCGGCGCCGATCACCACGACGATCTGGCTTCGCCAGTCGCGAATGATGAAGATGACCGGATCGTCATTCATCTCGTTGCGGCGCGCCAGGATCCAGACCCGCATGGTCAAATACAGCACGATCGGCGCCAGCGGCCAGACCAGCCAGGGATGCGGATAGAGTTCGCGTACCGCGACGCTGTCCATGTACAGCGCCAGCACCAGCGCCGAGGAGAAGGCCGACGCCATTCCTGCCTGGGCGACGATCTCCTGGTCTTCGATGCGGTAGCCGCGACCGGCAATGCGCTCGCCCACCGGAATGGCTGTGGTGCGCAGTTCGACATAGCGCTTCACCAGCGCCAGCGACAGGAAGAAGAAAATCGAGAAGGCGAGCAGCCAGAACGAGACTTCGACCCCGGTCGCCGCAGCACCTGCCAGCACACGCACTGTGTAGAGCCCCGCCAGCGTCAGTACGTCGGCCAGGAGCATGCGCTTGAACGACAGCGAATAGGCTGTGGTCACCACCAGATAGCCGGCGAGCACGCCCAGGAACTCGATCGGCAACAGAAGCCCGGCGGCGATGCCGATCGTCAGCAGAGCGGCCATCGCGCCGAGACCGAACGGTATCGACAGCGCGCCGCTGGCGAAAGGCCGGTTGCGTTTGGTCGGGTGCTTGCGGTCAAGCGCAAGGTCGAAGAAATCGTTGAGGATGTAGATGGCGGAAGCCACGGCGCTGAAGGAGACGAACGCCAGCAGGCATTGCCAGATCATGTTGATGTTGAAGTATTCATGCGACAGCACCATCGGCACCGCTATCAGCGAATTCTTCAGCCACTGATGCACCCGCAGCATCTTGACGAATGTCTTCAATGTCCTTTTCGGCGCCGGCATCCTTTCGGCGCTATGCGCGGCCTGCCAGCGCCTCGCATGGCGGTCGGGCGCCACGACGATGGCGTTGCGTGCGGCTCCGAAAACCTTGAGGTCGTGCCGGCTGTTGCCGGCATAGTCGAAACCGCCGTCGCCATAGGCGGCGATGAGCGCGTCGCGCTTGCGGCCCGAGGTCATGTTGTGGGGACCGTCGGTCGCCAGCACATAGTCGAAGACGCCCAGATGCGCCGCGATCGCCTCGGCGAACTTGCGTGGCGTACCGGTCGCCAGCACGATCTTGCGTCCGTCGCTATGGTCGGCGAGCAGCCGCTGCAGCAGCGCTTCGCGATAGGGCAGCGAGGCCGGATCGATATCGATGCGGTCGGCGATGGCTTGTTTCAGCCGCGCCGGGCCGGCGGCCAGCCAGTACGGGACCAGGAAAACATAGAGCGGATTCTTCTTGAGCAGGATGAACAGGCCTTCCCAAAGAAGATCGGTCGCAATCAGCGTGCCGTCGAGGTCGACCGCAAGCGGGATTGCGTTCTTGTCCGACCGCGCATCCATGTCCGTTCTGCCCTATTCATAACCGGTTGCGCCGTGTTTCGGCGTCTTCGCACCGGTATAGCGGCGGAACGGCGTATTGAACGTTAAAACGCACGGTTGCAGCCGGTAGGCGCCACGATATTTCCCGCGTCATTGTTAAGCAATCGCTACCGCGAACAATAAAAGGCCGGGCATTGCCCGGCCTTTACTACATCTGCTTGCCGACTTTACTTGATGCGGGCAACGCCACCTGAGATTTCGACCGTTTCCGAGCCGGTCAGGGCCTCGAGGTCACCATTGGGCAAGGTGACGAAACAGCCGTTCGGGCAGAATTCCACGGTTTCGCCGGCGGCCAGCGCCAGCTCCGTCTTGCCGCCGCCTTCCGTCACGATCAGCGTACGGGTCTCAGCATCCTTGTTGACCGCGCTGGCGGCAAAGGCCGAGCCACTCGCTGCGGTAAGAGCGATGGCGACGACGAGCGACTTCCACATTTTGCAATATCGGTGTTTCCACACCGCCTCTGTTGCATTTCGCAAGGCATTCTCGCCTTTGCATGTGAGCTTATAGGAGATGCAAGCTGAACCGCAACTGAATGCCGCATTCATGCCGCAATTGGTTTGGGAGGAGCTTGGGGCCTTAGCTGGGATCGGGTTTGCGGGCCTTGCGACCAGTTTTGGCCAGCCGCTTCGCCTCGGCGGCGGCTCTGGCCTCCGCCTGCTCCTTCTCGGCGAACTCGACCTCGATCTTGTCGTCGTCGATCGGCCATGCGTCGGTCTGCTTGACCTTGACCTCGGCGCGCGGCGTCGAGGGGATTTCTATGTGCTCGGCGTCAAAAGCATCGAGAACGGCAAAGCGGATATCGTTCTGAACGATGGCGCCGTTCAGCACATCGGCCAGGAACACGCGGATCTCGAACTCGAGTGCTGCCGGCCCGAAATTGGTGAACAGGACGAAGGGTTCCGGGTTCTTCAGCACCAGCGCATGGCCGCGCGCAATCTCAAGCAGGACCGCGTGTACCCGCTTGACGTCGCTGCCATATGCGACCCCGACCTTGATCTCCACACGTCCGAGCTTGTTGCGGTGCGTCCAGTTGCCGACGGCGTTGTTGATGAGGTTCGAATTGGGCAGGATCACCGATTGCCGCTGGAAGGTCTCGATTTCGGTGGCGCGCACGCTGATCTTCTTGACCGTGCCTGATGTGTCGCCGGCGACGATCCAGTCGCCGACCTTGAACGGCCGCTCGGCGAGCAGGATCAGGCCGGACACGAAGTTGGACACGACATTCTGCAGGCCAAAGCCGATACCCAGCGAAAGTGCGCCGGCAACAAGCGCCAGGTTGGAGAGATCGATGCCCGCCGCCGAGATGCCGACGAGCCCAGCGAGCGCGACGCCGGCATAGCCGACCGCCAGCCGGATCGAGTTGCGCACGCCGGTATCGACCTTGCCGCGCGCCATTACCGAGCCGTCGAGCCAGCCCTGGAACCAGCGGGTCAGGAAATAGCCGATGATGAAAACGACGATGCCGGTGAGGATGCCGGTGACCGAAATCGTCACCGAACCGACGGTGACGCCTGTCGCCAATTTATAGCCCCAGGCCTGGATATCGCCGGGCTGGAAGCCCCACATCAACAGGATCAGCGGCAGGAACACCAGCACGATCATCAGGTTGATGGCGACGCTGACGACGAGGCCGAGTTGGTCGAGCGCGGTGTCCTCATAGCTGGAATTGGTCTTCAGCCAGCGCCCGATGGACGTGCCGGCGAAACCACCCTCCTCGCCGATCTCGCGCGCCGACAGGAAGCCGATATAGGCGGTGAGCAGGATGGTGCCGGTGACCACGACCTGCAACGAGACGAAGATGGCAAGACCGATATAGCCGAACAGTGCCGCCGCAATCGTGAACAGGCCGAGCGCGACACAGGTGTAGCGCAGCCAGGCCGGCCAGGGGCGCCAGCGCCCGTCGGCGTCCTTGTAAGGCTTCAGCAGCGCCATAAGGATCAGGATGACGCCCACGATGACGGTGGCGACAAAACTCCTGGCCACCGTCAGCGACAGGGGCGAGCCCATCTTGTCGTTGACGATCGACAGGAAATTGTTGATGCCGATGACGACTGCCATGGCCGTCGTCAGCCGCACCAGCCAACGCGCCGGGCCGGTCTCGACCTGGATCAGGCGCCAGTTCGGCATGCTGGGCGACAGAGCCGCATTGGTCAGGCGGTTGACACAGAACACTATGGCGATGACGGCTGCCAGCGCGTTGAGGAAAACGCCTATGTCGCCGCGCAGCACATTGTAGTAGTTGTACAGGAACACCGTCGAGGCGAGGAAGGCGCTGACCGCCAGCGTCGGCAGCAAAGTCGACCAGAACGCCACCGACAGGCGACTGAGATATGTCGGATCTTCAACCGACGCGTCGGGCTCGAAGATGCGCCCAAACAGGCGGCGCCCACCGACCAGAAGCACCACCGCCAAAGCAAGCGCCATGAGGGTCGCCGCGAGCATCGCCTGGAACTTGAACTTGAAGGCAAAGCTCAGCCACGATGACACCGCCCTGTAGAAGTTGGCGTATTCGTCCCTTGCGTCGGAAAACACCTGGGGGCTCAGTGCATCGGACAGCACATAGCGCTTGGTTAGGCCGCTGCGAAACAGCTCGCTGCGCATATTACCGATCTTCTCGATCAGCGAATTGATGCGAATCGACAGGTTCTGCGCCCCGGCGATGACGGCGTTGATCTCCGCCTTTTCCGACGCCAGCGCCTGGCGCTCGCCGGTCACGATGTCCGGTTCAGGGGGCTGTCCGGCAGCCGGCGGGGCGCCAAGCTGCTCGAGCCTCGAATTGATCTCTCCCAGCCGCGAACGAAACGCCAGCGCGCTGTTCAGCGCAGCGCGCGACAGCTCTTCCAACTGCAGGCGGATCTCGACAAGGGTGGTGTCGTCGACGCCGTCCTCCTGGACCTTCTTCTCCAGAGCGTCGGTTTTCGTCGTCAAACCCTGCAGGATTTTCTGCTGGTCGGCGACCAGCCCGGCAGGCGCCTGGCCAAGCCCCTGCGCCATCGCGCCGAACGAATGCGGCGCCAAGGCAACGAGCGCGAGGACCAAGATCAGGCGAAAGAAGCGAAAAGACATAATGGTGGCGACTCAAAGGGCGGCAAAGGCCGCTTCTAAAGCGGTCCTTGATAGAGACGCTCATCCCGTGGGGCAAGTCGTGGCGAAGTCATGACAGTTAGGCGCCTTGCGGGAGTCGGCCAGTCGAAAAGCCATGGCGCAATCTTGGCTTTGCGCACGCCGCCTGCTCTATAGTCTGCCGCATCGCACCCGAGCCGGATGGCTTCAGGTCTGTTGGACATGAAATCATCCGGCTCTAAAAATCAAAGATATAGAGCATGATGTCGTCCGAAAACCGCTTCACACTTTTCGGCATCATGCTCTAGGGATGACATGAAGAATGGCGGAATATTCAGCCCTTTCGCTTCTCACGAACGCGCTCAAGGGAAACAAGGACTGGAAGCCGGCCTGGCGCAAGCCCGACCCCAAGGCTTCCTATGACGTCATCATCATCGGTGGCGGCGGCCACGGCCTGTCGACGGCCTACTATCTGGCCAAGGAGCACGGCATCACCAATGTCGCGGTGCTGGAAAAGGGCTGGCTGGGTTCCGGCAATGTCGGCCGTAACACCACGGCGGTGCGCTCCAACTACCTTTTGCCGTCCAACACCCGCTTCTACGAACATTCGATGAAGATGTGGGAGAACCTTTCGCACGACCTCAACTACAACGTCATGTTCTCGCAGCGCGGCTGCCTGAATCTGGCTCACACGCCGGGCCAGTTCGACGACCTGGCAAGGCGCGGCAACGCCATGCGCCATCTCGGCGTCGATGCCGAGCTGATGAGCACCGCCGAGATCGCGCGCCTGGTCCCGGCGCTGGACATGTCGGCCTCCGCGCGCTTTCCCATCGTCGGCGGCCTGATGCAGCCGCGCGCCGGCACCGCCCGTCACGATGCGGTTGCCTGGGGCTATGCCCGCGGCGCCGACCGACGCGGCGTCGACATCGTCGAGAATTGCGAGGTCACCGGCTTCCTGCGCGACGGCGACCGCATCACCGGCGTGCAGACGACGCGCGGAGAGATCCGCGGCAAGAAAGTCGCCGTGGCCGTTGCCGGCAGCACCGGACGGGTGATGCAGCTTGCCGGCATCGACAGGATGCCGATCGAGAGCCATGTGCTGCAGGCCTTCGTCACCGAATCGCTGAAACCTTTCGTCGACACGGTGCTGACCTTCGGCATGGGTCATTTCTACATGTCGCAGTCCGACAAGGGCGGCCTCGTCTACGGCGGTGACATCGACGGCTACAACAGCTACGCTCAGCGCGGCAACCTGCCCATCGTCGATGAGGTGATGAGCGAGATGCTGGCGCTGTTTCCCGGCCTTGCGCGTGTACGCATGCTGCGCTCCTGGGGCGGCGTCTGCGACATGTCAATGGACGGTTCGCCGATCATCACCACCGGCCCGCTGCCCGGCATGTATCTCAACTGCGGCTGGTGCTATGGCGGCTTCAAGGCGACGCCGGCCTCGGGCTGGTGCTTCGCATACACCATCGCCAAGGACGAACCGCACGCGTTCAACGCGCCGTTCACGCTCGACCGTTTTTATCGCGGCCTAGTGATTGACGACAAGGGCCAGGGCGCAACGCCCCGGCTGCATTAGGGTTCAAACAAATGCTTATCACTTGTCCCTATTGCGGCCCGCGCGACGTCATCGAGTTCACCTATCAGGGCGACGGCAACCGCGAGCGCCCGCAGCCCAACTCGCAGGACCTCGACGCCTGGAACGCCTATGTCTACGATCGGCTGAACCCGGCCGGCGACCACAATGAGATCTGGCAGCATTCGGGCGGCTGCCGCACCCATCTGAGGATGGTGCGCAACACGGTCACGCATGAGATTTCCAGCACCGGTTTCGCCCGCGGCGACCACAATGCCGCCGCCCGGCACAAAGCCGGAGGCAAGTCGTGAGCCCGCGCCGCACCGAGACTGGCGGCCGCGTCGACCGGCTGCGCACCATCCGCTTCACCTTCGACGGCACGCCCTACACCGGCCATGCCGGCGACACGCTGGCCTCGGCGCTGCTTGCTAACGGCGTCACGCTTTTCGGCCGCTCATTCAAATACCACCGCCCGCGCGGCCTGCTCTCGGCCGGCGTCGAGGAACCGAACGCGCTGGTGACGGTGCTGCGCGGCGAAGTGCGCGAGCCCAACATCGCCGCAACCATGGTCGAGATCTATGACGGGCTGGTGGCCGTCAGCCAGAACCGCTTTCCCTCGCTCGCCTGGGACGTCAACGCCATCAACCAGCTCGGCGGCAAGCTCCTGGCCGCCGGCTTCTACTACAAGACCTTCATGGGTCCGGTCTTCGGCCCGCTGAAGGGCACCAGATTCTGGATGTTCTGCGAGCATTTCATCCGCCGCGCCGCCGGCCTGGGCCGCGCCGGTATTGCCGCCGACACCTCGCGCTACGAGCGCATGAACGCGTTTTGCGACGTGCTGGTGGTCGGCTCCGGCCCGGCCGGCCTGTCAGCCGCCAAGGCCGCTGCCGACCAGGGCGCGCGCGTCATCCTGGCCGAACTCGAGCCGCGTTTCGGCGGCTCGGCCAACTGGTCCGGCGAGGCCATCGACGGCGCGCCGGCCGCCGACTGGGCGGCGCGCGCCGTCAGCCAGCTCGAAGGACATGACACGGTCCGCCTGCTGCCGCGCACCACGGTGTGGGGCTATTACGACGGCAACACGCTAGCCGCGCTCGAGCGCGTCACCGACCACAAGGAAACGCCCGGCAAGGGCGAGCCGCGCCATCGCTACTGGGCGATCCGCGCCAAGACGGTGGTGCTGGCCACCGGCTCTTTCGAGCGGCCGCTTGTGTTCCCCGGCAATGACCGGCCGGGCGTCATGCTGGCGCATGCCGCCGAGCGCTATGCTAACGATTATGGCGTGCTGCCCGGCGACAGGATCGCGCTGTTCACCAACAATGACAGCGCCTATCGCTCGGCGCTGGCGCTGAGGAAGGCCGGGGCGGCTATTGTCGCCATCGTCGATGTGCGCCCCGAGCTTTCGGCCGAAATGCGCAGCCTCGCCACCGAGGCCGAAGCCGAAATCCTCTCCGGCCATGCCGTGGTCGCCACCGAAGGCGGCAAGGCGCTCTCCGGCCTCAAGGTGCAGCGCTTCGACATGACCTCGGGCGCGCTCAGCGGTGACGCCCGCAGCATCCACGCCGATAGCCTGCTGATGTCGGGTGGCTGGTCGCCGACCATCCATCTCGCCAGCCAGGCCGGTGCCAGAGCCGAATGGAACCCTGCCCGCCAGGCCTTCCTGCCGCCGAAACCGACTCGGCAATGGATTGGCGCCGGCGCTTTCAACGGCAGCTTTTCGACCGTCGAAGCCATCACTGAGGGCCGTGCAGCCGGCCTGTCCGCCGCGGGCGGAGCGGCTGCGCCGGCAGCTTTGCCGGATGTCGAAGCAGCCCCGGGAAACCCCGATCCGGCGCCGGTGTTCGAGATCAAAGCCAAGGGAAAAAGCTTCGTCGACTTCCAGCATGACGTGACTGCTGAAGACGTGCGGCTGGCGCATCGCGAAGGTTTTGTCTCCGTCGAGCATCTGAAGCGCTACACCACGCTCGGCATGGCGACCGACCAGGGCAAGAACTCCAACGTTCCGGGCCTCGCCATCATGGCCGAGGCGTTGGGCAAACCGATCCCCGAAGTCGGAACGACGCGCTTCCGCCCGCCCTATTCCGCGGTGTCGATCGGCTCGCTTGCCGCCGAACGCTTCGGCGATCTGAAACCCGAGCGCCTGACGCCCATGCATGACTGGCACCTCGCCAATGGCGCAACGATGTATTCCGCTGGCCTCTGGTATCGACCAATGATCTACGGCCTTGCCGGCGAGACGGTCGAGCAGGCCTATGTCCGTGAAGCCAGGGCGACGCGCGAAAGCGCCGGCATCGTCGACGTCTCGACGCTGGGCAAGATCGCCGTTCAGGGGCCGGATGCGGGCGAATTCCTCGACCGGGTCTACACCAACATGTTTTCCACCCTCCCCGTCGGCAAGGCCCGCTACGGCCTGATGCTGCGCGAGGATGGGCTGGCCTTCGACGACGGCACCACCTGGCGGCTTGGCGAACAGGATTTCCTGATGACGACCACCACGGCCAACGCCGGCAAGGTGATGCAGCATCTGGAATATTTCCTCGACGTCATCTGGCCGGAGCTCAAAGTGCACGTCACCTCGGTAACCGACGAATGGGCGGGCGCGGCCATCGGCGGGCCGAAGGCGCGGGCCATCCTCGCCGCCTGTGTCACCGGCACCGCGGTCGACAACACAGCCCTGCCGTTCATGGGCATCGTGCGCGGCGAGATATCAGGCGTGCCGGTGATGATTTGCCGGCTGTCCTTCTCCGGAGAAATGGCCTTCGAGGTCTATTGCGGCGCCGGCTACGGCACCCATGTCTGGGAAGCCCTTATCGAAGCCGGCAAGCCGTTCGGCCTGGTCACCTACGGGCTGGAGGCGTTGGGCACGATGCGCATCGAAAAGGGCCATGTCACCGGCGCGGAGATCGACGGGCGCACTACGGCGCGCGACCTGCATCTCGACTGGATGCTGTCGAAGAAGAAGCCGTTCATCGGCTCGGCGATGATGGACCGCGAAGGCCTGATCGCGCCCGAGCGGCTGCAGCTGGTCGGCCTAGTCTCGCTCGACAATCGGCCGTTCAATGGCGGAGCCCACCTCGTCGAGGAACTGGACGAAGCCAATCCGCACGACTCCATCGGCCATATCACCGCCTGCTGCTACTCGCCGGCGCTGGGCAAGCACATCGCGCTGGCTTTGGTCGAGGGCGGCAAGGCGCGCCATGGCACCCGGGCATTCGTCTCCGATCCGCTGCGCAAGCGGTTCGGGCCGGTCGAGATCGTCTCCAACCATTTCTACGACCCGGACGGGAGCCGCATGCATGGCTGAGCGCCAATCACCCGAACGCCAATCACCCGAGCGCCTCTCGCCGCTCGAGCCGGTGTCCCATCCGGGTTCGCACGGCAATTTCGAGCATGGCGTTGAAGTCATCCTGACCGAGACCCGGCCGGGCTCGATCCTGCAGCTGGCCGCGTGGCCGGGCGCGGAAAAGCAACTGATCGACGTGATCGGCAAGGTCACCGGCCTCGATTTGCCCGATGGCGCCGGCGGCGGTCTCGCCAAGGACGGCAAGGCCGTGTTCGGTTTCGCGCCTGGAAAATTCACAGTCGTCGACGAGGCCGAGGGCCTGGCGGCGAGTTTTGCCGGGGACGTAACCCCGGCAATCGGCACGATCACCGACCTGTCGCATGGCCGCACCGCTATCCGCATCGCCGGCCCTAAGGCCGAATGGGTGCTGGCGAAATTCTTCGCCATCGACTTCGCCCTACCTGCCTTCCCCATAGGCGCCGGCCGTTCGACCACCCATCACGACGTCTTTGCGCAGATCCAACGCACCGGCGCCGACCAGTTCGATATCTATGTCTTCCGCTCCTTCGCCCGCTCGTTCTGGAAGGCGCTCTGCCATGCCAGCGAGGAGGTCGGCTACGAGGTTCAGTAGGGCCGACAGCCGTTCTGGCCTCAAGGCCAGCCGGTTCTGCCGCTAGAGAATGCTCCAATGGAAGCCCATGGTGGGGAACGTGGCCCAACCGGCCCAGGGGATTACAAAGATCCCGTCTCAGAGTCGGCATCGTCATTTGGTTCGAACATCCCCATGACCGCAGAACTATCCGCCGGCGCCAGGGATCGCGCCGATGTGTCGGCCAGAGCCTTGCTCCTGCTGCCGCTCACGGTCGCCTGCGGCGTGTTCATGACCAGCCTCGACCAGAATGTCGTGGTCACCGCCCTGCCCGGCATCAGCGACAGCCTCGGCCGGCCGCCGAGCCAGCTCGGCCTGTTGATCACCGTCTATGTCGCCAGCCTGATCATCTCGATGCCGCTCGGCGGCTGGGCCGCCGACCGCTTCGGCCTGCGCAACGTTTACTGCTTCGCCTTGCTGGTGTTCGCCGCGTCATCGGCGCTGTGCGGATTGTCCAACGACATCTGGACGCTGGTCGGCGCCCGCGCGCTGCAAGGCTTCGGCGGCGCCTTGATGGGGACGCTCGGCCAGGTCGTCATCCTGTCGACCTTCCCGCGCAGCCGCACGCTGAAGATCAACATGTATATTTCGCTGGCCGGCCAGTCCGGACCGCTGGTCGGCCCGCTGGTCGGCGGCGCGCTGACGACCTACATTTCCTGGCGCTGGATCTTCTTCATCAACGTGCCGTTCGCGCTGGCCGCGGCCGTTCTTGCCGCGTCGCTGTTTCCGGCCGTTACCAAACCGGTGCGCACGCCGTTCGATTTCCCGGGCTTCCTGCTGGTCGGCAGCGGCATGGTCCTGCTGGTCTTCGGCATGGATTCGCTTGCGGCCAAAGACGCCGCCGGCAACATGATCGCGGCCGAGCTGGCGCTGGCGATCGTCATCCTGACGCTTGCCTCCTTCTACTGCCTGCGCGCCCGCAACCCCTTGCTTGACCTGAAACTCCTGCGCATCCGCACCTTTCGCATCTCATTCCTCACCGGTGGTGGGCTGGACACGATCGGCCTGAGCTCGGTCGTCTTCCTGCTGCCGCTGATGTTCCAGCTAGGCTTCGGCATGAGCGCGGTGCAGGCGGGATCGCTGACTTTCGTCGCCGCAATCGGCTCGCTGATCATGCGTGTGTTCATGCCGCGCCTGCTCAACCGTTTCGGCTTTCGCCGCGTGCTGGTCGTCAACACGCCGATCGTTGCTGCCATGGTAGCGGGCTTCGCCTTGATTGAGGCGACAACGCCGGTCTGGATCGTGCTTGCCTATATCTTTGCCTTCGGCGTTCTGCGCTCGGCGCAGTGGGCTTCGACCGGCAATCTCGCCTATTCCGACATCGCGCCCGACCAGCTCGCCCGCTTCAGCGCGCTCTACTACATACTGTGGCAGTTGGGGGTGGCGATCAGCGTCGGCCTGGCGGCGGCGCTGTTGTCGTTCCTGGCTGGCGGCAGGCCGGCGGTGACCAACGATTTCCGCATCCTGTTCGTGGTCGAGGGCGTCATCACGTTGTGCGCGCTGATCGCCTATCTCAGACTGACACCGCAGGACGGTGCCCATGTCAGCGGCCATGGCGCGCAGATGAACGTGGAATAAGGCCCCGGTAGCCGAGGCCTAGCCGCTGAACGTCACCCACTCTTCCAGCGGCACGCGGTCGGTGCGGAAGTCGTTTTCGGGTTTCGACGTATCCTCGAGGCCGAGCGCCATGCCGCAGACGACGATCTCCTCGTCGGGGATGTTGAGCACCGGCCGGATCTGCCGGTGATAGGGCGCGAAGGCGGCCTGCGGGCAGGTGTGCAGGCCCCTGCCTCGCGCCGCCACCATGATGTTCTGCAGGAACATTCCGTAGTCGATCCACGAGCCCTGGTTCAGCCGCCGGTCGATGGTGAAGATCATGCCGACCGGCGCGTCGAAGAAGACGAAGTTGCGGTCGTGCTGGGCGCGCATCTTGTCGACCTCGCGGCGGCCGATGCCGAGTGCCCCATAGAGCCCGAAACCGTTGGCGCGGCGGCGGGTGAGATACGGCTCGAAGAACTGGGTGGGGTAATAGCGATACTCGTCCCAATCGGCCTTTTCGGCGCGGATACCGGAATTCAGGATGGCATCGGTGATCTGCTGCTTGACCTCGCCCTTGACGACATAGACCCGCCAAGGCTGCATATTGGTGCCCGAAGGCGCGCGCGCGGCGACGCCGAGAATGGCTCGGATCGTCTCGTCATCGACCATGTCGGGCAGGAAGGCGCGCACTGAACGGCGCGAGATGATCGCCTCGTCGACAACAGCGGCGTTATGCGCTGCCAGGCCGTTTTTTTCCAGCATGGGCCGTCCCTTTGCGCACACTTCGAAAGCCGAACCGGCTATCGGAGAAGACCTTGCGCAGATTTCAATCCTTGGTCGCCGACCCGCATTCCCACACCCGCCGCTCGTGCCAGAGCCTTTGCATGAACCGCCAAAATCGCGCAAGCAAATCTTGTGTGTCCATGAAAATTCGCTTGATTTTTTCACGGACATGAGCTCTCATGAAATTCATCTCCAGTTTTTCATCAAGTGAGCGTTTTGCCCCCAGCTATCCCCAAAACATTGCAGGGACCTGACGAGCGCCTGCTGGCGAGCGACATCCGTGCGCTGCGCAAGGCGCGTGGGCTGACGCTGGCTGAGATCGCGCTGAAGCTTGGCCGCTCTGTCGGCTGGGTCAGCCAGGTCGAGCGCGGCCTGTCGATTCCTTCGCTCGGCGACCTCAGGGCCTTCGCCGATTTATTCGGCGTGCCGCTCAGCCTGTTCTTCAGCCACGACGTGCCTATCGAGAAGGAGCGCGGCGTCATCGTGCGCGCCGGCAGCCGGCGCACGCTTGGCACAAGCGAATCCGGCCTAGTGGAGGAGCTTCTGTCGCCCGATCTCGGCGGTAGTTTCGAGATGGTGCGTTCGATCTTCGCGCCGGGCGCCGAGATGAAGAGCGAGCAGCTGCGGCCGACCGAGGAAGCCGGCTACATCGCCTCTGGCATTTTCGAGATCGAGATAGCCGGCGTCTGGCACCGGCTCGGCGAAGGCGATTCTTTCCGCTTCGAGCGCAAGCCGTACCGCTGGCGCAATCCCGGCAGCGAGCCGGCCGTGGTCATCTGGGTGGTTTCGCCGCCTGTTTATTGAATGCATGTCGCCCAAAGTGTGCAGCGGTTTGGGAAACGACATGCATCAAGCAAAAAGATAGAAGCGCAGCGCGCTTCAGGTTTGGGAGAAGAATATGGCCGGTTTGCCGACCACGGCACGCGTGGTGATCATCGGAGGCGGTGTCGTCGGCACCTCCTCGCTCTACCACCTTTGCAAGGCGGGCTGGACCGATTGCGTGCTGCTTGAAAAGAACGAGCTGACATCGGGCTCGACCTGGCATGCCGCCGGCAATGTGCCGACCTTCTCGTCGTCCTGGTCGCTGATGAACATGCAGCGCTATTCGACCGAGCTCTATCGCGGCTTGGCTGATGCCGTCGACTATCCCATGAACTACCACGTTACCGGCTCGCTGCGGCTCGCCCACACCAAGGAGCGCATGCAGGAGTTCCAGCGCGCCAAGGGCATGGGCCGCTACCAGGGCATGGACATCGACATTGTCGGCCCCGACGAGATCAAGCGCCGCTATCCCTTCATCGAGACGCATGACCTCAAAGGTGCGCTCTACGATCCAAACGACGGCGACATCGACCCCGCGCAGCTGACGCAGGCACTGGCCAAGGGTGCGCGCGACATGGGCGCCAAGATCGTCCGCTTCTGTCCGGTGTCAGGTGTGCGTCGCGACAACGACGAATGGGTTGTCGAGACGCCGCAAGGCGAGATCCGTTGCGAGATCGTCGTCAATGCCGCCGGCTACCGTGCCGCCGAAGTCGGCAAAATGTTCGGCCGCGACGTCCCGATGATGGTGATGAGCCATCAGTACATCTTGTTCGAGGAGATACCCGAACTGGTGGCGTGGTCGAAGGAGCAGGGCAAGAAGCTGCCGCTGCTGCGCGACGTCGACACCTCCTACTATCTGCGCCAGGAAAAGAACGGTATGAATCTCGGTCCCTATGAGCGCAATTGCCGCGCGCATTGGGCAACCCACAACGACCCGATGCCGGAGGATTTTTCCTTCCAGCTCTTCCCCGACGATCTCGACCGTCTCGAGCACTACCTTGCCGATGCCGTCGCCCGCGTGCCGATTCTCGGCACTGCCGGCCTGTCCAAGGTGATCAACGGGCCGATCCCTTACGCGCCGGACGGCAATCCGCTGATCGGTCCAATGCCCGGCGTTCCGAACGCTTTCGAGGCCTGTGTCTTCACGTTCGGCATCGCCCAGGGCGGCGGTGCCGGCAAGGTGCTGGCCGAATGGGTGACGCAAGGCCAGACCGAATGGGACATGTGGTCCTGCGACCCGCGCCGCTTCACCTCATTTGCGGCCGCCCCCGACTATAGCGTCGCCAAGGGTATGGAGATCTACGGCAACGAATACGCCATCCAGTTTCCGCGCCATGCTTGGCCGGCCGGGCGCGACCGCAAGCTGTCGCCGATCCACGATCGCATCAAGGCACTCGGCGCCCAGTTCGACGCCTATAATGGCTGGGAGCGTGCCACCTGGTATGCGCAACCCGGTGACGACACGTCGGAAGAAGCAACACTCACCTTCCGCCGCGACGGGCCGTGGCAGCACCGCGTGCGCGAAGAATGCCTGGCGGTGCGCGACGCCGCCGGCATTCTGGACCTGCCCGGCTTCTCGCGCTTCAACCTCGAAGGTCCTGGCGCAGCCGAATGGCTGGCGCTGCAGGTCACCGGCCTGGTGCCCAAGCCGGGCCGCATCGGCCTCGCCTATTTCGCCGACGACAAGGGCCGCATCGTCACCGAGATGTCGGTGGTGCGCCATGGCGAAGAGCAGATGACGCTGATCACCGCGGCGGTAGCGCAGTGGCACGATTTCGAATGGCTGAAGTCGCGCCTGCCGAAGGACGCAGCTTTCACCCTCACCGACAGGACCGAAGACTATTCGACGCAAATCCTCGCCGGTCCCAATTCGCGCAAGATCCTGGCCGAGGTCTGTGGCGCGGATCTCTCGCTGCCCTGGCTGACGCATCAGGAAACCACCATCGCCGGCCGCTGGGCGAAGCTGGTGCGGGTATCCTTCGCCGGCGAACTCGGCTGGGAAATCCACACCAAGGTGGGAGACACCTCCGCCATCTTCGACGCCGTCTGGGCGGCGGGACAAAAACACGGTCTGAAACCGTTCGGCATGTATGCGCTGGATTCGCTGCGCCTCGAAAAGGGCTACCGGACCTGGAAGGGCGACCTGTCGACCGACTATACGGTCCTGCAGGGCGGGCTCGAGCGCTTCGTAAAATGGGACAAGCCCGACTTCCGCGGCAAGGCAGCCCTGCAGAACGAAAAGCAGCAAGGCGTAAAGAAGCGCTTCGTCACGCTGGTGGTTGAAAACCCAGGCGATTGCGACGCGCCGTCCGTGTCGACGCTCTGGCATG
This sequence comes from Mesorhizobium sp. M0292, assembly GCF_040321695.1. NCBI lineage: Bacteria > Pseudomonadati > Pseudomonadota > Alphaproteobacteria > Hyphomicrobiales > Phyllobacteriaceae > Mesorhizobium > Mesorhizobium sp. M0292. Next base: position 60,683 of record NZ_JAMYSB010000029.1, read on the forward strand.
ACGGCAAGATCGTCGGCGAGACGACGTCCGGCGGCTGGGGGCATCGCATCGACAAATCGATCGCGCTCGGCATGCTGCGCGCCGACCTGGCTGAACCCGATACCGCGATCGAGATTGAAATTTTTGGCGATCGTTTCAGGGCGGTCGTGCAGAAAGACGAGCCGCTGTGGGATCCGAAAAACGAAAGACTGAGAGCATGAAGAAAGTCATTCTCACCGATGGCGGCATGGGCCAGGAACTGGTCCGCCGCAGCAGCTCCGAGCCGACGCCGCTCTGGTCGGCCAGGGTGCTGATCGACGAGCCGGATCTGGTGCGTGGCCTGCATGCCGAATTCATCCGGGCCGGCGCTCGCGTCATCACCATCAACACCTATTCGGCAACGCCGGAGCGGCTCGCGCGGGAAGGAGCAGAAGATCTCTTCAAGCCCTTGCAGAAGCGCGGCATCGAATTGGCAAGACAGGCACGCGACGAGGCAGGCGATGCAGCGATCGCCGGCTGCCTGTCACCGCTGTTCGGCAGCTATGCGCCGGCGCTGGCCATATCGTTCCAGGAGACGCTGGACATCTATCGCCGCATCGTCGCCGAGCAGGCCGATGGCGTCGACCTGTTCCTGTGCGAGACCATGGCCTCAGCCGAGGAAGGCCGTGCGGCCGTTACCGCTGCGTCGGAAAGCGGCAAACCTGTCTGGGTGTCTTGGACTCTCGCCGATCACGGCGCGCCGCGGCTGCGCAGCGGCGAAACAATAGCGGCAGCGGCGGACGCCCTCGACGGCCTGACGGTTGCAGCGCGCCTGGTGAATTGCTGCCGGCCAGAAGCTATCGCCGCGGCACTGCCCGAATTGATTGCTCTCGGCGGCCCGGTCGGCGCCTATGCCAATGGCTTCACCTCTGTCGAAGCGCTCAAGCATGGCGGAACGGTCGAAGTGCTGCACGCACGCCACGACCTTGATCCGGATGCCTATGCCGACCAGGCGCTCGGCTGGGTCGCCGCTGGCGCCACCATCGTCGGCGGCTGCTGCGAAGTCGGCCCTGCCCACATCGCCGCCTTGCGCGACTGGCTCGAACAGGCCGGCCACGAAATCTCGGGAGTATCCTGATGCCCAGACCGTCATCGCGCATTTCCGGCATCGTGCCTTCGGGCAAGGATGGCTGGGAGGTCCACACCGAGGCATGGGCCCGCAAGGAGGCGGGCCAGGACATCATCATGCTGTCGGTCGGCGACCATGATTTCGATACGCCGAGCCAGACCATCGAAGCCTGCGTGACGGCGGTTCGCGGCAGCAACCACCACTACACCCCGCTTCCCGGCGTTCCGCGCCTGCGCAGGGCGATGGCGGCGGCCTCGACCGCCTGCACCGGGGTCGAGACGAGCCCCGACCAGGTGATCGCCACGCCGGGCGGTCAGGCCGCCCTTTACGCGGCGGTGCAGGCCGTTCTCGACCAGGGCGACCACGCTATCGTGGTGGCGCCCTACTACGCGACTTATCCCAACACCTTCAGCGCCGCCGGCGCCAGCTTCACCGTCGTCGAGACGCCGGCCGGAGACGGTTTCCAGCCGCACGCCGAGATGATCCGCGCGGCGCTCAAGCCCAACACGCGCGCCATTTTGATCAACACGCCGAACAACCCGACCGGCGCCGTCTATTCGCGTGAGCGTCTGGAAGAGCTGGCCGAGATCTGCCGCGAGCACGATCTCTGGCTGCTGTCGGACGAGGTCTACTGGACGCTCGGCGGCGGCGAGCACATCTCGCCGCGCGGCCTGCCCGGCATGGCGGAGCGCACGCTGGTCATCAATTCGATGTCCAAGAGCCATGGCATGACCGGCTGGCGCATGGGCTGGCTGACCGGCCCAGCGCAGATGATCACGCTGTTGACCAATCTCAATCTGGTGACGACCTACGGCCTGCCGGCCTTCATCTCGATCGCCTGCGCCGAGGCGCTGGAGAACCGCTTTGGCGTCAGGGAGATCGCCGAACGCTATGCGGCGCGCCGCACCGTCCTGCTCGACGCCGTGCGCGGCATGAACAATATCAGCGTGCACGGCTCCGAGGGCGGCATGTATGTCATGCTCGACATCTCCGCAGTCGAGCCCGACGACGAGAAATTCGCCTGGGCCTTTCTCGACCAGGAGAGTGTCGGCGTCATGCCGGGTTCCAGCTTCGGCAAGGCCGCTGCCGGCCACATCCGCATCAGCCTCTGCCAACCGGAGCCGGTGCTTCAGGAAGCCGCAAAACGCCTGCGCCGCTTCGCATCCGGCTATCGCCGCGAGGCCGCATGACCAGAAGCATTCCCACCAAGGCCCGCGCGGTTATTATCGGCGGCGGTGTCTCCGGCTGTTCGGTCGCCTACCACCTGGCCAAGCTCGGCTGGACCGACATCGTGCTGCTCGAACGCAAGCAGCTGACCTCGGGTACGACCTGGCACGCCGCCGGCCTGATCGGCCAGCTGCGCGGCTCGCAGAACATGACGCGGCTGGCGAAATATTCGGCCGACCTCTACGTCAAGCTGGAAGCCGAAACGGAAGTCGGCACCGGCATGCGCCAGGTCGGCTCGATCACCGTGGCGCTGACTGAGGAGCGCAAGCACGAGATTTATCGGCAGGCCTCGCTCGCCCGCGCCTTCGATGTCGATGTGCGCGAGATTTCGCCTGGTGAAGTCAAGGAGATGTACCCGCATCTCAACGTGTCCGATGTGGTCGGCGCCGTGCATCTGCCGCTCGACGGCCAGTGCGATCCGGCCAACATCGCCATGGCGCTGGCCAAGGGCGCCCGCCAGCGTGGCGCCGCCATCGTCGAGAATGTGAAGGTCACCAAGGTCCATACCAAGGCCGGTCGCGTCACCGGTGTGTCGTGGGCGCAAGGCGACGACCAGGGCACGATCGAGGCCGACATCGTCGTCAACTGCGCCGGCATGTGGGCGCGCGAGCTCGGCGCCCAGAACGGCGTCACCATCCCGCTGCATGCCTGCGAACATTTTTATCTCGTCACCGAGCCGATCCCCGGGCTCGGTCGTCTACCGGTGCTGCGCGTTCCCGATGAATGCGCCTACTACAAGGAAGACGCCGGCAAGATGATGCTCGGCGCCTTCGAGCCGGTGGCCAAGCCCTGGGGCATGGACGGCATAAGCGAGGATTTCTGCTTCGACCAGTTGCCGGAGGACATGGAGCATTTCGAGCCGATCCTCGAGATGGGCGTCAACCGCATGCCGATGCTGGCAACCGCCGGCATTCACACCTTCTTCAACGGCCCCGAAAGCTTTACCCCCGACGACCGCTACTATCTCGGCGAAGCGCCGGAGCTGTCGGGCTACTGGATGGCGACCGGCTACAACTCGATCGGCATCGCGTCGTCCGGCGGCGCCGGCATGGTGCTGGCGCAGTGGATCAATGACGGCGAAGCGCCCTTCGACCTCTGGGAAGTCGACATCCGCCGCGCCCAGCCATTCCAGAAGAACCGCCGCTATCTCAAGGAGCGGGTCTCCGAGACGCTCGGCCTGCTCTATGCCGACCATTTCCCCTACCGGCAGATGGCAACGTCCAGGAATGTCAGGCGATCGCCCCTGCATGAACACCTGAGGGCGCGCGGCGCGGTCTTCGGCGAAGTCGCCGGCTGGGAGCGCGCCAACTGGTTCGCCCGCGAAGGGCAAGAGCGCGAATACCGCTATTCCTGGAAGCGGCAGAACTGGTTCGACAACCAGCGCGAGGAACACCTGGCGGTCCGCAACAAGGTCGGCCTGTTCGACATGACCTCGTTCGGCAAGATCCGTGTCGAGGGCCGCGATGCCTGCGCGTTCCTGCAAAGGCTCTGCGCCAACGACATGGACGTGGCGCCGGGCAAGATCGTCTACACTCAGATGCTCAACCAGCGCGGCGGCATCGAGAGCGATCTTACCGTGTCGCGGCTGTCGGACACGGCCTATTTCCTCGTCGTACCGGGCGCGACGTTGCAACGCGATCTCGCCTGGCTGCGGCGGCATGTCGGCGAGGAATTCGTTGTCATCACCGATGTGACGGCGGCAGAAAGCGTGCTCTGCCTGATGGGTCCGGATGCGCGAAAGCTGATCCAGAAAGTCAGCCCTAACGATTTCTCCAACGAGAACAATCCGTTCGGCACCTTCCAGGAGATCGAGATCGGCATGGGCCTCGCCCGCGCCCACCGCGTCACCTATGTCGGCGAACTCGGCTGGGAGCTTTATGTCTCTACCGACCAGGCTGCCCATGTTTTCGAGGCGATCGATGAGGCGGGGGCGGATGTCGGCCCGAAACTTTGCGGCCTGCATACGCTCGATTCCTGTCGCATCGAAAAGGCGTTTCGGCATTTCGGCCACGACATCACCGACGAGGACAATGTGCTGGAGGCCGGCCTCGGCTTTGCGGTCAAAACCGCCAAGGGCGAGTTCATCGGCCGCGATGCGGTGCTGAAGAGAAAAGAAGCCGGCCTGTCGCGCCGGCTGGTGCAGTTCCGTTTGAAAGACCCTGAACCCCTGCTCTTCCACAACGAGGCGATCCTGCGCGACGGCAAGATCGTCGGCCCGATCACATCGGGGAATTACGGCCACCATCTCGGCGGCGCGATCGGACTGGGCTATGTGCCCTGCCAGGGCGAGAGCGAGGCGGATGTGCTGGCCTCGTCATACGAGATCGAGATCGCCGGCGAGCGTTTTGCGGCGGAAGCATCGCTGAAGCCGATGTACGATCCCAAGGCGGAACGGACGAGGATGTAGCACCTTTTTACCCTCCCCTTGTGGGGAGGGTCGGCTCGCAGTCGGAGCGAAGCGGCGATTGCGAGACGGGGTGGGGGTGCGCCCTACGAGACCCCCCACCCCGCTTCGCAAAAGCCGCCTTGCGGCACTTGCTGCGCGACCCTCCCCACAAGGGGTAGGGTGAAGAAGCTTAAAACCGCTCCAGCTTCGCCCGCACTTTCACCAGAAACGCCGCCCTCGTCCTTGGCGTCGAGGCGTCCATCAGGTAGTGCGCCAGGAAAAACGTCCGGCAGCGGCGGGCGCACAGCGCGCGCATACCGCGCAGCAAGGTCTTGCGGCCGGGCTGGCCGACGACGACGCTCCACCAGGTCGGCGCGCCGCAGGTGGTAATGACGCCGACCCTGGTGACATGTGTCATCAGCGACGTGATGCGCCCCTTGCCCAGCTTGAAGGCGACATCGGTCGCCCAGACCCGGTCGAGCCAGCCCTTCAGCATGGCCGGCAGCCCGTACCACCAGGTCGGATAGATGAACAGGATCGCCTCAGCCCAGGCGAGATGCTCGAAATGCGGTTTTAGGGCCGGATCCTCCGGCGCCCGCTCATTGTAGGCGCGTCGCTCTTCGCAGCCCATCACCGGATCGAATTTCTCCGCATAGAGGTCGAGCAGCCGCACCTCCCAGCCGCGTGCCTTCAGCACATCGACTGCGGCATCTCTGATGGCGGCGCAAAAGCTTTCGGGCACCGGATGGCAATAGACCACCAGCACGCGCATCAGAATTCATCCATCCCGGCCGCGACCTTGGCCATGAAGGCTGCCCGCGTCTCGTCGGTCGACAGGTTCATCGAATAATGCGCGAGGTAGGACACCGAGGCGCCGGGCCTGATCGTCGCGCGCAGCATCCGCTTGACCAATCTGCGTGGCGGATCGCCCATCAGCATGGCGCGGAAGCGGCTGCCGCCATAGGTGGTGACGGCGGTCAGCTTGCGGATGTTGTGGAGCGAAGGCTGCGCCTTGCCGTCGACCAATTTGAACGACACGCCGGGCAGAAACACGCGGTCGAAAAAGCCTTTCAGGATGGCCGGGAAGCCGTAGTTCCAGACGGGATATGACAGCACCAGCGCCTCGGCCTTGAGCAGCCGCTCGACATAGGGCGCGGCCGGGTCCGCAGGGGTGCGTTGGTTATGATAATCCAGCCTCTCCCCGCGCGTCAGCCTGGGGTCGAAATCCTCTGCATAGAGATCGCAATCGTCGACCTCATGGCCGGCGGCCGTCAGCCGCTCGACGATCGTGCGGTGCAGACCTGCATTGAAGCTGGTCTCCACCGGGTGTGCGTAGAGGACGAGGACTTTCATGGGGAAATACTTGCGAGGTGGGCGCGAGGCACCCTCCTCTGCCCTGCCGGGCCGCGGCGTTCAGGCTGCCAATCTCCCCCCTTGCGGGGGAGATGTCCGGCAGGACAGAGGGGGGTGCTCAAGCTCAAACCTCTGCTCATTCTGCTTTCTGCAAACCCCTGAACAAAAAAGTCCGGCCCGAGCGATAGTCGTAATCCGGATTTTCCCAGGCGATCATCTTGCCGGGATTGAGCAGGCCTTGCGGATCGGTCTCGCGCTTGAAGGCGAGCTGGATTTCATCCGTCTGCTTCATGCCGCCCTCTTCCAGCGTGTAGCGGTGCGGGTTGAAGATCGGGCAGCCATTCTCCTCATGCAGCCGGATGATTTCGTTGAGCCGCGCCTCGGTGGTGAATTTCACCAGCGGCAGGCCGAAGCAGGTGATGTTGCCGTCGAGGCGCACGAATTCGAGATGCGAAAAGACCTCGTTCGGAAACATCGCGTCCATCTTCTCCACCAGCGCCAGCTGGTTGGGAAACGGATAGAGCGATTGCAGATAGGTGATCGCGGGATCGACCCGCAGTGCCCTGAGCGTGGTGTGGTTCCACGCCAGTTCGAAGCCCGGCGGCAGGCCCTTTTTCTCTTCGTCCGTTGCCGTCGCCGCATTGAAGATGACTTCGCCGCCGGCGCGGCGGGTGAAGGCGAGGAACGCGTCTAGCCCATGCCGGGCAACCATGACGACGCAGATGCTTTGCCCGTCCCGGAAGAACTTCTGGTGGCGCTTGAAATAGAGCTGCGGCACGGGCGCGGCGATCGGCGTGATCAGCTTGGTCAGGATGCCGTCCTGGCGTGCCAGCGCGTTGCCGTAGCGGGCTGCCGGCATGAAAGCGTCGAAGCCGACGATCACGTCGGTCCATTCATAGGCTGCAGTCAGCGGCATCTCGACCTCGGTGATGATGCCGTTGGTGCCATAGGCGTGGGTGACCTTGTGCAGGTCCTCGCCGGCGAGTTCGAGCGCCTTCGGCTCCGCCTCCATAGTGACGACGCGCAGGCGCAGCACATTGCCGAAATCACGCAGACCGCCGAAATTGATCGAGCCGACGCCGCCCGAGCCGCCGGCGATGAAGCCGCCGATCGAGGCGGTGTTGTAGGTCGACGGCGACAGCCGCAGTTCCTGCCCGGAATGCGCGCGCGTCGCTCTGTCGATGTCGGCGAGGATCGCGCCCGGCCCGGTGACGACGCGGCCCGGCGCTATGGCCTTGATCTCGTTCATCTCGGCAAGGTTCAAAACCACGCCGCCCGATAGCGGCATCGCCTGACCGTAATTGCCGGTGCCGCTGCCGCGCGGCGTCACCGGAACGCCATGACGGTGGCAAGCGGCAAGCACGCGGATCAGTTCGGCCTCGTTCCTGGGCGTCACGATCAGGTCGCCGGTGACGTGGTCGAGCTGCTGCTTCAGCACCGGGCTGTACCAGTAGAAGTCGCGGCTCTTCTGCTGGATGATGGCCGGATTGTCGTCGAGCTTTATCCCGTCGAGATCGCGTTTGAGCGCCGAAACATCCATCATTCCACCATCAGTCCGTCGAGCTCGGCGTAATCGGGCAATTGTCTGTCGATCGCTCGTCCCGCGCGCACGACGATGCGATCCGATTCGGGCCGCGAGAGCAATTCCGTCCAGCTCCGCCCTTTGAAGACGATGAAATCGGCGCTGCCACCGGCTGCCAGTGTCCCGACACCGTCGAGCCGCATCACCTTGGCCGGCGTCGCCGCCACCGTCTGCGGCCAGTCGCCGACCGGATGGTCGAAATGCAGGATGCGCGTCGCCATGCGGTAGACCTCCAGCATGTCGAGATCGCCATAGGCATAGAAAGGATCGCGGGTGTTGTCGGAGGCGACCGCGACCGCAATGCCCCTCGCCTTCATCTCGTGCAGCAAGGTCACGCCGCGCCAGCGTGGCGTGGTCTGGTCGGCGCGCCGGTCCTGCAGATAGAGATTGCACATCGGCAGCGACACCACGGCAAGTTTGGCCTTGGCGACCTTGTCCAGCGTGTCGAGCACGTCGAGGTCCGGCTGGCGCGCCAGCGAGCAGCAATGTCCCACCAGGATGTTGCCCTCAAAACCGTTCCAGAGTGCGGCCTCGGCAATCTTCTTCAGCGAGATCGCCGCGATATCGTCGGTCTCGTCGGCGTGGAAATCGAGATCGAGCCCGTGCTTGTTCGCCTCGGCGAACACCTTGTCGAGAAGCTCTTCGAGATCCGGCACCATATAGGTGACGACGCCGAGCACGCCCTTGGCCGCAGCCACACGCTTGGCCAGCCTCTCGAACCACTTTCTGTCGCGCACGCCTTCGATGCCGAGCAGGCAGGCTGCCTGCAATTCGATGCGGCCGCGCCATTTCTCCCGCATCGCCTCGAACACCGGCCAGGAGATTTCCTCCTGTGGCGGCACGCTGTCGAGATGAGTGCGCAAGGCCTTGGTGCCGTGCGCGTAGGCCGAGCGCAAAGAGAAATCCATGCGCCGCGCCACGTCCTCGGCGCTCCAGCGCGCTGCACGGTCGGCGCTGGTGGCATTGAGCGCGCCCATGAAACTGCCGTCGGGATTGGGTTTGCGCGGCCAGATATGGCCCTTGTCGATGTGGGTGTGGCAATCGACGAAGCACGGCAGGATGATGCGGCCGGCAAGGTCGATGGCGGTGGCTGGCGCTTTTGATTTCTTGTGCGCGGCGATGCTGGAGAGCTTACCGTCGGCGACGGCGATGTCGGCCAGCGCGAAGCCGTCAGTATCGTAAGTGGTGGCAAGACCTGATGTCAGCGACCGGTGAAGGCGGACGTTGGTGAGATGGTACGAGCCAGAGGTCGGTATCAAGGACCGCCCCCCTCTGCCCTGCCGGGCATCTCCCCCTCAAGGGGGGAGATTGGCAGCTTTGCCGGCAGCACCCGTCTTCCAACGTCGATAATTGGCGAAATCCCGGATGACGTCCAATCTCCACTCTTGAGGGGGAGATGGCCGGCAGGCCAGAGGGGGGTGCTTCGCGCCAACGTCTCGCTCACCTCGTCACCCTACCGCTCCTGCTTCAGCGCGCTCTCGTGCCAGCGGCGCAGGATGAGATGCGACACCAGCGACAGCACCAGGAAGATCAATATGCCGGTGAGCGAGATCAGGATCAGCGCCGCGAAAAGCCTTGGCGCGTTGAGGCGGTAGCCGGCCTCGATGATGCGCGAGGCGAGCCCTGAGGATTGTCCCTGCGCGCCGGCGACGAACTCGGCCACCACGGCGCCGATCAGCGACAGACCGCCGGCGATCTTCAAGCCTCCTAGAAAATACGGCATGGCCGCCGGCAGTCTGAGATAGCGCAATTGCTGCCAGCGCGTCGCGCCGTTGAGCTTGAACATGTCGCGAAGATTGCGGTCGACCGAATTGAGGCCGAGCGTGGTGTTGGACAGGATCGGGAAGAACGCGACGATCCAGGCGCAAAGCAAAAGCTTCACCGTCTGGTTGTCCACATAGATGTTGATGAGCGGGAAGACCGCCACGATCGGTGTTACCTGCAGCACGATGGCGAAGGGAAAGAACGACATCTCCACCCATTTCGATTGCGCAAACAGCACCGCCAGTCCGACGCCGCCGACGACCGCGAGCAGCAGGCTGAGAAAGGTTATGCGCAACGTGACCAGCAGCGCGGAGAACAGGAGCCCGGCATCGCTATAGAGCGTCCACAGCACCACGCCGGGGCGCGGCAGAATATATTGCGGGATCGCGTTCCACACGCAAATGCGGTCCCACAGCCAGATCGCCAGGATCATGATCGCCAAAGGCAAGACCCACCGGCCGATCCGCTCCAGCCGCTCCTGGCGTACGCGGCCGGCCTCTTCCGCGTCGAGCGTTGCGGCATTCTGGTCAATGGCCGTCATGGTGCGGTCCGGCTGATGTGTTGATGGCGTTGACCAGGATGTCCGAGGCCTGGCGGCAGAGCGCGGCATAATCGGGCGAAGTGCGGAAAACCTCGTCTCGCGGATAGGAGGCGTCGATGGCAAGCTCGGCATGGACGCGGCCCGGCCGCGCCGCCATGACGACGACGCGGTTGGACAGGAACACGCTTTCGAAGACGCTGTGGGTGACGAAGACGACGGTGAAGCGCTCGTCCTGCCACAGCTCCAGAAGGTCGTTGTTGAGCTTGAAGCGGGTGATCTCGTCGAGTGCGGCGAACGGCTCGTCCATCAGCAGAATGCGCGGCTTCGTCACCATGGCGCGTGCGATCGAGACGCGCATCTTCATCCCGCCGGAAAGCTCGCGCGGCACGGCGTTCTCGAAGCCGGTCAGGTGCACCCGCTCCAGCATCTCCGTCACCGCCGGCGCCGCCTTGGCGCGCGACACGCCTTTCAGCCTGAGCGGCAGCCAGACATTGTCGAATACATTGGCCCAGGGCAGCAGCGTCGGTTCTTGGAAGACGAAGCCGATATTGGCGCGGTCGATCGAACCGCCCCAGTCGAGCTGACCGGATGTCGGCGTCGACAGGCCCGCGATCAGCCTCAACGCCGTTGACTTGCCGCAGCCGGACGGCCCGAGAAGGCTGACAAAATCGCCCTCGCGGATGGCGAGATCGACGTCGCTCAATGCAGTCACGCCATTGGAAAACACCTTGCCGACATGGCGCAGCGTCAGCAGCATCGGGCCTTCACCCGATGCCGTCATGGGCGCCTGCGCCATCTTTTCCAGCTTCACGACTACTTCTTCAGCTCGATCCCGACACCTTTGTTGATGAAGGCCAGCGTGTAGGCCTTCTTGATATCGATGCCCTCGGGCGTGACCTTGGCCTTGACCATCTTGTCATAGAAGCTCTTGATCCGGTCTTCGTTCATGGCGCCGATGCCGAGCTTTTCGGTGTCGCCGGAATCGGCCAGGCCGAACTTCTTCATCTGCTCGATCGAGAAGGCAATCTGCTCGTCGCTCATGTCGGGGTTGTCTTTCTTGATCATCTCGTTGGCGGCCTTGTTGTCGCCGTAGAGGTAGTTGTACCAGCCCTTGGCCGAGCCATCGACGAAGCACTGGACCACCTCCGGCCGCTTGTCGATCGTGTCCTGCATCACCTCGATCGTCGTCGAATAGGTGTCCCAGCCATAGTCGGCGAGCAGGAACTGGTTGGGCACGAAGCCGCCTTCCTTCTTGACCGCAAAAGGCTCCGAGGTGACGTAACCCTGCTGGATCGACTTCTTGTTGGCCAGGAATGGAGCGGTGTTGTAGGTGTACGGCACGCGCTTGGCGGCATCGAAACCGAGTTCGATGACCATCCACTGGAAGAAGGTCTGGACGCCCTCGTCGCCGAGAATGTACTGGTCGGCGTTCTTCAAATCCTCCCACTTGTCCAGCCCCTGCCCCGGGTGGGACATGATGACTTGAGGGTCCTTCTGGAAATCGGCTGCGACGACGCGCATCGGGATGCCCTGCTGGACGGCGTCGAAGGCCGACAGCAGATTGCCGCCCATGTAGAAATCGAGCTTGCCGGCCAGCAGCAGCGGCCGCCCGCTGACCTGCGGACCTCCCTGCGAAATCGTCACGTCGAGGCCACATGCAGCGTAGGTGCCGTCGGCGACGGCCTGGTAGTAGCCGCCATGCTCGGGCTCGGCCAGCCAGTTGGTGCCGAAGGTGACCTTCTCGTTTGCTGCCGCGCCGAACGTGCCGGCTCCAAGCAGCGCGACCGCAAGCGCTGAAATCTTCTGTTTTCCGTACATCGACACCACCCTTTGTTGGCTCCGGAGCGTCACGCGCCGGGCTCGACACCATTGATCCAAGAAGCAAGACACATGCCACCGCCCGGACCGCCTGCTTCTCGCGGCGATCATTGCCAACACCGGACGGGTCATGCTGTGCGGGAGGCATCGTGCCTATTTTTTGGACGCCTGTCCACAATCGCCCTTGTGCCATGCACCACATCTTGAACGTACTATCGGTCACGTCTTAGGCTGGTCTCGCAGACAGGAGATTGCCATGTTCAGATACCTCGCGCCGAAGTCGATCAAGCCGCCTTTCGCCCGCTACAGCCACGGCGTCGAGGTGCCGCCAGGCAAGCGGCTGGTTCTGTGCTCCGGCCAGGTCGCCATCACGGCGGACGACCAGATCCCCGAGGATGCCGGCGCGCAGGCCGAGCTCTGCTTTCAAAACATAGCGGCGATTCTGGCTGAAGCCGGGCTGGGGCTAGGCGACATCGTGCGCATAAACGCCTACGTCACCGACCGCGCCTTTCTGCGGCCCTATATGGACGTCCGCGACCGCTTGTTTGCCAGCCCCGCGCCCGCCTCGACGCTGATGATCGTGTCAGGCTTTGCGCGGCCGGAGTTCAAGGTCGAGGTCGAGGCGATTGCGGCTGGGTGATCGACAGGCGACGTTTGGCGCGCTAGGTCTCCCTCACAGTCAAGAGGCATGACATGACCGTTGCAAACAGACGCGTGTGGTGGGGCGACTACCGGACCACCGAATACGCCGCGATCGATCCGGAGGCGACGATTGCCGTGCTGCCGGTGGCGGCGATCGAGCAGCACGGCCCGCATCTGCCTGTATCAACCGACACCTCGATCATGAACGGCATGCTGGAGACGGTCATCGCCCGCCTGCCCGGCGATCTCGACATCCGCATCCTGCCGGTCCAAACGGTCGGCAAGTCGAACGAGCATCTGCAGGCGCCGGGCACGCTCACCCTGCCGGCGGCCACCCTGGTCGATACCTGGACCGAGCTTGGCCTGTCCGTTGCCCGCGCAGGCGTAAGGAAACTGATCGTCGTCAACTCGCATGGCGGCAATGAAGAGATCATGGGCATCGTCACGCGCGAGCTGCGCGTGCGTGAGAGGATGCTGGCGGTGAAGACCAGCTGGCAGCGCTTCGGCCGCCCCGCCGGCATGTACACCGAGCTTGAGGACCGCCATGGCATCCATGGCGGCGACGTCGAGACCTCGTTGATGCTGCATTTTCGCCCGGAGTTAGTCGACATGGCCAAGGCCGACAATTTCGCCTCCAAGGTCGCCCGCGCCGAAACCGAATTTGCGCTGCTGCGCCACACCGGAACGCACGCTTTCGCCTGGATCGCTGGGGATCTCAACCCCAACGGCGTGGTCGGCGATGCCAGCATTGCCACGGCCGAGAAAGGCCGACTGACGGCGGAGCATCAGGCCGACGGCTTCATCACCCTGTTGAAGGATGTGCGCAAGGCGAAGCTTGCCGACTGGCTGGCATAGCGGGCCGCCTTAGCCGTCGATCTTCAACACGAAAGGCGTACCCTCAAAAGCATCGGCGCCCCGCCCGATCGCTTCGATCGCTTCGATCATGCGGCCTTGTCGTGAGAGCAGAGCATCCGCGACGGCGATCAACCGTGGATTGGGTGTCGCCGAGGGCGAAAGCTTCCGCAATGTCTGCGCAAGTTCGACTTCGTCGCGCTTCGGGGCGAGCGCCGCCGCAATGATATAGGCCGAGGCGGTCGAGCGGCTGATGCCGGCATAGCAATGGACGACCATGGGTTTGGCGCGGTCCCATTTCCGGGCAAAATCGAGCAGACTGCGCACATGGTCTTCGCCGGGCATGGTCATGCCGTCCTGCGCCACCGCGATGTCGTGCATGACCAGATGCAGGTGGTTTTCCCTCGCGATTGAGGCCGGCCGCGTCACCTCGGTGCCGGCAGCGAGCAGCGACAGCACGCGCTCGGCGCCGCTTTTGGCCACCGTCTCCTCAAGCTTTGCCAGCGAACAGATATGGATCATGGCGCGATCTCCTTCGACCCATCGTCGCGCCGTGCGCCCCAGTCGGCAAGCGCCGATTCAAGCCGCTGCCATTCCTCCTGACTTCCAGGCAGCCCCGCGCGGAGCACCTGGGGACGCTCGGAAAAATGCCTGAGCAATATGCCGCGCTCGCCGAGCGTCGAAAACAGCCCCGGTGCATCGGCAAGCCGGAGATAGCGAAACAGCGTCGTGCCGCCGGCGACAGCAACGCCAAAGCGCGAAAGCAGCGCATCGAGCCGCGCCGCATCCTGCGCCAGCCGCCGCCGCATGTCGGCCTGCCAGCCGCTGTCGGCAAGCGCGCGGATGCCGTATTCGAGCGCTGGGCCGGCGACCGCCCAAGGGCCGAATTGCGTTTCAAGCCTTTCGACCGTCGCTGCATCGGAAAGTGCGAAGCCGAGCCGCAGGCCGGCGAGACCGAAGAACTTGCCAAACGAGCGCAGCACGACGATGCCGCCCCGCCCGACATCGCCGGCCAGGCTTTCCGCGTGCGGGCCGACATCCATGAAGGCTTCGTCGACGACCAGCAGACCGCCTATGGCGCGCAATGTCTCGGCAAGCCGAAGCAGCCTTTCCCGCGACACGACTCGCCCGTCGGGATTGTTGGGATTGACGACGATGGCAATTTCGGCTCCGGCAAGCGCCTCGAAATCGTCGACCTCCGCCACCGCATGGCCGGCAATCGCGGCGGCCTTGGCATGCTCGGCATAGGTCGGCCCGAGCACCAGCGCCTTGCCGGGGCTGACCAGCGAGGCGACGCGCGGCAGCAGGATCTGCGTGCCCGGGGCGACCGCCACATTCTCGGCCGAAGGCGCGCCATAGGCGCCGGCCGCGACCCTGGCCAGCTCACGCAGGCGCGCGGCCTCCGGCAATCGTGACAGGGCGGTGGCGGGCAGCTCGAAAAGCGGGTAGGAGTGCGGATTGATACCTGTCGAGAGATCGACGAAAGGTTGTGGCGCGTGAGGGAAGAGCGCCCTCGCCCGGCCAAGGGATCCACCGTGATCCACCACAGTAATCGCTCCATCAGAAAGCTTCATGTCGATCCTGATCGCTTTCCTGTCGCTGGCCATCGAACGCATCCTGGGTTACCCGGACTGGCTGTTCCGTGCCGTCGGCCATCCCGTCACCTGGTTCGGCAGGCTGATAGCCTTTCTCGACCTCAGGCTCAACCGCGACACTGATTCCGACGCGCTGCGTCGCCGCCGCGGCGTGCAGGCGCTGCTGGTGATCGTGCTGGTGCCGGCGGCAATCGCCTTCATCGTGCAAATCCTGCTCTGGCAGCTCTTTCCTGCCGGCATGATCATCACGGCAATCCTGGCCTCGTCGCTGCTGTCGCAAAAGAGCCTTACCGAACATGTCGAGGCGGTGGCCGATTCGCTGGATACCGGCGGGCTGGCGCTCGGCCGCATTGCGGTTGCGCGCATCGTCGGCCGCGATCCAGAGAAGCTCGACCATGCCGGCGTCAGCCGCGCCGCCATCGAAAGCCTGGCCGAGAATTTCTCCGACGGCATCGTTGCGCCCGCCTTCTGGACAGGTGTCTGCGGTCTGGCCGGCGGCGTCGCCTACAAGGCCGCCAACACCGCCGATTCGATGATCGGCCACCGCACCCCGCACCACGAGGCCTTCGGCCGCGCGGCGGCACTCTTCGACGACTGGATCAACCTGCCGGCGTCCCGGCTGACCGCGTTGCTGATCGTTGCCGCCGCCTTTCTCGTTGACGGCGCCGATCCCCGCAACGCCTGGCAAGCAGTGCGGCGCGACGCCAAAAAGCACCGCTCGCCCAATGCCGGCTGGCCGGAAGCGGCAATGGCCGGCGCACTCGGCCTGGCGCTCGCCGGCCCGCGCAGCTATGGCGGCGTCATCGTCGAGGACGCCTATATGGGCGAAGGCGGTAGGCGCGCGGCGGAAAGCCAGGACATCAGGCAGGCGCTGAAATTGTACCAGGTGGCGGACTAT
This sequence comes from Mesorhizobium sp. M0292, assembly GCF_040321695.1. Taxonomy (NCBI): domain Bacteria; kingdom Pseudomonadati; phylum Pseudomonadota; class Alphaproteobacteria; order Hyphomicrobiales; family Phyllobacteriaceae; genus Mesorhizobium; species Mesorhizobium sp. M0292. The sequence continues at coordinate 76,428 of NZ_JAMYSB010000029.1, forward strand.
CTGCTGATTGGGCTGTTCGGGTTGCTGTCGGCTGTGCTTATCGCGGTGACGTTCTGAGAGCTTACCGTCGCCCTTCCTTTACCCTCCCCCTTGTGGGGAGGGTCGGCGCGAAGCGCCGGGGTGGGGGACTGCGCCCTACGAGAACCGCCCCCCCCGGGACCCGGGGGGGGGGGGCCCGCCCCCCCCCCCCCCCCACAAAAAGCGGCCCGGGGTCGCGGGGCCGCCGGCGGGAAAATAGTGTTG
>NZ_JAMYSB010000030.1:0-72488 GCF_040321695.1 Mesorhizobium sp. M0292
ACCGAAGACGGACAATGGACACTCTCATTCCATGCCCACCCGCTCGGCATCATCGACACACGGCACATGAAGCTTGTCCGCCGCATAGGGGGAGAGAAGTGTCACCTATGTATCCGGTTCAAAGTGTTACCCATCTATCGACTGGACAGCAGCTTCAGCCTCGCCGTCGTCTCCTGCAACGCCGGCGATTGGCGAAACCGGCGATGAGAGCGCCCCTCTCCCCCGTCTCTATACGGGCAGAGGATGCCGGCAGGCAGGTGAGGGGCAGCGCTGAGGTTCGGCAATTGGCGGCCGGCGCCGCCGGCGCGTGAACCTCAGCGTGGTGCGCGCTTGGCGAGTATGCGCTGCAGCGTGCGGCGATGCATGTTGAGCCGGCGCGCGGTTTCCGACACGTTGCGGTCGCACATTTCGTAGACGCGCTGGATGTGTTCCCAGCGCACGCGGTCGGCCGACATCGGATTTTCCGGGGGGGCGGCGCGCTCGCCGGCGGTGCGGGTGAGCGCTGCAAACACGTCGTCGGCGTCAGCCGGCTTCGACAGATAGTCGATGGCGCCGAGCTTCACCGCGGTCACCGCGGTGGCGATGTTGCCGTAGCCGGTGAGGATGACGGTGCGGGCATCGTCGCGCTTCTCGCGGATGGCGGCGACGACGTCGAGGCCGTTGCCGTCGCCAAGCCGCATGTCGACCACCGCATAGGCCGGCGGGTGGGCGCGCGCCTTGGCCACTGCCTCCTCGACGCTCTCGGCCGTCTCGACCACGAAACCCCTGGTTTCCATGGCGCGGGCCAGCCGCGTCAGGAACGGCTTGTCGTCGTCAACGATGAGCAGCGAGGTGTCCTCGCCTTCGACCATTGCGCCAATTGCTTCTTCGCCAGTCATTATCTCAAAAAATCCTGCTGCCTTAATTTTACGCAGATATAGTTCCTGAACGCCATTGTCCAATTTTGCCGCCTCCGCCAAGGCTTTTACGCGGTGTCGAACATCGAGATCCCCACCGATTCCGGGTTGAGGAAGACCGTGCGCGGCCACGATATCTGCACGATCGCGCCTTCGCCCAGTCCGCTCGAATTGCGGAAATCGAGCGTGGCGCCGGAGCGTTCGAGCAAGGTCTTGGCGATGAACAGCCCGAGACCCAGGCCACCGCCAGCCTCGTTGCCCTGGCGTGTCGACATATAGGGCTCGCCGATGCGATCGATGATTTCGGGGGGAAAGCCCGGCCCGTCATCGATGATCGAGAAGGTGACGTCGAGTTCGTCCCAGCTCCATCGCACCGTCACACTGTTGCGGGCGAAGTCGACGGCGTTCTCGACCAGATTGCCGAGGCCGTAGATGACGCCGGGGTTGCGCCGTCCCACCGGTTCGGGGCCGACGCGCTCGCCCGGCCGAAGCTTGATCGAGATGCCGAAATCGCGGTGCGGCGCGGTCACCTCCTCGACCAGCGAGGTCAGCGGCAGACGCGACAGATGCGCCTCGCCCTCGGAGGACAGGCTGGTCAGCCGCTTCAGGATCTCGCGGCAGCGCTCGCTCTGCGACCGCAGAAGTTTGACGTCCTCACCGTATTTTGGGTCGTCGCCAAGTGCCTTTTCCATCTCCTTGGAGACAAGGGCGATGGTGGCGAGCGGCGTGCCGAGTTCGTGCGCGGCGGCGGCGGCAAGCCCATCCAGAGCCGACAGATGCTGCTCGCGCTGCAACACCAGTTCGGTGGCGGCAAGCGCATTGGCGAGCAGGCGGGCTTCCTCGGCAACGCGGAAGGCATAGATGGCAGTGAAGGCGATCGAGGAAAACACCGCCATCCATATGCCGGCGACATAGATGAATGGCATGGGCAGAGGCGCGCCCTCATACCATGGCAGCGGCTGGTGGAAGAAGACCAGCAACGTGGCCGCCGCCATGACCAGCGCGCCGAGCACCGCAGTCAGCCGCAGCGGCAGCGAGGCCGCCGAGATGACGACGGGCACGGTCATCAGCACCGAGAACGGGTTGGTGAGGCCGCCAGTCAAATAGAGCAGGCCGGCAAGCTGCAGGCTGTCGAAGGTCAGGATGAAAAAGGCTGAGAACGGGGTCAGCCGGTGCGCTGCCGGATAGCGGAAGGTCAGCACCAGGTTGAGCCAGGCCGAGCAGGCGACCAGCGCGAAGCAGAGGCTGACTGGCAGCGGGAATTTGAGCCCATAGGCGATCACCAGCACCGCCAGGCTCTGGCCCACGATGGCCAGCCAGCGCAGCCGGATCAGCGTGTTGAGGCGCAGCCGCTGGCTTTGCTGGAAGTCTGGCGCGTGCACGATGTTGATCATGGCCAAGGATTATAGCCGGGAAAGGACGAGCGCTAGGTCCCTCGCGGTTTGGCGCGGGCGGTGGCCGCAGCGAGCAGCGGATTTTCCGGCCAGACATGGCGGGGATAGCGGCCGCGCATGTCGGTGCGCACATCGGCCCAGGAGCCGCGCCAGAAGCCGGGCAGGTCGCGCGTCGTCTGGATTGGCCGGTGCGCCGGCGACAACAGCTCGAGCGTCAGCGGCACGGTGCCGTTGGCGATTGCCGGATGGCGGTCAAGGCCGAATAGTTCCTGCACGCGGATCGCCAGCACCGGCCATTCGCCGTCATAGCGGATCGGCATATGGCTGCCGGACGGCGCGTCGAAATGGGTCGGCGCCAGTGTGCCGATCTTGCGCTGCAAATCATGCGGCACCAGCGCCATCAGGCCCGATGACAGCGTGCCGGGGTCGATGGCGGCGAAGGACGCCTTGCCCGACAGGAACGGCAGCAGCCAGTCGTCGAGGCGTTCGAGCAGGGCGGCTTCCGAAACATCGGGCCAAGGCGCGCCTAGGCCGCGATGCAGCCAGCCAAGCCGTTGGCGCAGCGTCTCGCCGTCCTTGCTCCATTCCAGCAGCGACAGGCCGTGCTCGCGCAAGGCATCCAGGATGGCGCGGTCGGCGTCTGTTCCAGTTGGTGCGGGCAGCATGCGCTCCGACAAAGTGATGGCGCCGAGCCTGGCGGTCTCGCGCACGCGCACCGCGCGCCGCTCGCGGTCGAAGCTTGTCTCGCGGCGCGTCTCGATCCTGTCGGCGAGAGCGGCACGGATGTCGGTCTCGTGGACCGCGGCCGCGGCGGTTATACGGGCGTTTTGCGCCTTGCCTTGCAGATCGGCGACGACCAGCCAGGTCTCACCGGCCAGCGGATCGGCGGCGTCGAGCATGGCGCCGGAGCCGTTGGCGAGCACGAAACGCCCGCGCTCGCCGCGCGCTCTGGCGACACGGTCCGGCCAGGCGTGGATGAGGAGAAGACCGGCAGAAGCGGTTTCGCTGCTCTTGGCGCCGCCCGCCTCCTTCGCCAATCGCCCGGCAAGCTGCCTTGCCGCAACGGCGCGCGGTGACTTTTCGGTGCGGAAGCGCATCAAGCGCCGTTCGAGGTCGGCGCCGTCGCCGCCGAGACCACGCTCGGTGAGCAGGACGGCTAGCATCGCAGCCTCGAGCGCGTGGCCGCCGCCAGCGGCTTCAGCGACCATGTGTGCGAGCCGCACGGGCAGGGCCAGCTTGCGCATCGCGCCGCCCGCCTCCGTCAGCCGGCCGGCCGCATCGATGGCGTGCAGCGCCAGGAGCAGCGCCCGCGCCTCGTTGAGCGCGGGAATGGGCGGCGGATCGAGGAAGGACAGGCTTGCGGGATCGGCGACGCCGAAGGCGGCGCAATCGAGCAGTAGGCCGGACAGGTCGGCTTCGAGAATCTCGGGTGGGGTGAAGGCGGGAAGGGCCGCCGTCTGCTCGGCCCGCCACAGGCGGATGGCGACGCCTGGCTGTGTACGCCCGGCGCGGCCGGCACGCTGATCGGCCGACGCCCTGGAGACACGCACCGTCTCCAGCCGCGTCAGGCCGCTCGCCGGTTCGTATCGTGGCAGCCGCGACAGGCCGGAATCGATGACGACGCGCACGCCGTCGATGGTGATCGAGGTCTCGGCGATCGACGTCGCCAGCACCACCTTGCGGCGGCCGGGCGGCGCCGGTTTGATGGCGGCATCCTGCGCCCTGTTGTCGAGCTGGCCGTAGAGCGGCACGATGTCGGTGTCGGCGCCGAGGCGGCCCTGCAGCCGCTCGGCGGTGCGCTCGATCTCGCGCTGGCCGGGCAGGAAGGCGAGCACGCTGCCGCTCTCCTCGGCAAGGGTGGAGCGGATAGCCTTGGCCATGGTGTCTTCGACGGGAACGCCGGCCGGCCGTTCGTCGTAACGGATGTCGACGGGAAAGGCGCGGCCTTGGCTTTCGATCACCGTGGCGCCGGACAGGAGTTTCGCGACGCGCGCGCCATCGAGCGTTGCCGACATCACCAGCAGCCGCAAATCCGGCCGCAGCGCGCCCTGCACGTCGAGCGCCAGCGCCAGGCCGAAATCGCCGTCGAGCGAGCGCTCGTGGAATTCGTCGAAAATCACCGCCGAGACGCCGGGCAGCTCGGGATCGTCTAGGATCATGCGCGCCAGGACGCCTTCGGTGACGACCAGGATTTTTGTCCGGGCCGATGTGCGGTTTTCCATGCGCATGGCATAGCCGACAGTGGCGCCGGGCTCTTCATCAAGCAATTCGGCCATGCGGCGGGCGGCGGCGCGGGCGGCGAGCCGGCGCGGTTCGAGCAGGACGATCTTGCCGGCGACCAGCCAGGGCGCATCGAGCAGCGCCAGCGGCACCAGCGTCGTCTTGCCGGCGCCGGGCGGCGCCACCAGGACGGCGCTGTTGCCGGAGCCGAGCGCCTCGCTCAGGGCCGGCAGCACGGCGGATACCGGAAGCTCCGGCAAGGATCTCGTCGTCATTGCGTCCGCATATCAGCGGTCACTATGGCCATGCAACCGGATCAAAGCCTCGTGCGCGCAAACGGGTTCCAGCGCACCGTGCCCAGCCGCACCTCCTCGCGCACCATGGTGAGCAGGCCGGACGCGCCAACGACGGCCAAGCCGACCAGCGATATCCAGTCCGGATACTCCTGGAAGAACAACGCACCGAGGATCACCGCCCAGACGATCTGCGAATAATGCGTCGGCGCGATGCGGTTGGCCGGTGCGTATTTGGCGGCCAGCAGCTGCAGCAATTGGCCGCCGGCGGTAAAGGCGCCGCCCAGCACCAGCCACAGCAGTTGCATGGCGTTGGGGAGGGTGAACGATGTGGCGATGGTGCCGGCCCCGTTGAACAGCAGCCCGTAACCGATGAGCACGCCGAGCATGGTGGTGCGCTTTTCCTGCTGGGCGAGCGACCGCATCAGGATGACGCTGGCCGCGGCAAGGAAGGCCACCGTGAACGCGGCAAGGTGTCCGAGATGCAACTCGCGAAAACCTGGCCGCACCACCAGCATGACGCCTGCAAAGCCGGCAACCACCGCCAGCCAGCGCCATGGACCGACCTTTTCTTTCAGGATGACGGTCGAGAGAATGGTAACGCAAAGCGGCGCCAGGAAGATCAGTGCATAGGTCTCGGCCAGCGGAATGGTGGTGAAGGCGTAGACGCTGAGCACGCCCGAGGCGATGCCGGCCCAGGCGCGGGCCTGCACCGCCCATGGCCGCCCGGTGCGCCAGAAGTCGCGCCAGCGCTCATCGACTGGGCGGCTGAAAAACAGGAAGCAGCCGGCAAACAGCGTGATGAAGAAGCCGATCTCGAAGACGGTGAACTGTCCGCCAAGGCTCTTGATAACGGCATCGCTGCACGAATAGCTTGCATAGGCGATGAGGGCGAGCAGGATTCCGTTCGTCACGTTTTTCCATTTCCGGGGAGAGTGCAGTGAAGGTATTGGCGCTCGGCGCGCATCCCGACGACATCGAGATATTCATGTTCGGTACGCTGGCTGCCTATGCCACGCAAGGCGCAGAACTGACTTTTGCCGTGGCCACGGATGGCGCCAGGGGCGGCATGGGCGACCCGAGCGTTCTGGCTCGTGTCCGCCGCGACGAGGCGGCGGCCGCTGCGGCGCTGCTCGGCGCAACCCTTCGCTTTCTCGACTTTCCCGACGGCGAACTGGTGGCTGATGCGGCACTGATCGCTTCGCTGAAAGCGCTGATACGCGAGACCGCGGCGGATCTGGTTATCACGCATGCCCCCAACGACTATCACGCCGACCATCGTGCTTTGTCGGACGGCGTGCGCATCGCGGCCTCGTTCGGCGTCCCCGTGCTGCATGCCGACACGATGGGCGGCACCGGCTTTGCGCCGACGCATTACGTCGACATTTCCGCCTACGGCGATATCAAGACGCAGGCGATCCGAGCGCACCAGTCGCAGTGGCCGGAGCAATATGTCGACAGAGCGCGCGTCCAGAATGAGTTTCGCGCCGGGCAATGCAACAGCGTTCCCGGCTCCCTGGCCGAGGCCTTCCGATTCGAGCCGACATTTCCCTTCGCCGACATCCGCGCGCTGCTGCCGCCCGCGCCCCCTGTTCGGCCGGTGACGCCGCAGACGAAAATTATAGGCGACCCCGGCTAAGCAACTTCCGGGCGAGCCGTCCGGCAATCATTTCCCAACGATTTCAATCGCCGTTTCGCCATGTTGCGGCGCAGCGACGAATTCGCTTGCCTTGTTTAGTAAAAATTGCATCACTAAACAAATTACTAAACATCTGCGACGCACCGCGCCGCCCTGGCGACGCATAGCGCGCCGTGTTTAGCCCCTCGGAGGAGCGAGGGTTGAGGGGTTCTTGAAACGGCCATCCGGGCGCGTTTCGCAAATGGGAGGAAGGCATGAAATCGAGCTTGAAACTGGCGTTGGGACTGACCTCGGCGATTACCGCGTCGACAGCCGTCTCGAACGTTGCGCACGCTGAAGACCTGACGCTTTGCTGGGCCGCCTGGGATCCGGCAAACGCGCTGGTCGAACTGTCCAAGGATTTTACCAAGGAAACCGGCATCGGCATGAAATTCGAATTCGTGCCGTGGACCAACTATGCCGACCGCTTCCTCAACGAGCTCAACTCGCACGGCAAACTGTGCGACCTGATCATCGGCGACAGCCAGTGGATCGGCGGCTCGGCCGAGAACGGCCACTACGTCAAGCTGAACGACTTCTTCGACAAGGAGAAGATCAGCATGGACGACTTCGTGCCGGCAACAGTCGTCGGCTATTCCGAATGGCCGAAGAACACGCCGAATTACTGGGCGCTGCCGGCCATGGGCGACGTCGTCGGCTGGACCTACCGCAAGGATTGGTTCTCCAAGCCGGAGCTGCAAAAGGAATTCAAGGAAAAATATGGCTGGGATCTCGGCCCGCCGACCACCTTCGACCAACTGAAGCAGGTCGCCGAGTTCTTCCAGAAGCGCGAGATCGACGGCAAGACCGTCTATGGCGCTTCGATCTACACCGAGCGTGGCTCGGAAGGCATCACCATGGGCGCCATGGACGTGCTCTACAGCTACGGCTTCCAGTATGAAAACCCCAAGAAGCCCTACGAGATGGAAGGCTTCGTCAATTCGCCAGACGCGGTCAAAGGCCTGGAGTTCTACAAGTCGCTCTACGATTGCTGCACGCCTCCGGGTGCCTCGAACAGCTATATGGGCGAAGGCGTCGACGCCTTCAAATCCGGTCAAGTGGCCATGCACATGAACTTCGCCTTCACCTGGCCCGGCCTGCAGAAGGACGAGAATGTCGGCGGCGACAAGATCGGCTACTTCGTCAATCCGAAGGGTCCCGGTGGCGCCCAGTTTGCGCAGCTTGGCGGCCAGGGCATTTCGGTGGTGTCCTATTCAGACAAGCAGGAATCGGCGCTGAAATACATCAAGTGGTTCGCCGACAAGGATGTGCAGGCCAAATGGTGGTCGCTCGGCGGCTATTCCTGCCTGAACGCGGTGGTCAAGGACCCGGCCTTCCCGTCCAGCCAGCCTTATGCGCAGACCTTCCTCGACTCGATGGCGATCGTGAAGGACTTCTGGGCCGAGCCGAGCTACGCACCGCTGCTGCAGGCGTCGCAGAAGCGCTTCCACGACTATGTCGTTGCCGGCCAGGGTTCGGCCAAGGACGCGCTTGACGGCCTGGTCAAGGACTGGACGCAAGTGTTCCAGGACGACGGCAAGATGTAACCGGACCAACGGCTCCTCCCGAGCCTGACCCCAGAGGCGGATGATTTTCAGGCCGAATCGACCAGAAATCATCCGCCTCGGGCTAAAAAGAGAGAGAGCATGATGTCGTCCGAAAACCGCTTCACACTTTTCGGCTTCATGCTCTTGGTCCCGTGCCGCCCTTGGCACGGGACGCAGTTCAGATAAATTCCAGTGTCGAGACTTGACGTGACCGAAGCAGGACTCACCATGCTCAATCGGACTGCGGAGAACGTTGCCCGGGCGACCCCGGAGCCGTTGGCCCGCAAGGTCCGGGGCATCAGCGACAAGGGCCTCGCCTGGCTGTTCATCTCGCCGACGATCCTGTTGCTCTTGGCCATCAACATCTTCCCGCTGTTCTGGGCGATCTACCTGTCCTTCACCAACTTCCGCGCGAACCGCCCGAACGAGGTGGTGAAAAACCTCGGCTTCGCCAACTACCAGCGCATCCTCGGCGACCAGGACATCTGGATCGCCATGCAGACGACGGCGCATTTCGTGTTCTGGACGATCTTGCTGCAGACGCTGATCGGTTTCACGCTGGCATGGCTGATCGACAGGAAGTTTCGCGGCCACGCCTTCTGGACGACCATCATCCTGGTGCCGATGATGCTGTCGCCGGCGGTGGTCGGCAATTTCTGGCGTTTCCTCTACGAGCCGCAGATCGGCCTGTTCGCCTACGCCATCTCGTTCGTCACCCGGATACCACCGACCGACATCCAGATGCTGTCCAACGTGTCGCTGGCGCCGTGGTCGATCATCATCGTCGACACCTGGATGTGGACGCCCTATGTCATGCTGATCTGTCTCGCCGGCCTGCGCTCGATCCCCGAATACATCTATGAGGCGGCCGAGGTCGACCGCGCATCCAACTGGCGGCAGTTCTGGTCGATCACGCTGCCGATGGCGCTGCCCTTTATCATGCTGGCGGTGCTGTTTCGCGGCATCGAGAACTTCAAGATGTTCGACATGGTCAACCTGCTGACCGGTGGCGGGCCGGGCTCGACCACCGAGGTCGCTTCCATCACGCTGAAACGGCAAGCGTTCGAGAGCTGGCGCACCGGATATTCCTCGGCCTTCGCCATCATCCTGTTCGTCGCGGTGTTTGGGCTGGCCAACATCTACGTCAAGGCGCTGAACAAGGTGAAGCAGAGATGAGCCTGACCACCGCCCACTCCGTCGTCGCCCCCTCGGCCAATTCGAAGCGGATCGCCGGCACGATCATCGTGCTCTACGCGCTGATCTCGATCGTGCCGCTGCTGTGGATCTTCGCCACCAGCTTCAAGACGCCGCCGGATTCGATCGCCTATCCGCCCAAGATTCTGTTCCAGCCGAGCATCGAGGGCTATTGCAACCTGTTCACGACGCGCACCAGGCAAACGCCCGAGTACATCAACTCGCTCGGACCCGCGACCGGTTTCTGCGACGAGACCTCGCGCAAGCGCAACATGGTGATTGCCGGCCCGTCCAATTTCCTGCCGCGCTTCGTCAATTCGCTGATAATCGCCTTCGGCTCGACCTTCTGCGCGGTCTTCCTCGGCACGCTGTCTGCCTATGGTTTCTCGCGCTTCAAGGTGCCGCTGGCCGATGACCTTCTGTTCTTCATCCTGTCGACGCGCTTCATGCCGCCGATCGCGGTCGCGATTCCCATCTACCTGATGTACCGCGAGCTCGGCCTGTCCGACACCGCGCTGGGCATGATCCTGCTCTACACGGCGGTAAACGTGTCGCTGGCGGTGTGGCTGCTGAAAGGCTTCATCGACGAGATCCCGCGCGAGTATGAGGAAGCGGCGATGATCGACGGCTACACCAGGCTGCAGGCCTTCTGGCGCACCGTGCTGCCGCAAGCCACCACCGGCATCGCCGCGACCGCCATCTTCTGCCTGATCTTCGCCTGGAACGAATATGCCTTCGCGGCACTGCTCACCTCCGGCACGGCGCAAACCGCACCGCCCTTCATCCCGACTATCATCGGCGAAGGCGGCCAGGACTGGCCGGCGGTGGCGGCGGGCACGACGATCTTCCTGGTGCCGATCCTGGTCTTCACCATCCTGCTACGCAAGCAGTTGCTGCGCGGCATCACTTTCGGCGCGGTTCGCAAATGAGTGGTGTGCCAGGTCGACCCCCACTCCGTCGAGCTTCGCTCGACACCTCTCCCCCCATCGACGGGGTAGAGGAAGGACGCGCACTTCATTCAGGCAGGCTGCCTTCCTCTCCCTCCGGAGGGGGGAGAGGTGACGCTGCGAAGCAGCGACGGAGTGGGGGAACCACCTGGCAACCGTCTCGCCCCGTTGCCGGGCAGAAGGAAGGCAGCTACGCATGACGCGCCCAGCCATCTCCAAAAAGTCATCCTGGCCTCGCTGGGCCCGGCGCGGCCTCATGGAAAACATTGCGACGGCGCTCATCGCCGTCGGCTTCCTGATGCTGTTCCAGCCTTTCGCGCTCGCGCTCTACACCTACTCCTTCATCACCATGCTCGCCGGCACAGTGATGTTCATCATCGTCTCGAAATTCCCGGAATAATCATGGCCGAAATCCGCGTCCAACATTTGAGAAAGGCCTTCGGCGATTTCGTCGCCGTGCAGGATTCCAGCTTCATCGTCGAGGATGGCGAGTTCTTCGTCATGCTTGGCCCGTCGGGCTGCGGCAAGACGACGACGCTGCGCATGATCGCCGGGCTGGAACTGCCGACGGGCGGCCAGATCCTGCTCGGCGGCGAGGATGTCACCATGCGCCGGGCGCGCGAACGCGACATCGCCTTCGTCTTCCAGCTTTTCGCGCTCTATCCGCATATGAATGTGCGCAAGAACATCGGCTTCCCGCTTCTCGCGCAAGGCATGCCGTCGGCCGAGATTCGAAGCCGTGTCGAGGAAACGGCGAAGCTGCTGCGCATCGACCACCTGCTCAACAAATCGGTCTCAGGGCTTGCCGGCGGCGACCGCCAGCGGGTCGCGCTCGGCCGCGCCATCGTGCGACGGCCAAAGTGTTTTCTGATGGACGAGCCGCTCGGCACGCTCGACACCGAATTCCGCGATCTGATGGTGCATGAGCTGCGCGAGCTGCACAACCGCATCCACGCCACCACCGTCTATGTCACGCACGACCAGATGGAAGCGATGTCGATGGCCGACAAGATCGCCGTCATGAACCATGGCGTCATCGAACAGTTCGGCAGCCCGCGCGAAATCTACGACCGCCCGGCAACCATGTTCGTCGCCGACTTCATCGGCTCGCCGCCGATGAATTTCCTGGGCTTCGGTGGCGGGCTGGCGAAGGGGGCGAAGGAAATCGTCGTCCAGGGCGCCAAGGTGGCGGTGCCGGAAGTGCGCGAGGAAATTGCGCCCGCCGACATGGCGCTCGGCATCCGTCCCGAGCACATCCGTTTCGACGATGCGTCGAAACTGCGCGGCGCCATCTACGGCACCGAATATCTCGGCACGACGCAGATCGTGGCGGTGGAGACGGCGGACGGCATCATCAAGGCGCGGGTGCCGGCCGAAATCCGGCTCGCTGCCGGCGATCATGTCGGGCTGACGTTGAACAGCGCGCGGCTGTCGCTGTTCGACAAGGGCTCGGGTCGGGCGGTGCGCACCGCGATCCACGATACCGCCTCTCAAGGGAGAGCGCAGCATGGCTGACGTGCACATCAAGGGCGTGACCAAAAGCTTCGGCGATCATGTCGCCGTCAATGGCCTCGACCTCAACATCGCCGATGGCGAATTCGTCGTGCTGCTCGGCCCGACCGGCGCCGGCAAGACGACGACGCTGAGATTGATCGCCGGACTGGAGCGGCCGGATGGCGGCAGGATCGATATTGGCGGCCACGATGCGACGACGCTGTCGCCGGCCGAGCGCGACACCGCTTTCGTCTTCCAGCAATATTCGCTCTACCCGCATCTGTCAGTCTACGACAACCTCGCCTTCCCGCTGCGCTCGCCGGCGCGGAAAGTACCGGAGGACCAGATTCGCCGCCGCGTCGAAGAGGTGGCAAAGATGGTGCGCATCCACCACAAGCTCGCCAACCGCTCGACCAAGCTGTCGGGCGGCGAGATGCAGCGCGTCGCCATCGGCCGAGCGTTGGTGCGCAAACCGTCGATCTATCTGATGGACGAACCGCTGTCGTCGCTGGATGCCAAATTGCGCGCCGATCTCAGGCTCGAACTCAAGCGCATCCAGGCCGAACTCGGCGCCACCATGCTCTATGTCACGCACGACCAGATCGAGGCGATGACCATGGCCGATCGCATCGGCATCCTCAATGACGGCGTGCTGGTGCAGATCGGCACGCCGCGCACAATCTATTCGGAGCCGGCCAACCTTCATGTCGCGGCCCGCCTCGGCCAGCCGGCGATCAACCTGCTGCCGGCCGGGCTGCTGCCTGATGGTGGGGCGCCGACCGGAACCAAGACCATCGGCGCGCGCACCGAGCATCTGTCGATCGAGAAGACCGCAAGCGGCCATGCCGACGGCGTCGTCGACTGGGTCGAACATCTCGGGGACCAGAACCATCTGCATGTTACGGTCGGCCCGAAGAAACTGGTGACGCTCACCGACCCCGATACGGATCTGGCCGAGGGCGACAAAGTGGTGATCCGCTACCGCTCGCCACTTTATTTCGGCGCCGACGGACAAAGACTGATGTGAGGTTTTCGGTGTCTCGCCAAGGGCACGGCACCGGCTTCTGATTGACGAATACAGGACGAATTCGATGAAGCACTTTTTCAACCGCAGGGAAACGATCGTCACCGAGGCGCTGGACGGGCTGTTGCGGACTATCGGTTCCGGCGATCTCGCCCGCCTCGACGGCTATCCCGAGATCAAGGTCGTGCTGCGCGCCGACTGGGACAAGGCAAAGGTTGCCGTCGTCTCCGGCGGCGGTGCCGGGCACGAGCCGTCGCATGCCGGGTTTGTCGGCAAGGGCATGCTGACGGCGGCGGTCTCGGGCGAGATATTTGCCTCGCCCAGCGTCGAGGCGGTCCTGGCGGCCATTCGCGCGGTGACCGGCCCGGCTGGCTGCCTGCTGATCGTCAAGAACTACACCGGCGACCGCCTCAATTTCGGCCTCGCGGCCGAGAAGGCGCGCGCCGAGGGGTTTTGCGTCGAGATGGCGATCGTCGCCGACGACATTGCCTTGCCCGATATCAACCAGCCGCGCGGCGTCGCCGGCACCTTGTTCGTGCACAAGATATCAGGCCATTTGTCGGAGACGGGAAGCGGTCTGACAGCGATCGCGACAGCGGCTCGCGCGGCGGCGAAGGACATCATCTCGCTCGGCATGTCGCTGTCGTCCTGCTCGATCCCCGGCCAGCCACATGAAGAGCGGTTCGGCGAAAATGACGGCGAACTCGGCCTCGGCATCCATGGCGAGCCGGGCGTCGAGCGCATCGCCGTGCAGAGCGCCGACAGACTTGTGGCGATCATGGCGGAGCGGCTGGCCGCGCGGCTCGACCCGAACGCCAGCCACGCGTTGATCATCAACAATCTCGGCTCGGTGCCGCCGCTTGAAATGTCGCTGGTCGCCAATGCCGTGCTGGCCTCGCCGCTGGCCAAAACCGTCAAACTTGCGATCGGCCCCGGACCGCTGATGACGGCGCTCAACATGAACGGCTTTTCGCTGTCGCTGATCAAGCTCGATGCGGCGCGCGAGGCAGGCTTGCTGGCGCCTGTCGGCCCACATGCCTGGATGCCGGCCAAAACCGTCGTCGCGCCGGCTATCGTGCCTATGGCGAAAGCGGCTGGAAACAGCGCAGCCCAAAAGGCCAGTCAGGATCCCGGTACCAGGCGTTTGATCGTCACGGTCTGCGAACGGCTGATCGCGCTCGAAGAGACACTGAACGGGCTCGACGCCAAGGCGGGCGACGGCGATACCGGTTCGACGGTTGCGACCGGCGCGCGCAGCGTGCTGGAACGGCTCGATGCGCTGCCGCTGGCCGACCCTGCCGCCACACTTGCGGCTATAGGCGATAGTCTGGGCGTCGCAATGGGCGGCTCCTCAGGCGTCTTGCTGTCGATCTTCTTCACGGCGGCGGCTCAGGCTTCGAACGGCGGAGCAACCCTGTCCAAGGCGCTGCTTGCCGGGCTTGACCGCATTACTTTTTACGGTGGCGCCAGGGTCGGCGACCGCACCATGGTCGATGCCTTGGAGCCGGCGCTGAAGGCGCTCGATGCCAAGGGGCTGGATGCCGCGGCTACAGCGGCACGGCACGGCGCCGAGGCGACCGCTGCCATGGAGAAGGCGAAGGCCGGACGCTCCGCCTATGTCGGCGCCAAATTGCAAGGCGTAGTCGACCCTGGCGCCCATGCCGTGGCCGAAGTGTTCGCGGCCGCCGCCGCGCTGCATGCAGCGGCCTGACGGCATGCTTCGATTGTCGAATGACAACTCTTGCGATACTGCCGGCAGGATCGAAACCGGGAATCTGGACATGGCAGCGTTCGACCTTGCCAGGCTGATCACCGCCGCCGCGGACACAATCGCCGCTCACTCGGAAGAGTTGACCGCGCTCGACCAGGCGATCGGCGACGGTGACCATGGGCTGAACATGAAGCGCGGCTTCGAGGCTGTGCGCGCCGATGCCGGGGCGTTCGCTGCAAAGCCGCTGCCCGAGGCGCTGAAGGCGATCGGCACCAAGCTGGTGATGACGGTCGGCGGCGCGTCCGGGCCGCTGTTCGGCACATTGTTCCTGGCGCTGGGCAAGGAGATTTCAGGAGAGCCGGATCGCCCCAAGCTGACGGCTGCTTTCGGCAAGGCAATCGAGGCGGTGGCCGCCAGAGGCAAATCGCAGGTCGGCCAGAAGACGATGCTCGATGTGCTGTATCCGGTGCATGACGCGCTCGCGAATGGAAAGACAGGCTCGGAAATCGCTGATATCGCCGACGCGGCTGCCGAAGCGACCGTGCCGATGAAGGCAACACGCGGTCGCGCCTCATTCCTCGGCGACCGCTCAATCGGTCATATGGATGCCGGCGGACGCTCTGTGGCGCTGCTGGTGCGGACCGTCGCCGAAACCGTCGAGGGCCAAGCATGAGCAATGTCGGCATCGTCATCGTCTCGCATTCGCCGCTGGTTGCCGAAGGCACGGCCGACATGGTGCGGCAGATGGTGGGCGACGAAGTGCCGCTTGCATGGTGCGGCGGAAACGGCCATGGCGGGCTCGGCACCAGCGTCGAAGCGATCATGGGCGCCATCGACAAGGCGTGGTCGGAGGCGGGCGTCGCCATACTGGTCGATCTCGGCGGCGCCGAGACCAATTCGGAAATGGCGGTGGAAATGATCGGCGAGCCGCGGGCGCAGAAGATCGTCGTCTGCAACGCGCCGATCGTCGAAGGCGCGGTGATGGCTGCGACGGAGGCGTCCGGCGGGGCCTCGCTGAAGGAAGTGGTGGCGACGGCGCATGAATTGTCGCCGTCGTGAGCGAACGGGAATTTTGACCTGATGTCCGCATTTGCCGAGGCCACCGTCCTGATCACCCACGAGGTAGGTCTGCACGCGCGCCCTTCGGTGAAGTTGACCAAGCTTGCCAAGAGCTTTGCCGCCGAGGTGGAGATTGCGCTTGCCGCCAACGGCCCATGGTTCGACGCCAAGAGCATCGTCAAGGTGATGGCGGCCAGGGCGCCGAAAGGCACCATGCTGCACATCCGGGCCACAGGCGACGGCGCCGATGATGCCGTGAGAGCGCTGGCCGAGCTGGTGCGACGCGGTTTCGACGAGGATGCGGGCCATGCCCGAACCGCTTAGGCTGCAAGGCATTTCGGCCTCGGCCGGCTATGCCGAGGGGCCGTTGTTCAACCTCGACAACGGCACCGCGCACTACACGGGCAAGGCGAGCGCCGCGGACGAGAAGGCCGCATTGGAAGCAGCTATCGCCAGCGCGACGGACCGGCTCGCGACCCTGATCGAAACCGCCGATGACGAGGCCGCCGGCATTCTCGAATTCCAGCTCGCCATGCTTGGGGACGAGGCACTGACCGGCCCGGCTTTTGCCGCGATCGCGTCCGGCATGCCGGCTGACATGGCCTGGCGACGGGCGCTGGACGCCGAGATCTCCGGCTACGAAACGTCAGACCAGGACTATTTCCGGGCTCGCGCCGCCGATATCAGCGATATCCGCGACCGCGTGCTGCGCGCCCTTACCGAGGAGCAGGAGAGCGCTCCACCAGCGGGCGCCATTCTCTATGGCGAGGACATCGCGCCGACGCGCTTTCTCGAGACCGACTGGAGCACCGGCGGCGGCATCGCGCTGAGGGCCGGCAGCGCCGCCAGCCACGTCGCCATGCTGGCGCGCTCGCGCGGCGTGCCGATGGTGGTGGGGCTTGGCGCTTCGCCGGCTAATCCCGTCGGTCTGGCTCTGCTCGATGCGGAGCATGGCGGTATCGTGCTTTCGCCGACCACGACCGAGATCGAAGCGTTCCACCGGTCCTCGTCCTCGTTTGTGGCACATCGAGACAAGGCCGGAGTCTATCTCGCGAAACCGGCGGTAACCCGGGCCGGGACGACAGTGCGCGTGCAGGTCAACATCGCCGATCCGTCCGAGGTCGACGGCATCGACATTTCGACCTGCGACGGGGTCGGGCTGATGCGCACCGAATTCCTGTTCGGCAAGGCGCCGCCGGACGAGGAGACGCAATACCAGGCCTATCGCAAGGTGCTGGAATGGGCAGGCGACAAGCCGGTGACCATCCGTACCGTCGACGCCGGCGGCGACAAGCCGGTGCCGGGCTTCACCGTCGAGGAGAGCAACCCGTTCCTCGGGCTGCGTGGCATCAGGCTGTCGCTGGCAAGGCCGAAGGTGTTTCGCGTACAGATCCGGGCGCTGCTGCGCGCGGCGGTGCACGGCAATCTGAAGGTGATGTTTCCGATGATCGCCGTCGCGGAGGAATACCAACGCGCCGCCGCTCTGTTCGTGGAGGAGCAGGCCGGGCTTGCCGCGCGCGGCATCGCGCAAAAAATGCCGCCGCTCGGCATCATGGTCGAGGTGCCTTCGGTGGCGATCGCGCCGGAGGCGTTCGCCGATGTCGCCTTCTTCTCGATCGGTTCGAACGATCTGACCCAATATGTAATGGCGGCTGCCCGCGATAACGCAGCCGTGGCGCATCTTAATTCTGTCCGCCATCCCGCCGTGTTGCGGCTGATCGGCTCGGTTGCCGCTTTTGGCCTGCGCGCGAAAATCCCAGTCAGCCTGTGCGGCGATGCCGGCGGCGATCCGGCATCGATCCCGGCACTGCTCGAGGCCGGCCTGCGGGATCTCTCGGTGGCTCCCGCCCAACTCGCCATGGCCAAGGCGGCCATCTCGGATGCATCGGTCTAGGATGACTGAGATGGCCGACAAGACACCAGAAGCCGGCTCCGAAGAGGCGATCCGCGCCTACAAGACGATCCTGTCGCAGGTCATCGACCAGCGACCGTCGGGTATGCGACAACGCCTTGCCGACGCGCTTGGCAAGCACCGCAGCTTCGTCACCCAGATTTCCAGCGCGGCCTATTCGACCCCGATCCCGTCAAAACATCTGCCGGCTATTTTTTCGGTCTGCCATTTCAGTCCGGCCGAGCGCGATCAGTTTCTGGCTGCCTATCATCTGGCGCATCCCGGCAAGATGTCGGTTGCGGCAGGCATGCGCAAGACCCGGCATGTCTCGCTGATCGTGCCCGATTTCGGCGACGACAAGCAGAATGCAGCGCTCGACAAGGCGATCAACGAATTCATCCAGAAGATCACCAGCATCACCGGCAGGAGTGGCGGCTGATCGTGTTGTGTCGGGAGGACACATGAAGAAGTTTATGAATTCCGTCGACACGGTGCTGACCGAAAGCCTCAACGGCTTCGTTGCAGCTCATGCCGACATCCTGGTGCTGGGCGAGGAGCACAAATTCATTCGCCGCAAGGTGATGAAGCCGGGGAAGGTGGCGCTGATCTCGGGCGGCGGTTCCGGCCACGAGCCGTTGCATGCCGGCTTTGTCGGTCACGGCATGCTGGACGCCGCCTGCCCCGGCCAGGTCTTCACCTCGCCAACGCCGGACCAGATACTGGCGGCGGCCGCCGCCGTCGATACCGGCGCCGGCTGCCTGTTCATCGTCAAGAACTATGAAGGCGACGTGATGAATTTCGACATGGCCGGCGAAATGGCCGACGGCGTCCTGCAGGTGGTGATCAATGATGACGTCGCCGTCGAGAATTCGTCCTTTACGACCGGCCGGCGCGGCGTCGCCGGCACGCTGGTGGTGGAGAAGATCGTCGGCGCCGCCGCCGAGCAAGGCATGACGCTGGCGGATCTCAAGGCG
This sequence comes from Mesorhizobium sp. M0292, assembly GCF_040321695.1. Lineage (NCBI taxonomy): Bacteria > Pseudomonadati > Pseudomonadota > Alphaproteobacteria > Hyphomicrobiales > Phyllobacteriaceae > Mesorhizobium > Mesorhizobium sp. M0292. The sequence continues at coordinate 18,323 of NZ_JAMYSB010000030.1, forward strand.
CTCGGCGGTCGCATCAACAGCGCGACGCGTTCGATGGGCGTGGCGCTGACCAGTTGCACGGTGCCGGCGGCCGGCAGGCCGACCTTCGAGATTGGTGATGGCGAGATGGAATTCGGCGTCGGCATTCATGGCGAGCCCGGCCGGCGTCGCGACACGTTGAAAAGCGCCGATGCGGTCGCCGAAGAGATTTGCGCCGCGATCCTGGGCGATCTCGGCGACAGGGCGAAAGGCCCGGCACTGTTGTTCATCAACGGCTTTGGCGGCACGCCGCTGATGGAGCTCTATCTGATGTACAACAGCGCCCGAAACATCTTCGAAAAACAGGGCGTGACGGTGACCCGCTCGCTGGTCGGGTCCTACGTGACATCGCTCGACATGGCCGGCTGCTCGATCACGCTGACCATGCTGGATGACGAGGCAACGTCAATGTGGGACGCGCCGGTGCACACAGCCGCGCTGCGCTGGGGACTGTAACGGAGGGGCCTTGCCCATATCCCGAACAGGCGGCTTATGAACTTGCCTTAGCCTGCGGAACCGGACGGACCGTTACCCGCAGTCACGCCGACAGATTGCCCGCCTGCAGCGCGGCTTGCCTTGCGGCCGACCGCTCCGGCTTCATCCAAACCGAAGCCGTAGAAGTCTTATCGCGGTATCGGCAGCGACGGCCCGGCCACCACGCTGGACAACTTTCCTGCCTTGCGCAGCACGGGCGCTTCATACTTTTTCTTGGCCATTCCAAACACCCTTTTCAGTCCAGTGCAAAAGAATGGACCGAAACCGTGGAAAGTCAATTCATGAGCTGGTTCTGCCACCACACGCTGGCTTCATGCATGCTTTTCTGCAACATACGCTCCTCTGAGTTGGTTGTTTGACGCAATTCCGGACGGGAATTGCTGATGTGGGCGAACGCAATCCGGGTTTGATGCTGCCATCTCTTGCGCCTGCCGATGAAAAACTGCTGCTGACCTTCGCCGACCCGGAGGCGACGGTTGCCATTGGCCGTGACGTTGCTGCCGAAAGCTTGCTGGCACTGCTCGCCAATGCCGAGTTCCACGGCGTGCTGCCGATCATGCTGCGCAAGCTCAGCGAGATCGGCGACGCCCAACTGCCTGCGGACGCAGCCTTGCGGCAAAAGCTGTCGGAACTGCGTGATCGCTCGACGCTGGCGACCGGCCAATCGATGCTGCTGCAATATCATGGCGACCGCATCATGAAGGCATTGGCGGCGAAAAATGTTCCGGCCCGCATCGTCAAGGGTCCGGTCTTCGCACGCAAACTTTACCGCCACGCCGCTGACCGGCCGTTCACCGACATCGACATTCTGGTCGAGCCGGCCAGCATCATTGAAGCCAACACGGTGATTGCCGGATGCGGCTTCGAGCTCTGGAGCGGCGAGGCGCAGTCGCAGGATCTGCAGGAGTTCAAGTGGCTGGAGAAGGAGAATACCAGCCTGCTGATCGAACTGCACGGCAACCTGGTGCATGATTCCGGCATGCGGCGGCGGCTGTCGCTGGGCTTTCGCGAATTGCAGATCATCGACGGCAGCGAGGCCGACACGCCGGCCGCGCTGCTGACCATCGCCATTGTCCACGCCGCCGGCGGGCACAAGTTCCACCGGCTGCAGCTTTGCGTCGATGTGCTGCAGGGCGTGCGCGCGCTGCGGTCGCCCGCGGATGAAGACCGGCTTTTCGAGGCGGCGCGCATCAGCGGCATCGAGCTCGAACTGGCGACGGTTCTCAATGTGACGGGGCGGCTGTTTGATGCACCGCGCGCGATCGAACTGGCCGACCGCATCAAGCCCGACCTCTCGATATTTTTGGCCAAATGGCTGATCACCGGCGATACGCTGCTCGGCGTCAATTCCAGGGACAAGATGCATTCGCGCCTGCGCCGCGACGCCTTCCGCTGGATCCAGCGCCTCGCCAGGCCAAAGCCGCATTCTGCCTGAAGTGTGCTTTAGTCCCGCGCCGCCAGCGCCGAGCGGATCAGCGGGGCCGCCTCGGCCGGGTTCGCGCCAACTTCCAGGGTAAAGGTCGGGACGGCTTTGACCAGCGTTGCGATGGTTGCCATGCGGCGCCTCTGCGCCGGCAAAAGGCCGGTCATGCCGGTCCTGACATTGTCGGTGGCAAGCGCCACCATGGCGTCTGTCCTGGTCATGAGGACGAGCCGGGTTTGCGCGTCCGCCGAGCGGGCGAGATGAACCAGTGCCGCAACCGGTCTGCCGACAGTCTCCTCGATGCGGATGATCTCGGCGAGACGTTCCAGCGAGACGGCCTGCTCGCCATTGGCGTCCCATTTGTCGCCAAGGCAAGGCGCCACGAAGGGCAGCATTGCCGCCGTGTGGCGGTGGACCTTCACCTTGCGCGGCAAGCCCCAGGCCGTGATGCCGCCACCGGCCAAAACCTTGAGGATCATGGCGTCATCCGAGCACAGGCCGAAGCCTTGCGACGCCAGCGCCAGCGACGTCGTCGACTTGCCGGTGCCGCTCGGCGCATGGATCAGCACCAGCGCCTCTTGGCCAGGCAATGTCAGGCCGGCGGTGTGCAGCATGTGCTGGTCGCCGGCATCAAGTGCTGCATCCAGCACCATCATCAGCATCGTCCATTTGACCTTGGCATCGGGATGGACTCGTATCTCGGCCCAGCCTCCATCGGCATTGATCGAGACGGTCTGCAGGCCGGGAAAGACCAGGTGAACGGTGCCGCCACCGTCGATCAGCCGGCAATGGCCGTCCTCCGGTACCTCGCCGTCGAAAGCGAGTTTTCCGGCAGGCGACTCCTGTAACTCTCGCGTCTCGACGATGTCGACGCGGAAATCGGGCTCGACCGGCCCGCTCACGCGCAACGTGCCGAGTAAGAGGTCGAAGCTCGGCCAGAGATCGGCCCGCGAGGCCGATATGCTGATGACCTGGCCCTGGAGATCGTAGCAGAAGGTGGTCGCCGGACCGGTCAAGCAGCGTGCGCCTTTCCGGCATCGGCGTGATGACGATAGATCTGCACCATGCCGGGGAGGCTGTCCGAGACCACCGGGCGGCCATCGAGACAGACCCAGCAATGGGCAGACATACGCGGCGCCTGCATCGACTTCGGATCGACGCCGAAGCGCAGATCCGGATCGAAGCCGGCAAAGCGCAGGAAGCGGTGGGCGAGCAGGCCCTCGCGCAGGCATCTGCGGTCGCGCATCAGCCAGGGGTGCCGGACGGTCCGGTTGACGGCAGCGACGATGTAGGCTGACGACAGGCCGCGATAAGGGGTGGGTGCGCTGAGCGGCGCCCATTTCAGCACCGATTCGAAGCTGCGGCGGCCGATCAGGGTCGGCATCAGCCGCGCGCTTGCCCATAAATGGACACGAAACAAAGCGCGCAGGAGAACGCCGTCCACCATCAGGGAGCCGGGTCGGCGAGAATGCCTTCGCTCACCAGTTCGGCGGCCAGCGCCGCCATGTCCTGGTCGAGCGTGCCCTTGTCGACCTCGAACTCGTCAGACAACAGGACGACGATCTGGTCAAGGCTGCGGGCGCCGTCCACCTTGTCGAGAAAGGCTTCGGTGGTGCCGTTGCAGGTGTAAAGCTGGCCGCTGCGCGCCAAGAGCACGACGGCGCCATCGCCGACATGTTGGACCGAGGCGTCGTCCGCCAGCCGCAGAACCATTTCAGAACCGATTTGGGCCATGGAGCCCCTCCACCATTTTCCTGGAGAGCAGATAGCGCGGCGATGCGGGTCTGTCCATTGCGCGGACGAGAGGGAGAACAGGCCGGCCTGACCGTTCTGTGGCAATCCGGCAACGCCACCATCCTCACGACACAGGCAACCGAAGCCTAATGGAGACATCCAATTTCAGATTGTGGTAACTTCCACATCATTCAGAGCCTGAGAACAGGGAAGCACCCCAGAAATAGTCGGTGATTGCAGCTGGGAATCACCACCGCAAACGGTCAAGCCAGCTATCTCGCAGGGTCAAGGTCTTGCTTTTCTTACCTAAAGTAAGCTATGGAGTCGCGGGGTTTTGGGAGAGCATTGGGTATGCGTTACAACTGGGAGCGGGCTCCGACCGCGTTCGAACGTCATCGAAAAGCATTGGCAGCCGCCATATTGATCGCGGGTGGCGTCGGGCTGATGCTGGCGGCCTTGCCGCTTTAAGACCTGATATCCGACACGAACGCCCTGCTTTCTCCGGGCGCATGAGCTTTTTCTGCCTGCCACAAGACGGGCCGCGGCTTAGCGTGCCTGGCCGGTTACGGCGATGAAGCGGCGGTCGCGTCCTTCGAAGCCCTGGCTGAAGCGCTGCACCAGCACCGCCACTACCGCCGGCCTGCCGGGCGGGGTGTATTCGTAGGATTCCGACAGGCTGTAGGAAGTCGGGCAGTTGCGCGAGCCCGGCACGGCCTTGTCCTCGTGCAGCACCTTGAACGGCTTGCCGTCCTGCCCCTGCAGCGACAGGCGGAAGCCGCGCGCCTTGCCCGTTTTGGCGCCTTGAAGTTTCTTTTCGCCCTGAAGTGTCTTGTCGCTCGGAAGAGCCTGGTCGCTTGGCTTGGCGTCATCAAAGCTTGCCGAGCAGTCCGTCTTGCTGTCGGCCAAAATCTCATCGAGCTGGATGGTCGAAATCTGTGTTTCGCCATAGAACGGCGACAGCCATTTCTGCGCGGCCTGCTCGAGGCGGGAAATGTCGTTGTACTCGACCGTGTCATCCGGGAAGGTGAACCTGTCGGAGGCCGTGCGCGTGCCGCGCTCGGCGATGCCGTATTTGGCCAGGATTGGCGCGGCCTGCTTTGCGGCCTGCGCCCGTGCCTGCTCCACCGTCGTGGTCGCCTCTTCCGATTCGTCGAGGACAAGGATCGGCTTGCCGCCGACGAACTCGTCTGTGCTTGTGTCGATGATGTCGATCTGCGACCAGCCGGAAACGGCAGCGTCGAGCTCGCCATATTGCTCGAAGGCGAAATATTTGCCGTCGGGGGAAAAGCCGATGATGCGCCGCGCGGCGGCATCGCCGGCCTGGGCGGCGGAAACGATCGTCAACAGCAGCGCTGCTCCAACGGCAGATCCAACCCCGTATCGTACCGTCATTGCGCGCCCTGCCCCGATTTCAAACCCGGCCATGGTGCCTGCAATTTATGGCCAAGGCGAGATCGGCCAAGCCTCAAATTTCGGGAAAGACATGGCATTTGGGGAAAGACGTGGCCGGGAAAACCCGCATAGGCTAATGCAAGATAGAGAGTTTTCCCGAGGAGGGATGAATGGCGTCACGCTACCACGAGGTCTATGACGGCTGGAAACGCGACCCGGAACAATTCTGGGCCGCTGCCGCCGAGGCGATCGACTGGTATTCGCCGTGGACCAGCGTCTTCGATGCCAAGGCGGGCGTTTACGGGCGCTGGTTCAACGGCGCCAGCTGCAACACCTGCTTCAACGCTCTCGATCGCCATGTCGCAAGCGGCCGCGCCGACCAGATCGCACTTATCTACGACAGCGCGATCACCGGCACGGTCAAGAAATTCACCTATGCCGAATTGAAGCGCGAAGTGGTAGCGCTGACTTCGGTGCTCAAGAACCGCGGCATTCACAAAGGCGACCGCGTCATCATCTACATGCCGATGGTGGCCGAAGCGGCGGTCGCGATGCTTGCCTGTGCCCGCATCGGCGCGGTGCATTCGGTGGTGTTCGGCGGCTTTGCCTCGCACGAGCTCGCCACCCGCATCGACGACGCCAAGCCGAAGCTGGTCATCTCCGCGTCCTGCGGCCTGGAGCCTGGACGTGTCGTGGCCTACAAGCCGCTGCTCGACAAGGCGATCGAAATGTCCCGCCACAAGCCGGACGCCTGCCTGATCCTGCAGCGCGACCAGCTGCGCTGCGATCTGAGGGAGCATTACGATATCGATTTTGCCGACGCCGTTGCCCGCGAGCGCGCCGCGGGCGCCAACGTCGATTGCGTTCCGGTGCTCGCCACCGACCCGCTCTACATCATCTACACCTCCGGCACGACCGGCCAGCCTAAGGGCATCGTGCGCGACAATGGCGGCCACATGGTCGCGCTCAAATGGACGATGGAAAACGAGTTCGGCGTCAGACCGGGCGAAGTATTCTGGGCGGCCTCCGATGTCGGCTGGGTGGTCGGCCATTCCTACATCGTTTACGGACCGCTGCTGCATGGTGCGACAAGCGTGCTGTTCGAGGGCAAGCCGATCGGCACACCCGACGCCGGCACCTATTGGCGGGTGATCGCAGAACACGGCGTGGTCGCGCTGTTCACCGCGCCGACGGCCTTCCGCGCCATCAAGGGGCAGGACCCCAAGGGCGAATTCGTGCCGAAATACGATCTGTCGAAATTCCGCACTCTGTTCCTGGCCGGCGAACGCGCCGACCCGGAAACCATCAAATGGGCGGAGCAGAAACTCAACGTGCCGGTGGTCGATCATTGGTGGCAGACCGAGACCGGCTCGCCGATGACCATCAACCCGGCAGGCCTCGGCCTGCTGCCGGTGAAATACGGCTCGCCCGGCGTGCCGATGCCGGGCTACGACATTCGCGTGCTCGACGATGCCGGCCATGAAGTGCCGCGCGGCACGCTTGGCAATGTGGTGGTGAAACTGCCGCTGCCGGCCGGCTGCCTGCCGACGCTGTGGAATGCCGACGAGCGTTTCCGGCGAGCCTATCTCGAGGAATTTCCCGGCTTCTACAAGACGGCCGATGCCGGCATGATCGACGAGGACGGCTACCTCTATGTCATGGCGCGCACAGACGACATCATCAATGTCGCCGGACACCGGCTGTCGACCGGGGCCATGGAGGAGGTGCTTTCAGCGCATCCCGATGTCGCCGAATGCGCCGTCATCGGCATCGCCGATCAGATGAAGGGCCAGATACCGCTCGGCTTCGTCGTGCTTAACGCCGGCGTCGCCCGCGATATCGATGCCATCGAAGCCGAGGTCGTGGGGCTGGTGCGCGAACGGATCGGCCCGGTCGCCGCCTTCAAGACCGTGGTGACGATCAAGCGCCTGCCCAAGACGCGCTCCGGCAAGATCCTGCGCGGCACCATGCAGAAGATCGCCGACAAGGAAGAATGGACGATGCCGGCGACCATCGACGATCCCGCCATTCTTGACGAGATCACCGCGGCGCTCAAAGCCCGCGGCATCGGGGTCTGACGGCCCCAGTGGCGTTGTTTCAGCGGTCCAGACCTCCCCGGCCGGCGCCGCTCGAGCGCCTGGAAATGGATATGGACGACACCGTCGTCTACGCGATCGGCGACGTGCATGGCTGCTACAAGGAATTGCTGTCGCTGGAGCAGAAGATCCAGCTCGACGCGCTGCAATTTCGCGGCCGCAAGATTATCGTCATGCTCGGCGACTATATCGATCGCGGGCCGCAATCGGCGCGCGTGCTCGACCACCTCTTGGCGCTGCCGCCAACAGGGTTCCTGCGCGTCTGCCTGGCGGGAAACCACGAAGTGGCGATGCTGAACTATCTCGACGGCTATCTGTCGCGGGACCGCTGGCTGGCGGTCGGCGGCCTCGAGACGCTGTTTTCCTATGGGGTCGATCCGGCGCGGCTTGCCAGCCTCTATGCCTCGAGCGACGCGGTCGACCGGCGCGTGAAGGAGGTCATTCCGGCCAGCCATATCGACTTCCTGCGCAGCCTGCCGGTGCTGCTCTGTTCGGATAAATTCGTTTTCGTCCATGCCGGCATCAGGCCGGGCATCGACCTGGCCGCACAGGATGAGCAGGACCTGCTCAACATCCGCGACGAGTTCTTCAACGCCGCCCATCTGCTCGACCGCTTTGTGGTGCATGGGCACACGCCGGTCGATATCCCCAAGCTTGACGGGCGAAGGCTCGGCATCGACACCGGCGCCTTTCAAAGCGGCCGGCTGACAGCGCTCAGGATCGCGGGTAAATTCGGCAAGCTGATCTTTTCCTGACCTGCCGTGCTTCTTCGTTTGAGCGTGATCCTTTCCGAAAACCGGATCCGCTTTTCCGGATCACGCTCCTTTTCAGGATCGCGCTCCGTTCAGGCGGCGGTCTTGGCCCGCACGTCCGATTTCTCCAGATAGTAGGTCGAATAGCGGTCGAAGAACTTTTCCGAGCCGCCGAGCGAGCCGTATTTCGGCAGCTTCTTCAGATCGACCTTGTTGAGCACGGCGCCGACGACCTTGCTTGCGACGTAGGGTTCCTGCTCCAGCAGCGAGCGCACCATGGCGCGCGGCGTGCGGCCCCATTCGGCAACCAGCACGAAGCCGTCGACCAGCGGCGCAAACGCCTTGGCGTCGACCACGGGGCCGAGCGGCGGCAGGTCGACGATGATGTACTCGAACGTCTCCTTGGCGTTGTCGATGAAGCGCCGCATGCCGGCCGACGACAGCAGCTCGCTGGTATGCGAGAACTGGCCACGCAGCACGGCCGGGATGATCGCCAGCTTGGTCTGGCGGTCGACCTTGCCGACCGACTGCCAGGTCTGGCCGTTGACCACGGCTTCCATCAATCCCTGCTCGGCCTCCATGCCGAGGTTGCGGCTGAGGCCAGGATTGCGCAGATCTGCATCGATCAAAAGCGTCTTCGAGCCGTTGGCGGCCAGCAATCCGGCGAGATTGGCGGCGACCGTCGATTTGCCTTCGCCTGGCAGGATCGAGACCACGCCTATGACCCGGCTGCCCTGCCCTTCCATAACGACGTCGAAGGCGATCTTGGCGTTGCGCAGCGTTTCGGAGAACATCGATGCCGGCGCATCGACGCTGACCCGCATGCGCGCCCGTTTCTCGGCCGCCGACAATGTGTTGGCGCCTTTGGCATCCGCCGCACCGCCGTCGGCGTCCTTGCCGAGCCTGCCGCCGATCATCGGCAAATAGCCGAGGAATTTGAGGCCGACGCGATCGCGAATGTCCTCGCCGGTCCTGAAGAAGCGCTCGTTGAACTCATTCAGGCCACCAAAGCCGGCGCCAAGCAGCACGCCAAGCACCAGCGACAGCGCCAGCACCCTGGAGGTGCGCGGGCTTGAGGCGGAAAGCGGCGTTGAGGCATCCGAGATGATGCGGACCTTGCCGACCGGGAAGGATTGCTGCTGCGAGGCCTCCTCGTAGCGGCTAAGGAAGGTCTGGTAGAGCGTGGTCAGCGCCTGCGCCTGCTGGTCGAGTTCGCGCAGTTTGACCTGGCTCTGGTTGTCGATGGAGCTCTTGCCGGCCGCGTCGGCGATCTTCTGCCTCAGTGAGGTCTCGCGTGAAAGCGCGACTTCATATTCATTGCGATAGCTTTCGGTCAGTTGCTTCAACTCGCCGAAAATCTGGGTCGACAGGTCGGCCTTTTCCTTGGCCAGCGCCACCGCCTGCGGATGGTCGGCGCCGAAATTGGCCGTCACGTCCTGCAGCCGCTTGGCCACTGCGAGATAGCGGGTCTTGAGCGTTGCAATGACGGAGCTTGCCGGCTGATCGCTTGAGATGGCGGAATCGTTGAAGGCATTGTCCGAGCCGCTTTCGACGATGGTCTTGTATTGCTGATAGCGGGCGCTGGCGCGCGCCGTATCGGCCTGCGCGACGATCAGTTGCGCGGTGAGATCGGCAATCTGCTTGTCGCTGATCAGCTGGCCGTCGCTGTTGGCGGCCAGACCATGCTCGGCCCTGAATTTCTCGACCGCCATAGCGGCCGCCTGTGAGTTCTGACGAAGCTCGGTCAGCCGGCCCTGCAGCCAGACCGCAGCGCGTTCGGTGGCGTCGAAACTGGCGTTGAGCTGGTCGGCGAGATAGGCGTCGGCATAGGCCTTGGTGATGGCGGTGGCGAGCGCCGGATTGGTCGACTGGTAACCGATGGCGAGCACATAGGAGCGGCCGTTGCGCTGCGCCAGCACCTCGCTCTGCAGCTTCAGCACGGCATAGTCGTGGCGCGCCGTCTGCATCATGGCCTGGCGTGTCGCCTCATCGACGTTTTCCATGCCGGGAATCTGCTCGGCGGAACTTGAGCGGAAATAGCCGATCACGCCGCGCACGAAGCCGATGCCCTTGACCAGCGCCGATTGCGGCGGGTTCATGAACTCTGCGTTCTGGTCGAGTTTCAGCTTGTCGACCACCACCGAGGCCAGCCGCGCCGAGGTGATGATTTCGATCTGGCTGAGCAGGGCGGCGTCGGTCTGCATGGTGACGGATGCAGCCGAGATGTCGTCGATGACCTTGTTCAGGCCTTCGTCGATCAGCACGCTGGCGACCGACATGTATTGCTTGGGCGTGGTCTGCAGATAGAGCAACCCCAGGAACAGGCCGATGATGGCGCAGACCGCCACCACCTTGACCTGACGCGCCGCCATGCCAAGCAGGCGCTCGACGTCGATGAAGTCTTCACCCTTTTCCTGATCGGGGTTGGGCAATGGCATCCTCTTGTCGAGAGGAAAGCTGGCATAATTCATCTTCGATCCAATTCTAGGTTACAGGCGCCGGAGCGAGACGGGTCAGGTCCCACCTCGTCCGAAGCTGCGGAGATCGGGGGCAAGATATGCAACGCAAGCTTCATGCCATCCGGCGCCGGGCCTGAGCGGCCAGGCGTGCAGGCATGAGCCGCGCCATCGTCCAAACGCATATGCCCTCGAAAGATGGGCATTATGCGGCCACTTCCTGACGCTCATGCGACCGCACGAACGCCTGCAGCATTTCCAGCACAGGTCCCTTCATGTCGTCGCGCGCCAGCGCGAAGGCGATGGTCGCCTCTATGAAGCCTTCCTTGGAGCCGCAGTCGAACATGCGGCCATTGAAAGGCTGGGCAAAGAAAGACTGGCTTTTCGCCAGCCGCACCATGGCATCGGTAAGCTGGATTTCGTTGCCGGCGCCGCGCTGCTGGTTGCCCAGCAGCGAGAAGATCTCGGGCTGCAGGATGTAGCGGCCGTTGATGTAATAGTTCGACGGCGCATTGGCCGGCGCCGGCTTTTCGACCATGGCCGTCACCTCGAAGCCGCTGCCTGTCTCGGCGCCGCGCCCGACGATGCCGTATTTGCTGGTCTCGCTGGGATCACAGCGCTCGACGGCGATCACATTGCCGCCGGTCTGCTGATAGAGATCGACTGTTTCAGCCAGGCAACCTCGGCGACCGAACGACACCATATCGGGGAGCAGCAGGGCGAAGGGTTCGTCGCCGATGACTTCGCGTGCGCACCACACCGCATGGCCGAGACCATGTGGCGACTGCTGGCGGATGAAGCTGGTGGCGCCGGCCACGGGCAGCATGCTTTCGAGCGCCTCCAGCTGGGTCTTCTTGCCGGTTTGTTCGAGCGTTCCAATCAGTTCGGGGTGCAGGTCGAAGTAGTCCTCGATGACAGCCTTGTTGCGGCCGGTGACGAACACGATGTGCTCGATGCCGGCTTCGAAGGCCTCGTCCACCGCATATTGGACGACCGGCCGGTCGACCACGGGCAGCATCTCCTTCGGAATCGACTTGGTTGCCGGCAGGAACCGTGTTCCAAGCCCCGCCACAGGGATGACTGCCTTCCTGATTTTCTTCATCGCAAATTCCTTCTGAGCAGATCGATTTCAAGCCTGTTGCAGGCCACGAACAAACGTCTTCATGTACTCGCCCTCCTTACCTCTCCGCGCCGACGGCAAACTGCGCCGCCACCCTTTTGAGGCGGACGGCGATCGGCATCGACATGTGCCTGACAGCCGCCGGATCACTTAGCGCGGTGCGTATCGCTTTCAACGGCGAACGCGCCTTGATGTGCTGGACCAGCGACAGGAACGATGCCGCCTTGCGCAGGCTGCGGGCGCGTTTGGCGAAGGCGGCCGCAGCAGCAGCGTCCATGGAATTGGTCTCGGCGAAGACCGCGTCGGCCTTGCGCATCGCCTCGATATGGTGAAGCTCGAGCACGCGCGAGATCGAGCCCGTGCGGATGTGGTAGATATAGCCGGTCGTCGGCTCGACGACGCATTTTCCGCTCTTGGCCAGCGCGTTGGCGAGCAGGATGTAATCCTCGCCTATGCTCAGACTTTCATCATAGCGAAGCCCGTTTTCGATCAGGAAACGGCGCTGGAAGATCGGCTTGAGATAGCCAAGGTTGAACGTGGATTCGAAAACGATGTTGCCAGCGATGTAGTCGGCGAGCGTGATTTCACGCAGGCCCTCCAGATATTTGGCGGGAAACATCGTCGCTTCGGCAATGCCGTCCTCGCGCACCACCTGGAGGTTGTCGACGGCGATTACAGCGCCCGCACTTTCGGCTCGCGCGATCATGGCGGCGAGCCGCCCGGGCAGGACGGCATCGTCGGAATCGAGCACCGCGACCCAGCGGCCTGTGGCGAGGTCGAGGCCGGCATTCCTGGCGCCGCCAGGGCCACGATTTGCCGGCAGCGCAACCACTTTGACGACATCTTTTGGATAGGCTCTTGCGACGTCGAGCGTGTTGTCGCGCGACTGGTCATCGGCGACGATGATTTCGACGCTGACATCGCGCTGGGCCATGGCGCTTGCGATCGCCCGGTCGAGCGTGGCCGCGGCATTGTGGGCTGCGATGACAAAGGAGACGTCAGGCTGCACGCTTGCCTCCTTGCTGCGGGGAAGACAGTCCGTATTGGCGAATTTCGCTGATACCGACCAGGCCGCTGACGACGCCGACATGCATGATGCCGCGCAGCACGCTGCGGTTGCGGCGGACCGGGCTAATCGCAGTCAACGCCGCCATGCCGAAGCAATAGGCGGCCTTGGCCGAGGCAAGGCCGACAGCCTTCGCACGCTGTATCACGCCTGCGTCATGGCCGATGAGGTGGCCGTGCGTCTGGCCGAAGCGGAAGCGGCGGCGGCGCAGCCAGTCGAAAGCGGCTCGCGAACGCGGCACGACTTCCTCGACCCACGCCTCCGGCGCAAAGGCGATGCGACCGCCTGCCTTGACCATGCGGTCGAAGAATTCGGTGTCCTCGCCGCCGCTCTGGCCGCGCGCCAGGCTGAAACGACGGTCGCGCAAGCTGTCGGCGCTCATCCTCAAAAGGACGTTGCAGGTGTAGCCGGTGCGGATTTCGCCCTGCACCCAGACCGGCAAGGTCGAATGGAAATCGCCCTTGCGCATCCAGTCCGGCGCATCCGAGCGGTAGAGCGCCCGCACCGGACCGAGCACGGCCTCGGCGCCGCTTGTCTCCGCGATAGCAATCAGTTCGGCCAGCCATTGCCGGGAAGCGGTTTCATCGTCGTCGATGAAGGCGACAAAATCGGCCGTGCTGGCATCAAGACAGGCGTTGCGGGCAACCGAGATGTTGCGCGCCGGGGCGTGCCGGTAGCGGGCCACGAGCTTCAATTCGCTCGCCAGCGCGGTCACCAGCGGCTCGGCGGTCGGCTCGTCGTCATTGTCGGCGACGATGACGCCGATGCCGAAACCGGCAGGCATATCCATGGCAGCGAGCGACCGCAGCGTGTCGGCCAGTTCCGGCCGCAGGAACGTGCAGACGCAGATGTCGATTCGGCGGCTGTCGGCGACCATCATGCCACCCCGCGCTGCGATCGCGAGCCGAGCAGTTGCAGCCAAAACCCGAGCGACCAGCCGAAATGCATGACCATCGCCGAAATGCCCGCCAGCACATTGTTGGGATTGCGCTGGCTGATGGCGGTCACAGCGCCGTAGCCCAGACAGACCGAAGCCCAGACCAGCAGCGGCACCGCCGCCAGCCAGTGGATAAAGGAAAATACCGCGAGAAGGACGACCGGCGCCACCAGCAGCGGGATCATCTGCCGAACTTTCGGGATCATGCGGTGCTTGAGCACATTCTTGGCGCGGCCGCGGCCATAGCCGAGATATTGGAAATACAGGCCCTTCAGCGACGAACGCGGATAGTAGACCATCTGCGTCTTGCCGCTCATCCAGATGCGGTAGCCTGCCCGGCGCAGGCGGTAGTCGAGTTCGGCATCCTCATTGTGGCTGAAGGTCTCGTCATAGCCGCCGACCGCGGTGAAGGCCGAGATCCGGATCAGCGCGTGATGGCCATGGTCCACCCATTCGCCGGCGGAAAGGTGCCGGTGCTTGGAGCCGCCGGTGCCGAGCTTGGAATTCTGCGCCGCCGCGACCGCTTTCTGCACCGCGCCGCTGCCGCTGGTCAGCATCGAGACGACGACCGAATCGGCTGAAGTGGCGAGCGCCTCCTCGACCAGCCGGTCGCAATAATCGGCGGGATAGCCGCCATGGGCATCGATGCGGATCAGGTATTCGGCGCCGTCACCGAGGCTGGCGACGGCGAGATTGATCGCCGCGCTCTGGATACGTTTTGGGTTGTTCAGGAGGACGACCTGAGGGTCCTTGGCCGCAACCGCTTCGGCAATGGCCAAAGTACCATCGGTGCTGCCGCCATCGGCAACGACGATGCGGGCGCCGAGCCTTAGCGCTGCCGGCCTGAGCTGCTCGAGCAACGCGCCGATATGGGCTGCCTCATTCAGGCACGGAATGACGATCAGGCTTGGCGGCAGCGCTTCGGTTTGCGTCATCGGCGCCTTTCCATGAACTGCACTTTTGTTATTGGTCATCCTTCAGGCCAGTGCCTCGGTGGCGAACGAACCAGGGGCAACCGCAAGGCCGCGCAGCCTGTCGACAAAGGCGCGGCAGTCGCTGCGGTCGTAACTCCAGGTTCGTGGGTTGCGGGCCAGCACACGCGCCTTGGCCTTGCCGAAGTGCTCCTGGTCCATGCGGCCGAGCGCGGTTTCCAGGATTTCGGGCGTGGCATCGGAAAGCAGGACGCCAACGTCCTGCTGGTTGAGAAAGCGCCCGGTCTCGGTATTGCCCATCGAGATCGGTACGGCGCCGAAGCGGCAGCCCTCATAGAGGCGGTTGGGCAGCAGCCATTCCGAATTCTGCCCTTCCTCGAAGAAATCGATCGCCCAGGAAAAATGCACTTCGCCGTAGATCGCGGCCATGTCTTCCGGGTTGCGGTAGGGGCCACGAAAGGAGAGATAGGGTTCGGCCTCGACAAAAGCGTGGAAATCCGGGAATTCCGAGAGTGCCGGACGGCCCCGGAGGACGACCTCGAAGCGCCCGCCCTGACGGCGCGTGAAGTCGGCCAGCAGCTCCAGCGAGCGGCGGCAGCGCAGCGCGCCGAACCAGCCGATGCGCCACGGGGGTGCTGCAGGGTTTTCGGCCGTTGACCTGTCATCCAAGGCGATCGGCGCGGTTTCGAAGTATTTGTTTTCGACCAGTTCCACCGGTGCGGCGACCTGCCCGAACGGCTTGAAATAATTGGCGATGAAGGCCGGTGAGCTCGTCACCAGAAGCTTCACGTCGCGGGCGAGATAACGCTCCGCTGTGCGCAGCGCTTTGCCCAGCATGTCATTGCGCAGCACCAGGCGATGAATGTCGAGGCATTCGTAGACGATCGGCACGCCGCCGCGAAAGGCGGCCTTGGCGCGCCTGGCCAGCGCCAGCATTTCCAGATTGCGCGCGATGATGAGGTCGGGCTTCGGCATCGCCGCAAGCTTCGAGCCTATCGACAGCGCCGCCTTGGCGACCGCCGCCAGACGCTGGCCGAATCGGCCGTCACGCGTCGCGCCGAGGTCGACCGGCTGCAGCCCCTCGACGTCGGGAACAGCATTTGTGGTCCGACGGAAGCCGGCCAACGTGACCCGCGCGCCGCCTGCCTTGAGCATTATGATCCGCCGGCGCACCGCCGGGTCGGAAACATCGTGCACAAGGTACAAGACATGCAGCATGAAAACTCGACCGCTGTTGGCCCACCCACGGGAATGCTAACCCAGCTTTTGCTGCATCGCAACATTTTTGGTGCGCCGTAGCATAAGTGCACGTTTTTTGTTGCACTGCAAAATTGATGCGTTACCCTCCGTCGGGCTTGAGCGCCGCTCTGACTGGTCACCCAGCCCGATGCAGCGATGAATTGTGACGCGAGCCGCATCGGGATCGTCCTGGCGTGGGTATTTTCGGTCACCATGCCCGTCCTAGGCACCGCAGGCCCCGCCGCGGAATCTGCTGACGAAATGAGGTATCCATGAAGATCGTCGTTGAAAACACAGTCTGCCTGAATACCGGGGATGCGGCGATTCTGCTGGCGATCCGCCACATTCTCAGGACGATCGTGCAAGGCGACGTGCGGTTTGCCGTCTTCGACAGCCAGCCCGAGGTTGCGGAACGACTCTATCCGAAGACGGATTATCCCGACCTCGAATTTCATAAGCTGCTGTCGGAATCCCTGTTCCGATACAAGAATGGCAGCGGGCTGAGGGACCGGTTCAAGCCGATCTACAATCGGCTCGTTCTCCAGGCCCTGCGCTGGTTTGGCAGCAGCGCGCTAGGCAATTTTTTCAGCCATCGCGACCGGCGCGGTCTCGATATCTACGCCGACGCGGACATGGTGGTCACCACAGGGGGAACCTATCTCGTCGAGAACTACAATCTCGAACGACGCCTCAATCAGTTCAGGCTCGATGCCGTATTTGGCAAAGATCCGGTCTTCTTCACGCAATCCCTCGGTCCGTTCGACAAAAGTTACAACCGCCAGGAGCTCGGCCCGATCTTTGACCGCAGTCCGCTCATCCTGTTGCGCGACGAACGGTCGCGGACCCATATCCGGGACTTGGTGAAGGATCTCGGAAAGTGCCACGTGGTGGCCGATGCCGTATTCGCCTTGGCCGATACCGACAGGATCGGCAAGCGTCTCGCTTCCAGCCAGCCGCCGGCGTCGACGGGCCGCGTCGCTATTTCGGTCCGCCACTGGAACTACGTCAGCGACGGTGAGGGCGGCATGCGCCGCTATCTGGATTCGATCCGCGAGATCGCCACAATTCTTGTCAGGGACCTTGGCAAGGAGGTGACCTTCGTCTCCACGTGTCAGGGCGTGCCGGAATATGCCCATGACGATTCCAAGACCGCACAGGCCATCGTTGCCGAGCTCGATCCTGAGATCGCCAGCCACGTGACAGTGGACGCTTCGTTCCACACGCCGGACCAGTTGATGGGGCTGGTGAAGGGCTTCGACTTCGTCGTCGCGACGCGCATGCATATGATGATCATGTCGCTTTGCGTCGGCACGCCGGTGCTGCCGATCGCCTACGAGTTCAAAACCAAGGAAGTGGCCAAGCGAATCGGTGTCGACGATGTGCTGCTCGACATCGACACCGTGACGCCCGAAGAGGCGCGCGAAAAGCTCGGCCGGTTTGCGGGAAATCTCGACCGCTATCGCAAGACAAGCCTTCAGGCCGTGCTCGAAGAACATGCTTCGGCAATGTCGGCCACAAACCTGCTGGCGCCGCTGATCGCCGGCCGCTCAGCGGATATTGCGCGCGGCGTTGGACAGGGTGGTGAACAAGGCGCGTCGCGACTGCGGGACGGCAAGCATGAAAACGAGACCGATGCCGTAGTTGAGGGCAAGCGCCAAAAAGACCGCGAGCAGGTCTGACTGGCCCGTTAGAGACGCCGGCAACCACAGGTACAGGAACCAGGCAAGCAGGGACGAGGCGATGAAAAGCCCCTGCATGAGCAGGAAGTCGGCGGCGGTCACCGGACCGACGCGATGGACCAGTAGCGCCAGCACGGGAACGCGCAGCACGTAACCGCTGATGGCATAGGCCGCGGCAACGCCGACGGCGCCCCAGTGCAGGCCGACGACGAAGGCAGCGACGGTCGTCAGCGACGAATAGATGCCCCAATGGAACATGGTCTTCGTCTTGCCCTGACAGATGAATATCCATCCCGTCGTGCTTGAAACGGACTGGACCAGGCTGGCGATGCCCAGCCAGGCAAAGATCGGTGCGACCGGTGCCCAGCCCGCGCCGAAGAGAAGTCCGACGATCTGATTAGAGGTCAGCGTCAGCGCCGCGATGCCCGGCATGGTAACGGCCGCCAGCATCCAGTTGGTGCGCACATAGATATCGCGAAAGCGGGCCTTGTCATCGTGAATGCGGCTGAGCAGCGGCACCATGACCCGTGTCAGCGGCTGGTTGATGTTCTGCAGCGGGAACAACAGGAGCTTGTAGGCGCGGTCGTAATAGCCGAGTTCGATCGCACCGGAATATTTTCCGATGAGAATGTTGTCGAGATTGCGCGAGAAGAAGTTGGCGAGGTTGAAGCCGGTCAGGTTGGCGCCGAACGACAATATATCGGCATCGACCTTCAGGTCCGGCCGCAAAGGCGTCCAACGCGCCACCAGCCAGGCGGCAGCCAGGGCGATAGCTGCCGAAACCGCCGGGCCGATGACCAGCGACCAGTAGCCCAACCCCGCATAGGCCGCGATCGCGGCGGCCAGAAGTCCGGCGGCGGCGCTTATCACGTCGTTCAGTGCGAGCTGGCCGAACTGCAGGTGCCGGTTCATCAACGCCAGCGGCACTGCGGCCAGACTGCCGAGAAGCAGCGGCAGGGCAGAGCCAAGGGTGATGCCGGACATACGTTGATCGCCATAGAACGCGGCGATGGCAGGCGCCAGGCCGGCCACTACCACGGCACTACCCAGCCCGACGAGCGCGCTGATCCAGAACACCTGGTTGAGCTGCTGGTTGCTGATGTCCTTGCGCTGAACCACAGCCTGCTGCAGGCCCAGATTCTGAAGCAGCCCGACGAAGGCGACGATCGGCCCGACGGAAGCCACCAGACCGAAATCCTCGGGGACGAGCAGACGGGCCAGCACGATGACGGAGAGAAACTGGATCGCCATCTTGAAGCCCTGGGCGCCGATGGTTACCAGCCCGCCGCGCAGGGCGACACGACCGAACTGGGGGGGCGGATTGGCGTTCATGCAAGCGACCTCGTTTCGCCAAGCCGCATGGCGATTTCCACGAAATGTTGGTTCAGCAGATCGGAGTTGAACTCGGCCTCGATCTTCTTGCGCGCCGCGAGAGCGATCTCTTCACACGGCTTCGGATTCTCGGCGATCCAGGCAAGCTTTCCGGTCAGCGCCGCAACGTCCCGCTCAGCCACGAGAAAACCCGTCTTGTGATCGTCGATCAGTTCAGGGATCCCGGAATGATATGTGCTGACCACCGTCAGGCCGGCGGCCATCGCTTCCATCAGCGAAACCGGAATGCCTTCCAGATCGCCATCGCGGGCGCCGACGCTGGGCAGCAGGAATACATGCGCATCGCGCAGACGCTGTTTGACTTCGCTGTGCGGCCGGGGCCCAAGAAAATTCACCCTGTCGGCAATGCCGAGCTCTGCGGCGATCCCCTTCAGCTGCTCGAGAAGTTCTCCGCCGCCGATCACCGAGTAGATCCAGTCTCGCCGCGGCAGGCCAGCAAGCGCGCGAAGCGCATATTCGATGCCCTTCTTTTCAGTCAGGCGGCAGACCGAGATGAAAGAGAGCGTAGCCTGCTCCCATGAACGCCACCGATAGTCGATGTCACTCGGCCGCACCCCCATATGGTGAACCACAACCTGCTCCGGCGATGCACCGACCTCAATCAAGGCATCGCGGAAAAACGCATTCACCGGCAGTTGAAGAACGCCCTTTTCGAACACAATCTTGTAGCGCGCGAGCGTATTGTCATGCAGCGGTTCGCCGACATCACGGCCGTGAAATATCGTCACCAGGGGAGCGGAAATCCTCCCGCGCTTGATGGCGCGGGCCACGCGCATGCCGTTGTTGCCGAAATGGGCAACGATGACGTCGGCGCCCTGCAGTTTTCGGGCATGAGCAATGTCGATGGCGGTCGAGAGCTTGTCCCAGAACCTGCCGGACCACTTCCTGAGCAGCGGGCGATAGCGACCCAGGCCACCCCACCAGCATATGACCTTTCCTGGCAGCGCCTGCCAGCGCGGATCATCGATGTTGCTGTCCCTGCCGAAGGACGTCTCGTTGCAGACGACGCCGACTTCCATGCCGCGCTCCAGGCATCCGGCTATCTGGTCGAGAACAAAGGTTTCGGACAATGAGGGGAACTTGTCGACTACGAAGCAAATCTTCATCGGCAGGATGCGCTCGTGCGGAGAGCCGGTGTGCCCTTGACAAAAGCCGGGCCGAAAACAGGGTGCCGGAGGCACAAGACATGCAGCATGGAACTCTACCGCTGTTGGCCCACCCGCAGGGACGTTAGTATAGGTCTTGCTGCACTGCAACATTTTTGGTGCACTGTAGCAAGATTTCCCTCGGCTTGGCGTGTCTGCCGATCAAACGCAGAGCAGCAGTGTCAGCCGGCAGATGAAGGATCCGCCAGGCCCTCGGAAACCCCGACATGACCGGCAGGTTCATGCGCAGGGCTCGATGTGGCCAGTTGGGTAACGATCTGCGCAAAACGTTCATTCAGAACATCTGCGTTGAAGTCGTCCTCGACTTTGCGGCGTGCGGCAAGCGCGATACGCTCGCATTCGGTCGGGTGCTCCCCGGCCCAGGCAAGCTTGCCGGCAAGCGCTGAAATATCTCGCTCGGGCGTAAGCAACCCCGTCTCCCCATCCTTGATGAGCTCCGGGATTCCCGAATGATACGTGCTGACCGCAATCAATCCGGCGGCCATGGCCTCCATGAGCGCGACCGGAATGCCTTCCATATCCCCGTCGCTGGCAGTGATACTTGGCAGCAAAAAGAGATGCGCCATGCGAAGCCGTCTTTTCACCTCTGCGTGAGGGAGGCTGCCGAGGAATGTTACGCGACCAGCCAAGCCCAGCTCTACGGCCAGCCTCTCCAGATTCATCCGCAGAGGACCGTCGCCAACAATGTCGTAACGCCAGTCTAGCTGCGGCTGGGAGGCCTTGAGGGAGGCCAGGGCTCGCAAGGCGAACTCGACGCCTTTCTTTTCGACCAGGCGGCAAACCGTCGTCACGACCAGTTGGGTGCCTTCCCACGATTCCCAGCGATAGCCGATTTCGCGGGTGTCAATTCCCATATGGTGGACCGTCGTGCTCGCCTGGGACAGGCCGGCTTCCAGCAGCATCGTGCGGAAGTAATCGTTGACGGGCAGGTTCAGGGTCCCATGCTTGGTCAGCCCGGCATATTGTGTCGCGAGCACTGCCTGCCGCGCCGGGATCGCCACGTCCGCGCCGTGAAAGATGGTTATGATCGGTGGTTTGAGCACCTTCCATTTCTTCAGTGCGGCTGCTCTCTCGCCGTTCTGTCCGAAGTGGGCGACAATCACGTCGCAGCGGTTCAGGCGGCGTGCAAAGGCGATGTCGAGAACGGTCGAGGCCTTGTATCGCAGACGCGGCGGCAGACGCTGTACAAATTTGCTGATTACAGCGGCCCATCGCCACCAATGTCGGGTTCTGGCGAGCAGCGTCGCCATCGGCTCGCTTTGCCGGTCAATTCGGTGGTCACCTTGCATCTTTTCGCAGACCACTTCGACCTGAAAGCCCCGCGCCAGCAGCCCAGCCATCTGGTCCACGACGAAGGTTTCCGAAAGCAGAGGGAATTCGCCGACGACAAAGCCCACGCGCATGACCCGCCCATAAGGTTGGGGCTTGCTCGGACCAAGCGGTCCATATCGCACAAGCCCTAATGTAGACAGGCAGAATACACGTTGATTGCTGCAGTGCCACAAGATATTGCACTGCAGCAATTAAAAGTGATCCGGACGGGCGCACGACGCCTGGACCTGGCTAACGGGAACTTTGCGCGACCACGGTCGTGCAGCGTCTCAGCTGAACTGCAACACGACGCGTTTAGGCTGCGCGCTCCAAACCGACACGTCTTGCGCGGTCGAGAACGCCCATGAACGTTGCGAACTGGCTGTCGGGGTTCATTTGCCGCCGCTCCGAAAACTGACGTGCTGTCGCTGACAGCCGCTTGTACTCGGCCTCATCGCTCCACAGCCGCCTGATCGTTGCGACCCAGTCGGCGAGCGGGGCGTCGTAGTCCAGTACCACGCCGCCGGCGCCGATCGCTTCCGGCAGACCGCCGCGCCGCGAGCCGACCACGGGAATGCCACTACAATGCGCTTCCGAGGCCACCCGGCCCCAGGCTTCTTCCCATTTGCTGGGCGCAAGCAGGATTTTCGTGCGGCCGTAGACCGTCTTCATGTCGCTGGTGCGGCTTTCCAGCTTGACGTTCTGAAGGGGAGAGATTGTTGCTTCGATCCGGGCTCGATGATCGTCGTCGAGCTTCCAGCTTTCGACGAACAGGAACGGGATCTCGGGACAGGCGGCGGCAATGCGCACCGCAAGATCGAAGCCTTTTTCCTCATATGGATTGATGAGCGTGACAAATTCACCGGTCGTCGGTGTGCTGTAGAACGCGGGATTGATGGTCGGCGGAATAACCGTCGAATCGATATCGAATTTTGCCTTATAGGCGCGCGCGGTGAACTCGGAGTTGGCGATATAGACCGCCGAATGGAGCTCACGCAGATCGCCGGCCAATTCGTCGAATTCGACATTCCTCAGATAGACGGTCAGCGGCACGCCAAGCCTCTGCAACTCTCTGCCGATCGGCACCGAATTGTGGCACTGCACGACCGCGACATCCGGCCTCAACTTTTTGACGGCGAAGCCGGCCGCTTCCCAGGGAAACCACGCCCGTACAACCGGATAGCCCGGGAAATTGTCGATGACCGCGCGCTGACGAAGGAGCTTCATCTTGGCGCGCGCCCTGAAGCCGAACATGCCGTCGCCGAACAGCGCTGCCAGAACGGATGCCTCGTGACCGTTTTCGCGCAATTGCTCGACCAGGTGGTGGGTGCTCGACTGGACGCCCCCGCTGAATTGCGGCGTGTAGCCGGTGCCGCCTGCAAACAGAACTTTCATGAACCTGGCTCCGCGTTGTGCCGCCCTGCCTTCACGCCGCCATCCTGCCGATCGAGAAATACTCGATGCCGTGACGGGCGATGACCTTGGGATCATAGAGGTTGCGGCCATCGAAGATGACCGGCGTGGTCAGGGCATCCTTCACCGCGTCGAAGGACGGGGCGCGGAAACTCTTCCACTCGGTGGCGATCAGCAACGCGTCGGCGCCGCGCAACGCCGCCTCCTTGGTGCCGCACAACAAAAGGTCGTCGCGCAGGCCGTAGATGGCCTGGCATTCCTGCATCGCCTCGGGGTCGTAGGCCTGCACATTGGCGCCGGCCTGCCACAGCGCCTCCATCAGGACGCGCGCCGGCGCCTCGCGCATGTCGTCGGTGTTGGGCTTGAAGGCGAGGCCCCAGAGCGCGAAGGTCTTGCCCTTGAGACTGCCCTTGAAATAACGGTGCACCTTGTCGAACAGCACCGACTTCTGGGCATTGTTGCGCTCCTCCACGGCGCGCAGCAGCTTGGCGTCGAACTTGACGCCTTCGGCGGTCTTGATCAGCGCGCGGACATCCTTGGGAAAGCACGAACCGCCATAGCCGAGGCCGGGATAGATGAAGTGATAGCCGATGCGTGGATCCGAGCCGATGCCCTTGCGCACCTCCTCGATGTCGGCGCCGAGTTGCTCGGCCAGATTGGCCATCTCGTTCATGAAGGAGATCTTGGTCGCCAGCATGCAGTTGGCGGCGTATTTCGTGAATTCGGCGCTGCGCACGTCCATCACGATCATCTTCTCGTGGTTGCGGTTGAACGGCGCGTAGAGCTCGCGCATCACCGCCTCGGTGTCCTCGCTGTTGGTGCCGACGATGATGCGGTCAGGCTTCATGCAGTCGGCGACGGCGGAACCCTCCTTGAGGAACTCAGGATTGGAAGCGACGTCGAAAGCCAGGTCCTGGCGCCCGCGCGCCTTCAGCGTCGCGGCGATTTTGGCCTTCACCTTTTCGCAGGTGCCGACCGGCACGGTCGACTTGCCGACGACGATCTTGGGACCGTCCATCTCGCGGCCGATGGTCTCGGCCACCGCCAGCACATATTTGAGGTCGGCCGAACCATCTTCGCCGGGTGGCGTGCCGACCGCAATCATCTGGATCTCGCCATGCTTGACGCCGGCGGCGGCATCGGTGGTGAACTTGATGCGGCCGGCGGCGTGGTTCTCCTTGACCAGGGCCTCCAGTCCCGGTTCGAAAATCGGCACCAGGCCCTGGTTGAGCCGCTCGACCTTCTTTTCATCGACATCGACGCACACCACCTGGTGCCCGACCTCCGCCAGCACCGCGGCCTGCACGAGACCGACATAGCCAATTCCAAAGACCGTCAAATTCATTCGGGTTAATTCCTGTTCACGCCCTTTGGCCTTATATAGCCGGGCCGGTTCAGATCTACTTTATGCTGCTTACACTGCATGCCAGCGATTCCGGAAACTGGCACGGCTGGCCGAGCGCGGTGAAGGCGACGCGCTGCACCTGCATCGTCACCTGGCGGCCGGGGTCGGAAAAGGCGCCCATCCAGTTTTTCAGCGTGTCGCTGCCCCAGAGGCTGAAGAATATCTTCTGCGAGTGGGTCGGCAATTGCTCGGGATTGGTCACTTCCTGGACCAGCTTGCCGTTGACGTACCAGCGCAGCCGGTCCTTTTCCCAGATGAAGGCATAGTCGTTGAAGCCCTTGTCGGCGCCGCCTTCGACCTCGGCCAGCTTCTCGTTCTTGGGCTTGCCGGCGATGTAGCTGTTGACCTGCACCTTGGATGTATCCTTGGTCAGCACCTCGAAGTCGATCTCATACCAGGGCTGTTTGTCGGCAGGGCCGATATAGGTGAAGAAAGCGGCGTTGAGACCGGATCCGGTGTCGGTCTTCATGCGTGCTTCATAGGTCCCATAGCCGAAGCGCTGCTTGGTCTGGATCTCGGCGCAGGCGAACTCGCGGTCCTTCAGTTTGCGCTTTTCGAAGCCGAGCGTCAGCATGTTGTCGGAAACTTTTACCAGGCTTTTCGACCAGGTGCAGTTCTGGTGATTGCCGTTCGACCAACCGTCGGAGACATACCAGCGCGAACGATCGAAACTCTTGAAATCGTCGACGAAGGACGGTGCGCTTTGCATCTCCGGGGAGGCGTCCTGGGCGCGGGAGGGGTGGGCGGCGCCGAGCAGAGCTGCGGCTGCCGCCAACAGAAGCGCACCAACGGATAGAAGACGCGTTGGGTTTACAAGACGCATTGGCCGATTTGGCCGCGTCGAAATCATGGCATCGATTGCCGCCATGGGCGTCGTCTTCGGATCTGCGTGCATATCAATTCACCTTTGTGCTGTTCCGCCCCAACCCAAAGTCACCGATTGGCCCACATTGCTAACGGGCCGATCCCGATCCTCCGTCCCCGAACTTTCTCTTCTGTGTCTCGTGTGACCGTGTTCAGCCGAAGCGACCTGCGGGTTTGACATATTCCCCGTGCGAATCAGAACCCTGGCCATCCTCGCCGACGATCGCGTCGAGTGAATGACGCAGTTCCTTCATCCGGCTCGTCTGACGCACCAGCTCGGCGATGCGCTGTTCGCAGTTCAGGATGGACTTCGTCAGCTCGCCGACTTCCGACAGCTTGCTTGCCGACGCCGAGCCGTTCTCCATCGACTCGACCAGGAAGGCCGCGTTGGTGGACTTCGACCGGTAGCGGGCCTCCAACCCGGTCTTCTCGGCCGCAATCTCGGCCGTGATCTGATCCAACAGCTTTGCCAGACGGTCGAAACGCGCCAGATCGGTCTGCTTGTCGCGCGCTGGGTCCCTGGACCTGAAGCCGAAAATTGAAGCCATCCGGTTGGCCTTCCAAAATTGCTGCACCGCAACATACAGTGCCATCGTCGGGGCGTGTAGGCAACCTCCGAGTTTCAGAAAGGCAATTTTTTCAGCCTTGCGGCCGCCGTCCCGGACTTGGCGGAGCCTACTTTTGCGCCGCCGTGCTGGTAGCGGCCATGAGGAAGCGCAAGGGCGGCACCGGCTGCTGCCGCGGGGGCAGACCGGCGTGGCGAAACAACGCATCGAGCTTGTCGGCGGCCACGCCGACAACGATGGGAATGAAGTTCGACTGGCTGGCCAGCGCGTAGGCGGCGGCAGACGCCATGCCGCGCTCGGCCTTCACATCGAGAAAATTGCGCAGCCGGTATTTGTCACGCACATGCCGCTCGTGCTTGCGCAGCAGGGCCTTGGAGCCTTCCGGCAGGCTGTCGATCTCGAGCAGTGCCAGATCCGCATCGGCGAGGCGCTTCAGATCCTGTGTCTTGTGGCGCCCGCTCAACGAATCGGCGCGCACGATCGCGCCATAGCCGCAGGAACGGATGACCTTGAAGCGTGCGCCAAGGGCAAAGGCGCGAGCGTAGAGTTCGTAATCTTCGCCGAGACGCAGGTTCTCGTCGTAACGCAGCCCATGCCTGTCGAGGAAAGCTCTTGATATCACCGGCTTGAGAAAGCCGAGTTCGCCGCGCTGGACACGCCGTCTGGAGATGTTGCCCTCGATGAATCGCTCGAAGTCGAGGAATTCCGGGTCCGCCGAAAAGGACGGGGCGACGATCTTCGAGACATCGGTCGCCGTATCGTCACGGATCAGCATGATGTTGTCGGCGGCGAAATCCCAGTCGGCGCTGGCAAACAGCTGGCGAAACCGTCCCTGAAGGAAGAAATCGTCGGCGTCGAGAATGCTGATGAAAGGTGATTTCGACCCGGCAATGGCGGTATTGCGGGCGAAGGACGGGCCGCGATTGGCGTCGAGCCGGATGACCGAAAGCCGGCCGCTGCCATCATCGGCAGCGCTGGCCACCTTTGCGGTGTCATCGGTGGAGGCGTCGTCGACGACGACGACTTCCGCCACCTCCGGCTCGCGCAGCGCCGAGGCGATGGCTGCGGGAATGGTCCGGGCCGCGTTGCGCGCCGCGATGATCACGCAGACCCGGGATTCTGTCATGGACATAGGATGGCCTTTCGATTGCGTAAAGTGTCGCGAGGCCCCTCGCCCTCCCGGCGCGCGGCGCCGGACCCCGATCCATCCTCCCATGATCCATCCCCAGCGGATCGGGACGGAACGTTTTCTGCCTGCTGCATGACGACCCTCATCGTCACCGGCTTTCCCGCTCGAAAATCCGCCGGCTGAGGTCGGCTGACGCGGCCCAGCCGGCCTCGGTCAGGTAGCGGACAGGTTCGCGGCCGCACAATTCCCACAAAACGGTGCGCCGTTGCGGCCATCTGAGCGACGACAGCCACGGCGCGATGACCATGTGGAACAGGTCTTCATTGCCGATGCGTGACAGGATCCTGGTGGCCCGATCCGACAGCAGCGTGCCGGCGCCACCAAGCAGCACATCGGCGGCGCGCAGGCCCAGCAGCAGGGTGTCGGCCAGCCCCTGCTCGGCCGCGTAGTCGAGCACAGTCTGCTGCTCGGCCTCGCTCAGCCGACTGGCAGCGGCCCGGATATCGCAGACATAGCCCGCGCATGGCTCGCGGTTGAACAGCGCCTTTGCGACACTGATGCAGGACAGAAGCAAAGTGTCGGAGGCCGAGATGAACGGCACGCTGGAGCCGGCGATCGCAAGCGCGCGCTTGCGGCGCAGGAACCCTTCCGTATCGCGCGGGCTGGGCGATCCCGGCTGCTGGAGCCGGTAATGGAGATCGACGGTGGACAATTTCCGACCTTGGCTGCGAACCATGTGCTGCTCGCCCAGAAAGCGCACCCACCAGACGGAGCGGGACTTGCCGGCGACCTCGTAGCCGATCGAGCGCAACGCATCGCGAGCTCTAAAGAAGCCGGCCGGCGACACCAATATGTCGACATCTCCGGACGGCTTCATGAAATGGTCGCCATAGAGCAGTTGCTGCTGGAGGGGCCCCTTCAGGAATACGAAATCGATGCCGCTGCCGCGCAGCGCCTTGTCGATGGCCATCGAATCCATGATGCCGGACGAGTTCATCGCAATCGTGCGCCGGCGATAAGTGTCGAGCCACTCGAGCAATCCCGGCGGCGTCTCGCCCGCCGGTGGGCGCGACAGCGCCTTCAGCATGAAGGTGGCGACCTTGTTGAGCCTGGCGATGTCGCAAACATCGGCAACGGAGATGGCCGGTGCAGGCGCGGTGCTGGGGCTCGCCCCGGAGGCGAAGAACAGCCGCAGGCACGCCTGCACATAGGCCACTTCGTCGGCGCAGCCAGCGGCGCGCAACCTTTCGAAGGTCCCTTCCTGCAAGGCCATCTGCTGCAGCATCTCCGCAAAAAATTCGCCAGGCGCGTTATATTGCAAGTGCGAAGCAAAGCATCGCCAAATTCATGCGCCGCGTCCAGTTTTTTCCTTGGAGACAATTTTCCTGCAACCTCTGCGTCTAACGACACAGTCGTACAACGATGCAAGGCGTCGCCTGATCGGAGCCTATGCCCGACACGTCAGCAACAATCTTGTGGGAACACGCGCTAGCGCCCAAATGACGAGCGTTCGACTAGAAAATTTAATATAATAAAATCAGCTACGTAACTAAGAACCACGGTCACTCCGCTGAAATCACCTAGGCTGTGAAAATGCAAGCGGTTTTGATCACCATTGAAGGCTACCGCAACCGAGAATTGATTAACGGCGGGTAAATCAGGCTTGACTCATAAATGCTGCCATGCAGCTATTGCGGTGCAGCAATAGCTCGCTGCCGGCAATCGACAGGCCGCTTCCAGTCCACAAGTGGAGAGTAAATTGGAACAGAATGTTGAAAAGCATGAGTACGAAACCCCTAGCCTGACGGTCCACGGCTCGATCGAGACCATCACGCAAGGCGGTAGCGGTACTACGGCACTCGACGCCTCGTTTCCGGCACATACGCCGGTCGGCGAACTCACCTTCTCCTGAGTCTTCTCTCGTTGGGGTGACAAAGTCCGGACTCTGCAAACAGAGCGCACTAAGGAGAGTCGGGGGTCAAACCCCGGCTCTCGCGTCTTTGTCCGGAATTGCCGAAGCGTTGGTGTTGTGAGCGAGGTTTAGGAATGGACTGGAACCCCACGGACCATGATCGGATGAGCGCGAGCAAGGATGCCGTGGCCTGCGAATTCGGCAACGGCCTGGCGCTGCTCGATATGAGGTCCAACATCTATTACAGCCTGAACAGCGTCGGCGCCTATATCTGGGAGCTGATCCAGGAGCCGCGGCCGATTTCCGAAATCCGCAGCGCCGTGCTGGATCGCTACAATGTCGATCCGGAACGCTGCAAGGCCGATGTCGATGGATTGTTGAAGGGCTTGGCGGACGCCGGGCTTGCGAGGCTCCATGATGAGGAACTTGTCTAGAGCTTTCTCACTGAGCGGGCCGGAGATGCTCTTTCTCGCCCACTGCCTTGCGGTGGTCGTGGCGGTGCGGCTGGGGCTGACGCTGCTTTCCTACAACAAAGTGCGCCGCGTGGTGACCCGGCTCGACGCGCGCGAACCAGCCGACATCGGCGATCTCAGGCGTGTCGCCTGGGGCGTGGCTGCGGCTGCCCGCCTGGTGCCTGGCGCAAGCTGTCTGACCCAAGCGCTTTCCGGCCAGTATTTGCTTGCCCGCCAGGGCAACGCCTCAAAAATCCGCATCGGCATCGAGCGCGACACCGGCACCGAGTTGAAGGCGCATGCCTGGCTGGTCAGCGGCGACCACATCGTGCTCGGCGGCTCGCTTGGCAGGTTTAACCATCTCGTCGACCACGGCCAGTGAGCGATGAGCGGCGTCGCCGGAATTCTGCTGAGGCAGGAAGGCAGGCAGGCCGCCGCGGCCGACATCCAGCGCATGCTTGCCCGCATGCAGCATCGCGCGCCTGACGGCAGTTCGTGGTGGATCGACGAGGGCGTCGTTCTTGGCCACGCCTGGCTCAACACCACCGATGAAGCCGGCCCCGGCCCGCTGACCATGGCCGGCGGCAAGCTCGCAATCACCGCGGACTGCCGGCTGGACAATCGCGACGAATTGCTGGCCAGGCTCGGCATCCGGGACAATTCGGTTGCCGACGCCGTGCTTGTGATGCGCGCCTATCTGCGCTGGGGCGAAGCCTGTCCCGAATATCTCCAGGGCGACTTCGCCTTTGCCATCTGGGACGCCGAGCGCCAGAAGCTGTTTTGCGTGCGCGATCATTTCGGCGTCAAACCCTTCTACTACCATTCGAGCGACCGGCGTTTCGTCTTTGCCTCGGAGATCGGGCCGATCCTCGATGTCGGCGGCGTCGACATGCGCATCAGCGAACACCAGATTTCCGGCTTCCTCGCCGGGCTGCCCGACGATCCGCAATCGACTGCCTATGCCGATATCTTCCGTCTGCCCGCGCGCCACAGTCTGACCGTGACCGGGAACCAGGTGGTGTTGCGCCGCTACTGGCAGATCGAACCCTCGCCAAGGCCGATGCGATCGGATACGGCCGAGGAATTCCGGCATTTGTTTTCGCAATCGGTCCGCAACCGCATGCGCGGCACGCGGGCGGTCGGGGCGATGCTGAGCGGAGGCCTCGATTCCTCCTCGATCGCCTGCGTGGCGGGCCTTCAGAATGCCGCGCAGCGCAAGCCGAGGCTGCCGACCTTCTCGCTGGTGTTCGAAAGGGGTTCGCCGATGGACGAGCGGCCTTTCATCGAGGCAGTGCTTGGACAGGAGAAGGTCGACGGCACTTTGATTTCCGTCGGCAACTACGCGCCCTTCGCGGAATTCGAACGCATTCTGGAAGAGCAGGAAGAAACGTTCCTGGCCCCCGGCCTGTCGCTGACCCGCGACATCTACAGGACGGCCGGCGCCAAGGGCATGAAGGTGCTGCTGGACGGCCATGGCGGCGACGAGGTGGTTTCGCAAGGCCACGGCCATCTGCACGAACTCGCCGACGCCGGCAAATGGATGGAGCTGTGGCGCGAGCTGCGCAGCGCCTCCAACACCTATGGCGATGGCATGCTCGGCCTCTACTACCAGTTCCTTACCCTTTACGGGCCGGCCTGGCGCATCGCGAGAATCAAGCGGTTCGCGAACCGCGTGCTTGGCAAATTGCGGCGCCATCCCACTGGGCGGCCGGCGACGAGCTGGCGCGCCCTGATCAATCCGGACCTGGCGATGCGTACCGACCTCGTCGAACGGTTCCGCAGGGCCGGCTATATGCCGCCCGCGGTCAGCGCCAGCGAGACCTTGACCCATCGCTGGCTGCTGTCGAACGGCATGGTGCCGCACGCCTTCGAGGTTCTCGACAAGGCCGCCGCCAATTTCGGCGTCGAGCCGCGCTACCCCTTCTGGGACAAGCCGCTGGTCGAGTTCTGCCTGGCGCTGCCCGGCGCGGAAAAGCTGAACCAGGGCTTTGGCCGCTCGGTGCTGCGCCGCGCCATGGAAGGTATCCTGCCGCCGGCGGTGCAGTGGCGGCGCGACAAGATCGATTTCACCTCGAACCTGGTCAAAGGCATGCTCGGCAATCACCGTGATCTCCTCGACAAGGTGCTGGTAGCGGATGCGGCGCTGATCGCGCCCTATGTCAATTTGCCCGAAGTGACAGCCGCCTATGGCCGCATCTCGCGGCAACCGGACGAAGCCACCCTGCCCGATGTCCAGTATGTCTGGCGTTCGATCGCGTTGTCGCTGTGGCTAAGGCAGGTGCAACAGCGCGGGAGCCAAGCATGACACTGGCCAACATGCCACTCACCGCCGATGCGATCCGCGATGCCGGCCATCCCAAGGCTCGCGCGCAACGCTTCTACAGGGCTTATGGCCTGACGATCGGTTCGCAGGTCGAATTGCCCGAGCTGGAGCCGAGCGCGCCGGCGGCGGTCGATGTGGTGATTGCAGTCGGCCCGATCGACTTGCCAAAACCCTCGCCCGAGACCGGAACTGCTTTCCGCTTCGAGGCGCGGCAGCAATATCTGGCATGGCAGACGGTCGGCGCCTTCCTGATTACCGATGCCTGCCGCATCGAGGTGGAGCCGGCGCCTGATGTCGACGACGCGCTGCTGGCGTTTCCGCTGCTCGGTCCGGTCATGGCACTGCTCCTGCACCAGCGCGGCCTGCTCATCCTGCACGCCAGCGCCATTGCGGTCGGCGGCAAGAGCGCGGTCTTCATGGGCGACAAGGGCGCCGGCAAATCGACGACGGCGAGCGCGATGATCCGTGCCGGGCATCGATTGCTGACCGACGATGTCGTGGCGCTCGATCTCAGGGACCGGCCGATGATCGTTCCGGGTTTTCCGCAGTTGAAGCTCGCCGCCGATGCCGCCGCCGCGTTTCCCATCCGCCAGGCAGAGATACGCCCGCAGGTGCATGCGGCGATCGACAAGATGCAGCACCGCCTGCACGCCGGATTTGCGGCAGACGCGGTGCCGGCGACCCGGATCTATATCCTCGAGCGCAGCGACAAGGCAGCGATCACGCCGCTGCCAGGCATCGGCGCCCTGCCGGCAATCATCAAGTTTTCCTATGTGACGCGTTTCGGCCGTCCAGCCCTGGTCGGCGATTTTGCCACGACACATCTTCGCCAATGCGCCGCCCTGGCCAGCCAGATCGGCGTCTGTCGCCTCGAAGTGCCCACCGGGCTCGACCGTATCGGCGAAGCCGTCGCCCTGATCGAAAACGATCTGGCGGCCGACAAAGGGCCGCGGTGACTGACATGTCCGCATCGCAGATCCTGCGCTTTTCGTTTTACCGCGATGTCGCCGGCTTCGGCGCCGCCATGGCCCGGATCGGCGGGCGCAGGACCTTCACGGCATTGCTGTTCCTGATCCTGGGAAGCCTGACCGAAGGCATCTCGATCCTGCTTCTGGTGCCGCTGCTGCATCTGGTCGGGCGACCCGAGCAGAATTTCGCGGTCAGGTTGCCTGACCGCGACTGGGTGCGCTGGCTGGCTCCGGACGGAACGCTGCAATTGACCACGGTGCTTTGCCTGCTGGTCGGGCTTGTCGCGCTGCAGGCAGCGTTCAACCGCTATAAATCCGTCTACATGGCGCGGCTGCTGCTCGACTTCATCAATCGCCTGCGCATGAACCTGTTCGAGAGCATCGGCAAGGCGCGGTGGGGGATATTCGCGCGCATGCGCAGCTCCGATCTCGACCATGCGCTGACCGGCGATATCGACCGCGTGCAGTCGGCGGCGTTCTCGCTGCTGATGCTGGTGCAGATCGCCGTGCTTCTGGCGGGTTATCTCGTTGTCTCGCTGTTCATTTCGACAGTGATGACGGCGTTTGCCATTGTCGTCGGCATCGTCACCTTCCTGGCACTGCAGCCGTTTCGGGCACGAGCCAGCGCCTTCGGCCGGGTTTTGACCAGCAATCGCCAGGAGCAGTACCGAACGGTCTCGGAGTTCCTCGGCGGCATCAAGGTGGCCAAGAGCCTGAATGTCGAGGCGACCTATTACGCGCAGCTTCGGGCGACGCTGGAGAAGATGAAGGCCGACAACATCAACTATGTGCGCAACAGCACCATCGGCACCGCGCTGTTCCAGGTCGCCAGCGTCATTGGTCTGAGCCTGTTCATCTATGTCGCCCTGGTCCGCTTCAACCTCTCACTGGCCGAGATCGTAGTCTTGCTTCTGGTGTTCATGCGCATCGCGCCGCGTTTCATGGACATGCAGATGCAGGCGCAGCAGGTGCTGATCAATCTGCCGGCCTATGCCTCGATGCGCGACATGCAGGCGCGTTTCGATGCCGAACGCGAGCCGGCAAACCTCGAATCGGATGCCAAGCTGTCGCTCGATGTCGGGCTCAACATCCGCAATGTCTCCTTTGCCTATGAGGCCGGCGGCAAGCCGGTGGTGAGCGATGTGACCTTTGGCCTTCCCGCCGGCAAGGTAACGGCGCTGATCGGTCCGTCAGGATCGGGCAAGAGCACGCTTGCCGACATGCTGCTTGGCCTGCTCGAACCGAGCGAGGGCAAGATCCTGGCCGATGGCGTCGAGATCGGCGCGGCCAATCGCCGGCGCTGGCGCGACCAGGTGGCGTATGTGCCGCAAGACGTGTTCCTGCTGCACGATACGATCGCCGCCAATCTGCGCCTTGCCGCGCCGCAAGCCAGTGACGCGGAGCTGTGGACTGCACTGCGCGCTGCGCATGGCGCCGACTTCGTCGAGCGGCTGGAGTTGCGGCTCGACACGGTGGTCGGCGACCGCGGCGTCCGGCTCTCGGGCGGCGAACGCCAGCGCATCGCGCTGGCGCGCGCGCTGCTGCGCAAACCTTCGCTGCTCATTCTCGACGAGGCGACCAGCGCGCTCGACTGGCAGAACCAATCCCTGATCGCCAAGTCGATCGACGGCTTGCGCGGATCGATGACGATCCTGACCATTGCGCACAGGCCATCGATGATCGCCTTCGCCGACTGGGTGGTTGCAGTCGAAAACGGACGAATCGTCGAAGTGGGGCAATATCAGAGGTTGAAAGCGAAGGCCGGCAGCCGCCTGTCGAAAATGCTTTCAGGCGAGCAATCGGAACCCGAGCCGGCCGAAGCAGGCTGAGTCCGGCTGCAAGATGATCCGAGGCCGACCTTGCGGCTTCAGACTGCTCAATGCACGCTGCGCCTCGCCGAGAGCTTCTCGCCTTCAACCGCCTTGTCGGCGCCGAGGCTTCTTTCGGCGTCGCGAGCCCTGTCGGCCGATGTCGGCGCGCTCCTGGCGATCATAACATACACCAGCAGGAAATAACCGATTTGGATGAGGACAGCGCAGCCGATGACGCGAAGCACCGTTGTGGTGACCGTCGCGCCGTCGACATAGGACCACGCGACCACGATCGCGAGGGCGAAAACCATTCCAATGACGAATTTTGGTAATGACATGTTCGGCGGCCCGTCAACCGGCCCGAGCATGCAAAAGCGATGACTTACCCACCCGAGTATCTCCCCATTCGCCATGCGAGCTTATTTAGCTGCTCTTTTTCGGCCGGTTGCTTCCGGCCTTCCCAACCCATCCAGACTCTATCAGGAATAATTTGCGACTCTATTAAGGCGCGAAACTGACGGCAAGGGCAACCAGCAATAATTTTCGGCTTGGCGGCGGCTTGGACTCCGCCATGCTGCGATGCACACGCAGGGGTGGTGGCCTAACTCGTCATGCGCTTTATACTACAGTAGAATCTACAATGTTGATTAGTATTTTACTTGATTAATTTAGCAAAGCCAGTGATTCGAAAATCAGTTAAAGCCGTTCCCTCTGCGGCAAAGGACGATTTGCCCAAAACCCGCCGAAAAAAGGCATTACATTTCCTACGGTTGCTAATTATTCGTCACAAACCCGCCATAAAGGGCAAAATTTGGGCAAGGAGGGTTTATTATTTAGTCAATTCCTGACGTGACTATTTCAGCCATATGGGAAATTGTGTGTTGCGCTGCAGCATTTTTTTGGTATCGTGGCATAAACCATCCGTTCAACGTATGGAGCTTTTGCATGAGGGACGTTGCCAAGTCGGCCAATGCGGCATTTTCGCATGTCGGCGTAGATTTTCCGCCACCCATCGGCGGGCTGCTGAAGCGCAGTTTCGATATTTTCGGTTCACTTGTCGGCCTGGTGGCGCTGAGCCCGCTGTTCCTGATGGTGGCCCTTCTGGTCAAGCTTTCCGACGGCGGCTCGATCTTCTACGGCCACAAGCGCATCGGACGCGGTGGGCGGATTTTCCCCTGCCTCAAGTTCCGCACCATGGTCGAAGACGGCGAACGTGTGCTGGCCGCCTATCTCGCGGCCAACCCGGAAGCCAACGCCGAATGGATCGCGACCCGCAAGCTGAAGAACGATCCGCGCGTCACCCGCGTCGGCGCCGTTCTGCGCAAGCTCAGCCTCGACGAGCTGCCGCAGATCATCAACATCCTGCAGGGCGACATGAGCCTTGTCGGGCCTCGCCCGGTGGTGCGTGACGAGCTTGAGATCTACGGCAGCGCCGCGGTCTATTATTTGAAGTCGCGGCCGGGCCTGACCGGGCTCTGGCAGGTGAGCGGACGCAACGATGTCTCCTATGACAGTCGCGTCGCGTTCGACCGTCACTATGTCGAGAACTGGTCGCTGTTCGAAGACGTTCGCATCATCCTCAAGACCGTGCCTGCGGTGTGGATGTCGCGCGGTTCCTACTGACCGACCGCAACTGGTCAGCAATCGGCCGGTACGGCCCGAAGCCAATCCGGTCCAAAGCTATTCGGCGATGGGCCGGTCTCGCATTGCAGCCATAGTATTCTGCCAGGTTCCGAAGGAGGCACTCGGCAGCAGGCCTATCGGGCGGATGGGGCCAAAACGGATCGGAAACGTTCAGTTGAAAACAGACATATCAGCGTATTTTCGCCTTGCCGGCCCGATGCGGCCGGCACGGCTCGTCGCCACGTGCCTCGCTCTGTCGCTCGCGGTTCCGGCCATGGCCGACGAGTACCGGCTCGGCTCGCAGGACAAGCTCAACATCCGCGTCGCCGAGTGGCAGACGGTGGAAGGCACGTTCCGTGACTGGTCGGCGGTAAACGGCGAATATTCGGTCGGTCCAGCCGGCAATTTGTCGGTGCCGTTCGTCGGCGAACTGCCGGCCGCCGGCAAGACCACGTCGGAGGTTGCGACCGCGATCAGCGTCGCCCTGCAGCGCAAGCTTGCCTTGTCGGACAAGCCGGAAGCCTCGGTGGAAATGGTGCAGTTCCGGCCGTTCTACATCTCGGGCGAGATCCAGACGTCGGGCCAGTTTCCCTATGTGCCGGAGCTGACCGTGCTCAAGGCGATCAGCATCGCCGGCGGCATCCGGCGCAACGCCGATTTCGGCACCCAGCTCGGCAAGGATCTGATCACCGCCAAGGGCAATTTCGACATTTATGACGACCAGCGCGTGCGGTTGATCGTCAAGCGTGCCCGCATCGATGCCGATCTCGCCGGCAAGGAGAGTTTCGAGGCGCCTAAGGAAGTCGAGGGCGACCCGCGCCTGGCGACAATCGTCGCCGACGAAATGCAGATCCTGATCTCCGACCAGAAAGCGTTGAAGCTGAAGCTGCAGGCGCTTGACGATCTGAAAGGGGTCCTGCAGTCCGAAATCGAGGCGCTGCAGAAAAAGATCGTCAACCAGCAAAAGCAGGTCGACCTGGCGCAGCAGCAGGCGGACAGTATCGGTCCGCTGGCGCAAAAGGGCTTGGTCGCCAACGCACGCCTGCTTTCCTCGCAACAGTCGGTCACCGATCTGCAGGGCAAGATCCTGGACTATGAGACGGCGATCCTCACCGCCAAGCAGTCGGTCAGCAAGGCGACGCAGGATGCCATCGATGCCCAGAACACGTTGAACTCGAGACTTGCCGCCGACCGGCAGCAGGTCGAAGCAGACCTCAACGAAGCCGCACTCAGGGTCAACATGCAACAGGGCCTGATGGCCCAGGCATCGGACCCGGCCACGACCGCCGCCATCACAAACCACAATGAAGAGCCGGCGCTCATCTATTCGCTGGTGCGCGTGACGGACGGCAAGACCAGCGAGATCGACGCCAAGGAAGATACGCCGGTGCTGCCGGGCGACGTCATCAAGGTGAAGCTGGCGCCGACGGCCAGCCAGTAACCTGTTTGTTTGGAGCAATTCCGGACGGAAAACCGTTTCCCACTTTTCCCGGAATTGCTCTAGCGCTCGGGCTCGCTCGGCGAGGCCCGCGCGATGGAGGCGGGAGGAACCAGTTCGGCTCGTTCGCGCCAGGGTGCGGGCGGGAACTTCCGTTTTTCGACCGCTTGAAGGCATTCCATGCAGCCCGCCGCACCGCGCCACGTCTACCTCAATCTCGATGCCATCCGCGGCGTCGCGGCGATCAGCGTCATGCTCTACCACTTCTCGCCGTTCCTGGCCGCCGGCAAGGTGCTGCCGTCGAGCTATTTGGCCGTCGACCTGTTCTTCCTGCTCAGCGGCTTCGTCATCGCGCATGCCTATGACCGCAAGATCGAAAACGGCATGGGCGTCGGCACCTTCGTGGCGATCCGCCTGATACGCCTCTACCCGCTCTACCTCGCCGGCACGCTGCTCGGTTTCTTCTATCTCGTCGTCAAGAACCGGCTGATTCCGGCGGAATACATGCCGATCTCCGAGATCGGCACCATGCTGACGACCGGCATGTTCTTCATCCCGCTGGTCAGCGATGCCTATCACACGATCTTTCCGCTCAACCCCGCGTCGTGGTCGCTGTTCTTCGAGCTGATCGTCAACATAGCCTATGTCGCCGTCTTCTTCCTGCTGACGAAACGCGTGCTGAGCACGCTCATCGCCGTCAGTCTGGTGTTGCTGGTGGTCGTCTCTATCATTGCCGGCACCCTCGACTTCGGCATGACCGGATCGACTATCATCAGCGGCCTGCCACGCGTCTGTTTCTCGTTCTTCCTGGGCGTGCTGCTTTGCCGGTCCATGACACGCTATCAAAGCGGGCTCGGCTTTCTGCGGCGCGGCTGGTGGATAGAGGCCGCGATCGCACTGACGCTCGTTGTCTTTGCCATCGCGCCGGTCGGCGGCGCGCGCGTCGCCTACGATCTCGCCTGCGTCGTCTTTGTTTTCCCGGCGCTGGTGGTGGTCGGCACTATTGCGCCGACGGCGCCGCGCCTGTCAGGCCTCTATGGCTGGCTGGGGCGGATTTCCTACCCGATCTACATCATCCACACGCCGCTGCTGATGATCATCGCCGGGGCGGGCAAGGCCGCAGCGATCGACCCGTTCGCGCATCATCCCTGGTTCGGCATCGTCATGGCGGTTTCGGTCATCGTCATCGCCGACATCGCCACGCGCGTCTATGACGAGCCGTTGCGCCGCTTCCTGCAGCGGCTGATGCTGCGCAAGCGCGCCGTCGCCTGAGATAAGCAAGTCAGACGCGCGCCGGCATGCGGCCGTTGGCGGTGTTCTCGTCCGGCACCGGAACATAGGCCCGCCTTGCCCTGGCGAGCGGCACCGGGCGCAGCTTGAACAGGCCGTAATAGACGATGAACGAGGCCATGAAATAGGGGCCGAGGATCTCGACCTCGAAGAAGGAGCGGATCAGCATCATGCCGACCGCGCCGGCGAGCACCACCGAATCGGCGCTCCAGTCACCGAACACCACCTTCGAAACATGGCCCCAGAAGGAGCGCAGGATGATCAGCGCCAGCATCGTCACGCCGATGAAGCCGAGCTCGACCAGCGTCTCGATATAGGTGTTGTGGAAATGGAAGCCGGTGCGGGTGGAGATGTAGAACTCGGCCCAGAGCCGTTCCGGATCGGCAAAACCCTGGATCCAGTAGGCGGCATAGCCATAACCGAGCACCGGACGCTGCTGCGCGGCGGCCCAGCCCTGTTCCCAGAGATAGGTGCGGCCGGTCAGCGTCGAATCCTTGCCGAAGATGCCGAGCACGACATCGAGCAAGCCAAGGTTCAGCGCAGCCATCACACCGCCCACCAGCGCCGTAGCGCCGACGACGAACAGCACGCGGCGGTAGCGGCGTGACAGAACCTTGCTCATGGCAAGCAAGGCAACGACACCGATCACCGCCGGAAGCGAAGCGACCGACGTCGCCGAGTGGGCGATCGCCAGCATATAGACCGACAGCAGGATGATCGGCGCGGTCCAGACGAAGCTCATCCAGTTGCGCCGGTAGAAGGCCAGAAAAGCGAAGCAGAAGAAGATGCCGAGCGAGGCGAAGAAGCCGATCTGGTTCTTGGAGCCGAAGGCGCCGACGAAATTGGTGGTGCCGTCGATAGTGTCGAGCGCATAGGCGCCAACCTTCAGCGAATACAGCAGCACGATGAAGATGCCGATCAGCGAGCCCAGCACCAGCGTGCGCGTGCTGATGGTGCGCGCCGCGATGTAGGCGCACAGCATGTGGGAGAAATATTGCAGCCCCGCCCGCGCGCTGGTGCCGGCCGCTTGCGACCAGAACAGCGACAGGCAGACATAGGCCGCAAACAGCAGCGGCAGCCAGGCGCTGGAGAGATCGCGGGCGAAACGCCGGTAATCGACGAACAGCAGCGGCAGCCATACCAGATAGTAGGCGAGGATCAGGATCTGGCCGAAATTGGTGGAGTAGGCGAAGGCAAAGACCGACACCGCAACGGCGAAGGCGGCATAGGCCTTGTTGTTGTCCGGATCGATCAGAATGGATTTCGGGATCTTCATATCCGTACCGGATTTCTCATGCTGCCGCCTTTCGGCTGGGCTGAAGCGCCCATGGTCGGCTTTTCTGCGTCAGGTCCGCCCTTGCATGCGCGATCGCCGGAACCTGCCCTTGCCGGACCCCTATCAGCGGGCGTCCATTGTGCAGTGCACAATATAACCTCTATGCCTGTCACTCAATGGTAAATTTGCCGCGAGGGGTAAAGTTGCCGCAGGCAGGGCCAAAACGACCATGCAACCGACAAATGGCGTTAATGCGGCTCGCTCGTTCGAAAATACAAGCTGTGGCCGCTACCACAGCGCTCCGCCGGTGATCTGGATGTTTTCCATGGTGATGCCCTTGGCCAGATCCGAGCACAGGAACACGGCTAGAGCCGCGATTTCCTGCGGCTGCAGCATGCGCTGCTGGGGATTGCCCTTGGCGATCTCGGCCATCGCTTCCTCGGCGGTTCTGCCCTTGCCCTCACGCTCGACGACCTGCGCCACGTTGCGGCGCATCAGTTCGGTCTCGACCCAGGTCGGGCTGATCATGACGCAAGTGACACCGTGCGCGGCGCCTTCCAGCGCTACACAGCGGGTAAGGCCGAGCAGCCCGGCCTTCGAGGCGCAGTAGGCCGGGTTGTCCTTCCAGCCGACGGAAGCCGCCGTCGAGCCGATGTTGACGATACGGCCCCAGCCGCGCTCGATCATGCCGGGCAGCACAGCTCGGGTGACGCGGAACGCTCCGCTGAGATTGGTGTCGATGATCTTGTCCCACAGCGCGTCGGAATGGCCGCAGACCGGCTGTTCGGCGGTGGTGCCCGCGGCATTGACCAGTATGTCGGCCGGGCCGATGGCGGCCTGCACGTCGGCTGCAAACCGGTTGGTCACCTCGCTGTCGCGGACATCGAGATGGGCGGCACAAACCCTGGTGCCGTGTGCCGACAGGGCCAACCGCACGCCCTCGAGTTCATCGGCGCCGGGATAGTAGGCGGCGTCGGATCTGTCGGCGCCGGCGGGCGCGATGTAGGAGCCGACGGCGACATTGGCGCCGGCTTGCGCCAGGGCCGTAGCAATGGCGAAACCCATGCCGGAAAACCCGCCGGTGACGATGGCGCTGCGGCCGGAAAGGTCTGTCATGGTGGGCAGTCTCCGATGCGACGTACGATGCGTTTATTCATAGTCCGTCGCCGGCTAGGAGCGCTACCTTGCCGGCAACGCGGCCGTAACATCGAGTTTCGCTAAAGCGGTTTGCCCAGCCACTCGCGGTAGAAGCCTTCGAGATCTGGCTCGAAATCATGGACGATCGGGTAGCCCGGCGCCGCCGCTTCCACTTCGTGCATGGTGCCGCATTGTGGACAGATGAATTCGCGAATTTCCATCCATTGCGGATCGGGGATATCGCTGTTGGGATAGATCTCGCGCAGCGCTTCCTCGGTGTTTCGCACGTTGATCGCAGCCTTGAGCTTCCAGTTCTTGCGGTAGTCGCCGAAGGAGTGGCCGCATTCGCAGCGGGTGATCCGTTCATCGCCGCTTTGGCAGATGAAGAGG
This sequence comes from Mesorhizobium sp. M0292, assembly GCF_040321695.1. NCBI lineage: Bacteria > Pseudomonadati > Pseudomonadota > Alphaproteobacteria > Hyphomicrobiales > Phyllobacteriaceae > Mesorhizobium > Mesorhizobium sp. M0292. Next base: position 59,528 of record NZ_JAMYSB010000030.1, read on the forward strand.
TGATCCGAGACCGGCAGCAGGATCGGGTCCTTCCATTCGACACGGTCCTGATAGACGGCGAGCATCTTGAAGAAGCGGTCGTCGTCCTTGTAGGCGCTCATGATGCGCTTTGTCTGCGGCCAGGGCAGCTTGCCGGCTGAGAGATCGCCGAGGACTTCCTTGCTGTATGAGGTCATGCCTTTGCTCCCGGCATGAAGATCGATCTGGCGTCGACGGTCCAGAAATCACTGAAATCCCTGGTGAAGCGCGACGATAGCTTGATCGCGCTGGCATACATTTTCTTCACCTCGGGCGCGAAGTCGGCCTTCTCGACACGGCCGCGTTCGGCAGCGATCCAGTCCGAAACCGGGATCGCCTTGGCCAGACGCTCTCTGCGCATGGCGGCACGACGTTCGACGGTGGCGTCGATATCGGCAACCGGATAACCCTCGGCGTCGTCCTTCAGCACGATGCCGAAAATCTGGATCGCCGCCTGGCGGGTGAGAAAACCGTTCTCGACATCCCAGGCGGTCTTGACCGGATCGCGCTCCAGCACGTCGCCGTAGCCGCCGCCACCATTGTAGGAATGGCTGAAGATGTCCCCCGACTTGTGCGGCGAGGTGATGTAGGGGCCTTCGACCACGGCATGGTCGCCGCCGATGTTCTTCTCGTAGTCGGAGACATGCGGATCGATACCTGGGGCATGCGCGAGCGGTTCGCCTTTTGCCGCCAGTTCGTGGATGTTGGAGTTGCGCACCGCGCGATGCTTCTGGCAGGTCGGCGCGGGATAACCGCCGCACATGCCGCCATTGTCGAATACCCGCGAGGAGTGTTCCGAAGTGTGCAGTCGCAGGTGCGAGGTCTTGTTGATCAGCCAGGTCGAGACGAAGGAACAGCCGCCGCGATATTTGCCGGCGCCGCCCGAATTGGGCATGATCGAGCGGCCGATATAGACCATCGGCATCGACTGTTCCCAGACCTCGATGTTGCCCATGTCGGATTCCGGATTCCAGCCGACATAGGCGGTGTCGAGGCCATCGGCGATGGCGAGCGCGCCGGAGCCGGCGGCGGCGCATTCGAAATGCGCCATGCCGAACGGCGTGCCGTACTGGCTTTCGCCGCCCATCTCGATCATCGGGCTGTTGACCTGGCCGACGAAGGCTTCCTCGACGAAGCCGCGCGCGACGAAGCCGCGCGACAAAAGGCGCTGGAACACGCCATAGGCCGGCAGCAGCAGCGCCCAGGATGTGGCGGTCGCCACCATCTCATTGTCGGGGTTGGTCCAGGTGCCGTGCGGCAGCTTCAGCTCGGTCGCCATCCAGGCGCCGTCATTGACCAGGCCCTCGAAATTCATGTGCTGGGTCAAGGTGACGAACATGCCTCCATCCATGCCGGCCGGCGTGCAGTTCATCGAATGGTAGCCCCAGGGCTGCGTGCCCTCGAAGTCCATGGTGATCTTGCCGTCGGTGGTGATCTCCATCTCGATCGGGATGTTGTAGAGCCAGTCGGGATCGCCAAGCAGCTGGAAGCCGGGCTTGCCCGCCGTGACATGGCCGTAGAAGGTGTGGCCGCGATAGATGCCGGGCACCGTGAGTTGGCGGGTGCGGGCGAGCTGGGCGCGACGGCCCTCCTCGATGAACTCCTTCGACACCTTCATCCAGTAGTCGAGGCCGATGTCGGAGATCAGCTGCTTGACGCTTTCGCGCATGTCGATGCAGGAGGCGACCTTGGCCTTCTCGTCCAGCACCCAGTAGATCGGCATGCGCAGATTGCGCTCGCAGCGGATGACGTAGTCGCGGCGGATCTCGTCATTCTCGCCGATCTTTTCGGCGCAGACGAACAGGCCTTCGGTGAAGCGCTCTTGCGCCAGGCAGACGTCGCCGCCGGGCGTGATGCCGCCGGCCTCGAGCTCATGGCAGACGGCACCTGCCCAGCCGACAAGCGTGCCTTCATGGAAGATCGGCACCACGTCCATGACGTCGGGCACCTGCACGGTGCCGATGAAGGCATCGTTGTTGGCAAAGATGTCGCCTTCGCGGATCTTCGGGTTTTCCTCGTAATTGTTCTCGATCATCCATTTGATGAAGCGGCTCATCGTGTGGACGTGGACCATGATGCCGTTGGACAGCGCGATCGCATCGCCCTCGGGCGTATAGATCGCCACCACCATTTCGCCGACTTCGCGCACGCCGGGCGAGGCCGAGATGCGGCGGGCCATTTCGCGGGCCGAGACGCAATAGGCGCGCAGCTTGGTGTGCAGCGTCTCGAACTTCAGCGGGTCCTGGTTGCGTAGCGTGAGCTCGGTGATGCCGTCATAGCAGCCGGTCTCTTCCATCAGCCGTTCTGAATCGAGCAATCGTTCGCGAAGGCGCAGGGCCGAGGCAGGTTTGTCCAACATGGCGGTGCCCTTTCAAGAATGGGTGTAATGCAGCAGCGTCCACTCATCGACGTGGACACGGTCCTGCGGATGAACAACGAGCGTGGTGGCGGGATGTTCGATGATGGCCGGACCGATCACCTCATGGCCGGGCTGCAGTAGGTCCATCTCGTAGAGATTGGCCTTGTGCCAGCGGCCACCGATATAGACCTCGCGCACACCCTTGTGGGCGGCCGCCGGGTCCGATCTGCCGAGCGGGCGCTTGAGCAGCACCGGCTTGACCTTGTCGGCGGTGGCGATCAATCCGAGCTCGGTGATGGTGAAGCCGGCTTCGCCATAGCGCGAAACGCGGTGGTTGACCTTGGCGTAGACCGCCTCGAATTCGTCGATGACCCTGCGCATGTCGTCGGTCGAATTGACCTCGGCAAGCGGCGCCATGACCTCGACATCCTCGAGCTGGCCGGTGTAGCGCATCATCAGGAACGGCACGGTCTTGATCTTGTCTCTGATATGGCCGTCGCTGATCATCTCGTCGACCGCCGCCTTGGTGAGATCATTCCAGACGTCGGTGACCTTCTTGCCGAAAGCGAGCAGCTCGCTATCGCTTGCGCGGGCGCCGATGTCGTGCTGCGTCGACACCGAATGCCGACGCATGAAATCGGCGGTGGTGCAGCCGAAGGCCGAGAAGGCGGCGGCAAACTGGAAGGTGATGATGTCCTTGAAGCCGATGCCCCTGGAGCAGCCGGCCAGATGCAGCGGACCCGAGCCGCCATAGGACAGCAGCGTGAATTCCGAGGGATGGATGCCCTGGCCGGAAATGACCCGGCGCAGCGCGTTGTTGGCATCGGCTTCCAGCATGTCGATCATGCCTTCGGCAGCCTCCTCGACCCCGACGCCAAGGATGCTGGAGCATTTTTCCTCAAACGCTTTGCGCGCCTTCTCGACCTGCAAGACGACCTTGCCGCCGAGGAAATAATACGGGTTGAGGCGGCCTAGTATGGCGTCGCAATCGGCGATGGTGGGTTCAGTGCCGCCCTTGGCGAAGCAGATGGGGCCGGGGTCGGAACCGGCGCTTTCCGGCCCGAGCGAGACTTTCTTGGTCAGCGGGTCGACCTTGAGGATCATGCCGGCGCCGGCGCCGATCGTGTCGAGATGCAACGTCGGCACGTTGAGCTTGAAACGGTCCATCAGCGGCTCGTTCTCGATCCGCGTCTGGCCGCGCGAAATGACGCCCATGTCGAAGGAGGTGCCGCCCATGTCCGAGCAGATCAGGGAGTCGTTGCCGATGAGCTTGCCGACATAGGCCGCGCCGAGAATACCGCCGATCGGGCCCGAAATCATGGTTTCGTGCAGGCGCGGATGATTGATCGAGGTCAGGCCGCCAAAGGAGAGCAAAGTCTGCACGCCGTATTTGAAGCCGTATTTCTTCGAGACGTCCTCGATACCCCTAAGCTGCTTGCGGCCGCGCGACGTCGCGTAGGCCTCGATCAGCACCGAGTTCAGCCGCGACTGTTCGCGAATGACCGGGCGGACTTCGTGGCTGGTGTAGACGAGAATGTCGGCGCCGGCCTTCTGCACTTCCTCGCGGCAGATCTCGGCGATGCGCTTCTCGTGCACCGGATTGACGTGCGAGAAGATGGTCATGATGCAGATCGCCTCGACCTTGTCGGCGATCAGCTTCCTGGCTGCAGTCGCGACCTCATGCTCGTAGAGCGGCAGCACGATGTCGCCGAACTGGTCGATGCGCTCGGTGACGCCATGGGTGCGGCGGCGTGGCACCAGCGGATCGGGATGGTGGTGGGTGACCGCATGCAGCCTGTCGGCATAGGAATAGTCGGCCCAGGCCTGCAGGCCGCGGCCCATCAGGATCATGTCTTCCAGACCCTTGGTGGTGATCAGGCCGAGTCGGCGGCCGGTGCGCGACAGCAGCGTGTTGAGCATGCCGGTGCCGGAATAGAGCACGACGTTGACGCCGGAAAAGAGCTGCTCCAGCGAGATGCCCCAGGCATCGGCCGCATCCTCGGCCGAGGCCAGGAAACCCTCGGCCTCGTTCTTCGGCGTGGTTGCCGACTTGCCGATCTTGAAGTGGCCGTCCTGGTCGACAAGGATCGTGTCGGTCATGGTGCCGCCGGCGTCGATGCCGATGACGATTGGATTGCCGACGATGGGGCTGGTGAGGTTGGGTTGGGTCACGGTCGCCTCAGGATTGCTCTAGGATGGCTCAAGCTAGATCCCTTGGGCGGCCTTGCGCCATATGCCAAAAGACACAATGACTGCCGGACCGGGATCGCCGAGAAAAGGGCATGCGCATGGGCAATATCTGGGGGCCGCTCGCCAGGGCGATTGCCGCCGCCGGTACGGACAGGCATGTCGACTGCCTGATTGACCTGATCGGAGCCGATATCGAGCACGATCTCGTCACCGTGACCCGATATTCGGCGACGCAGACGCCGGAATTCATCAAGCACCGGCGCTTCTCCGACGAGATGGTCCGGCGCTATCTCGACAATTACTACGTCTTCGACCCGTTCTATGCCTCGTGGCGGCGTGAACGCCGGCTGGGCATCCTGCCGCTGAAGCGGCTTGCCGACGACGAAGCCAAACGGGGCCAGTACATAGCCGGCTTCCTGGCGCAGTCGGAGATCTGCGACGAGGTCGGCATCATGCTGGCCGATGGCGGCGACTGGTGCCTCGGCATCTTCCTCGACCGCTCGACCTCCACCTTCAAGGAGAGCGAGATCGCCCTGCTGGACGAGCGGCTGCCGGTGTTCGGGGCCTTGCATGCGCTCGACATCAAGGCGCGCGGCACCGAGTTCTCTCGCACATGGGCGCCGACCGGCCCCGGCGCCTCGCCCCGGCAGGAGCCGACCATCCCGGCGAGCCTGTGGCCGGAGCTGTCGCTGCGCGAGCGGGAATTGGTGCAGTTGATCCTGGCGGGACATCCGACCGCCAACATCGCGGAACGGCTCGGCATCGCCGTCGGCACGGTGAAGAACCACCGCCGCCGCATCTACGAGAAGCTCGACATAACCACCGAACGGGAGCTGTTTTTGCAGTTCTTCCAGCATCAGGCAGACGGTTAGTCCGCCATCGATATGGCCGTCAGTCGTGCAATTGCCTGGAAATCGGCGGGCCGACAGTAAAGCCGGAGAATGTTACCTCAAACCCTTCGCGCTGCGGCGAGCAGCACATCATGCCGACATCGACGGATTTGGAGATCGGGAAATAAGCCAGCCGCACCGGCTTCCACTTGCCATCGGTGGTATCAAGATATTGGATGCGGATCGCCTCGGCATGGCGGGTCAGCCGGATGCGCACGCCGTCGGGGCCGGTGGGAATGCTGAGCAGCGACCAGTCCGAGGTGTCGTTGGTGACCACCACCGAAAAGTAAGCCAGCCCGTCGGTGTATTCGATGCCGGCCTTGATCCAGTGCGTTTCACTCAGCCGCAGCATCAGCCCGGCCTGGTCGTAGAGCACCTTGTAGTCGCCCTTGACGGTGACTTCGGCGCTGAAGTCACCCTCGACCGGCCGATACAGGAAATGGCCATTGTCACGCCAGAAACCGTAAAAGGTTTCGCGCCAGAAGTCGGTTTCCCCGCCGGTGCGCACATGCACGATGCCATCGCCGAAGGCATGGTGCGGCGGCGGGTTGAGCCAGGTCAGGGCCTCTTTCGCCGCTGCCATCGGGTCACCCGTCGATCAGCCGGCGAATGTATAGGCTGTCTTCACCGTGGTGTAGAACTCCGCGGCATAGCGGCCCTGCTCGCGCGGGCCGTAGCTCGATCCCTTTCGGCCACCGAACGGGACGTGGAAATCGACGCCGGCGGTCGGCAGATTGACCATCACCATGCCGGCCTCGGAATTGCGCCGGAAATGCGTGGCATGCTTGAGGCTAGAGGTGCAGATGCCGGAGGTCAGGCCGAAGGGGGTGTCGTTGGCAACCGCAAGCGCCTCGTCATAGTCCTTGACGCGAATGACGTTGGCTACCGGCCCGAAGATTTCTTCCCGCGAAGTGCGCATGGCGTTGGTGCTCTCGGTAAACAGCGCCGGCCGGAGGTAGAAGCCGGGCGTTTCGCGATCGAGCCGCTCGCCGCCGAAGGCAAGGTTGGCGCCTTCCTGGCTGCCGATGGCGATGTAATCCTCGTCCTGCTTCAGCTGGCTCGCATCGACGACGGGCCCGATCTGGGTCTTGGCATCAAGCGCATCGCCGACGACGAGTTTTTCCAGACGCTCCTTGAGCGCGGCGACGAAGCGGTCGTGAATGCCCTCGGTCACCACCAGGCGCGACGATGCCGTGCAGCGCTGGCCGGTCGAGAAATAGGCGCCGTTGATGGCGCACTCGACAGCCGTGGCGAGGTCGGCGTCGTCGAGCACAACCATCGGGTTCTTGCCGCCCATTTCGAGCTGGAACTTGCGCATGTGCTCGACGCTTGCCGCGGCGACGCGTTTGCCGGTGCCGACCGAGCCGGTGAAGGTGATGGCGTTGAGGTCGGGGCTGTCGAGCATGGCCTGGCCGACCACCGAGCCCTTGCCCATGACCAGGTTGAGCACGCCTTTCGGCAGGCCGGCGCGGTGCAGGATGTCGACAATGGTCCAGGCGCTTTCGGGGACGAGTTCGGCCGGCTTGAAGACGATGGTGTTGCCATGCGTGAGTGCCGGCGCGATTTTCCAGGTGGGAATGGCGATGGGGAAATTCCACGGCGTGATGATGCCGACGACGCCGACGGCTTCGCGGGTGATCTCGACGCCGACGCCCGGGCGAACGCTGGGCACCAATTCACCCGACAGGCGCAGCGTCTCGCCGGCGAAGAAGTCGAAGATCTGGGCGGCGCGGATGGTCTCGCCAATGCCCTCGGCCAGCGTCTTGCCCTCTTCGCGCGACAGCGCGCGGCCGATCTCGTCCTTGCGCGCCATGATCTCGTCCGACGCCTTTTTCAGCACGGCGTGGCGCACCAGCGGCGCCGAACGCGACCAGGCCGGGAAGGCGGCTTTGGCCGCCGCTATGGCCTGCTTTGCCTGTTCGGCGCCCGCCGAGGCATATTCGCCAACGACATCGCCCGTGTTCGAGGGATTGATGTTGCGCGAGCCGGCCTCGCCCACCCACTCGCCATCGATCAGATTTTTACGAAACAGGCTCATGTCGCGGTTTCCTTGTATTGGTTCGCTGGGGGTGCCGTACGCCTGAATATTTATCAGACAAATGACGACACTGTGAGGGCTGAAATCTAGCTGCGGACTGGATAGCCGATGGCGCGCGGCTATGAAAGCCGCGACCTCAAGATGGACAATATGAAGCGGCCCTGTCAGGTCGGAAAAGTCCAGAACAGGCAAGCCAGCGTCGCCGCGGCGAAGATGACGAAGAACAAGCTCCTGAGCAGGATGTTGCGGCGCAGCTCGTTCATGGTGAAATGGCTGCCAACGATGGCCGCGGCGAACAGGAAACGCCAGTTCAGGAGCGCCCACAGCACGCTGCTCTGGCCGAAAGCCCAGCGGGCGACGAGACAGCCGACAATTGTGGCGAACAGGGCAATCACCGCCCAGAACAGCGCATCCGCAGCATGGGTCAAGACGATGCCGGCGGCGCGGATCGGCAGGATCATCATCAGCATGGCGCCGAAAAAATAGACGGCGGCGAGTGGCAGGAACGACCCGGCATCGGCGATGCCGTCCAGCCGCCTCACCCCGATCGCGCCATAGGGATAGCCGTGCCTGGCGACCGCCAGGCTGAGCGCCATGAGCAATGCGGTGAGCACCGCGACCAATGCGAATGTAATGAGGGCCTTGCTCATGCCGTTCCTTGCTTTGAGGCCCTGTCAGAGCCGAATCACGAGGAACGATTTTAGCGCACGGTCCGCGATTGCGCGTCAGCTTTGGTGAGCGCCGATCTTCACCGGTCGCTGTTTTCGAAGGCCCCCATGCCTTGCGCGATCAGATTAGTGGCCATGACCAGCGAGACGATGGCCGCCGAGTTGAAGATCACCACCCACCATTTGCCGCCGGTCAGGAAGCCGTAGCCGTCGGCAACGGCCAGCCCCCAATCGGCGGAAGGCGGCTGGATGCCGAGGCCTAGGAAGCTCAGCGTCGCGATCGAGAAGAAGGCGTAGCCAAGCCTTGTGACCAGCTCGATGAGGATGGTTTCCCTGACATTGGGCAGGATCTCGAGGAACATGATGGCAAGAGCGCTCTCGCCGCCGAGACGGGCGGCGCTGACATAGTCGCGGTCGCGCTGTTCGCGCACGGCGGCGCGCACCGTTCGCGCCACCAGCGGCGCATAGGCGATGCCGATCACCAGGATGACGGTGAGGTTGGACGGCCCGAGCGCGACCAGCGTCATGGTGACGAGCACGATGAAGGGAAAAGCCATCAGCGTGTCGAGCAGCCTGGCGCCGATGGCGTCGATCAGCCCGTCGAAATAGCCGAGCACGAGGCCAAGCACACTGCCGGCGGCTACGCCGAGCAGGGTTGCTGCCGGCGCGACCAGCAGGATGTCACGCGAGCCGACGACGATGCGCGACAGCACGTCACGACCGAGCTGGTCGGTGCCGAACCAGTGCGCCGCGTCGGGCGGCGCCAGCATGACGAGGAAATCCTCGGCATAGGGATCGTAGGGCACAAACAGGCTGCCGAACACGGCACAGCCGACCCAGAACAGCAGGATCAGCGAGCCGATGATGACCGAGGGCGGCAGCTGCGAAACAGTCTCGCGGATGCGACTTGCTGCCCGCCAGCGCAGCGTACGGCGCTCCGGCAATTCCATCAGTTCCATCATGGCGAGACACGGCGGCGCTGCCGCGGATCGAGCAAGGCATTCACGAGATCGCCTGCCGCGGCCGACAGCACGAAGATGGTCGCCATGACCAGCACGCCGGCTTCGAGCATCGGGAAATCGCGCGCCTTCGCGGCGTTGAGGACAAGGTTGCCGAGGCCCTGTATGCCGAACAGCGCTTCGATGACCACCAGACCACCCAGCATGTAACCGGTCTGGGTCGCGAGCACGGCGATGGTCGGCGTCAGCGCATTACGCAGCACGTGCCGGATGAGTATCTCGCGACGCTCGAGGCCCTTCAGGACGGCGGTGCGCGTATAGTCGGCGGCCAGCGCCTCGATCACGCCGGCCCGCGTCATGCGGGCGATGTAGCCGGCAAGGTTCAGCACCAGCGGCAGCGCCGGCAGGATCAGGTAATAGCCACTGACCCAGAGCCCGGCGCCATCGGGAGCAGCGCCGGTGATCGGGAACCAGTTCAGCCACAGGCCGAAGACGATGAGCAACAGCAGGCCGGAGACGAAGTCCGGGACAATGCCGAAGGACACGCCGGCGAGTACGATCAGGCGGTCGATAAAGCGGCCCTGGTTGAGACCGGCGACGATGCCGGCGCCGATGCCCAGCGGCAGCAGAAAGACGAGGATAATTCCGGCAAGGGCCGCCGAGCGCTTGAAGCTTTCCAGAACGAAGGGCGCCACCGGCAAACGCAGCGACAGGGAGGTGCCGAAGTCGCCTGACAGCACGCTGCTGAACCAGTGCCAGTATTGCACGAGCACCGGCTGGTCGGCGCCGAGCTGCCTGTTCAGCGCCGCGACGGCCTCGGCATCGGCGAACGGTCCGAGCATGAGGCGGCCGACATCGCCGGGCAGAACCTGCCCGGCGAAGAACACCAGCATGCTGACCAACCACAGCGTGAGCAGAAGCGAGGCTGCCCGCACCGACACAGTGCGGCCGGTCAGCATCGGATTCCGGTGCCCGGAGTGGCTGGACGTCTCGCAATCATGCCTGGGCGAACGTCACGCGGTCGAGCAGCAGATGCGAGATTGCCGTGAAGCGGACGCCCTCGACCTTCGATGAGACGATCCGGCTGTATTGCGAGAAGTAGCTGATGATCAGCGGCGTCTCATCCAGCAGCAAGGTCTGGATCTTGCCCGCGGCAAGGCGTTGCGCCTGAAGGTCGCGGGCCTTGCCGTATTCGAGCAGCAGCCCGTCATAGGCCGGGTTGTTGAAATGCGCGGCGTTCCAGGCGCCCGAACTCTTCAGCGTCGCGTTGAGGAAGATGTCGGGCGTGCCGCGATGTCCGAAATCGGTAATGCCGAGATTGGAATCGAGCCATGGCGACGAGCCGAACTTCGCCGAGCCATAATAGGCGTCCTGCGGCAGCACGTTGAGCTTGATGTCGATGCCGGCCTTCTTGGCAAAATTCTGGATCAGCACGGCATAATCGGGAATGTCATAGGCGCGCTCGGTGGTCAGCGTCACCGGGAAGCCGTTCGGCACGCCGGCTTCGCCAAGCAGGCGCTTGGCCTCGGCGATGTCCTGCTTGCGCTGCGGCACCGACGGATCGGCCGAGGGGAAGATCGGCGCGAACGGGGTGTCGTTGCCGACGATGGCGCGGCCCTTGAGCAAGCCCTTGACCACCGCCTCGCGGTCGATGGTGAGCGCCAAGGCGCGGCGAATGCGCTTGTCGGTGAACGGCGCCTGGTCGGTCCGCAGATGCACCTCGTCATGCGAACTTGCCTGCACGCTGAGCAGCTTGAAGTTGGGATTGCCCTCGATCGCCAATTCCAGCCGGGTCGTGCTCGGGATGACGTCGAGCTGGCCGGCCTGCAGCGCCAGCACCTGCGCCTGCTCGTCGTCGAAGAACTTGATTTCGACGCGGTCGGGCAGCGCCTTGTCGCCCCAATAGTCAGGGTTGCGCACGAAGCTGGCGCCCTGCTTGGGGCGGAAGGATTCGAGCTTGAACGGGCCGGTGCCGTTGAAATTCTTTTCGAAATCGCCGGCATAGTCGGCCGGCAGTATTACGGCGTTGTAGACGTCGGAGGAGACATAGAAGGGGAAGTTGCTGTTGGGCCCGTCGAGATCAAAGGCGACTGTCTGGTCGTCGACGACCTTGGCGCCGCCCTTGGACAGGATGCCCTTATAGGCAGACAAAGCGGACGAACCGCTGGCCGGATCGACCAGCCGCTCGAAGCTCGCCACCACATCCTTGGCGGTGACGGTGCGGCCGTCGTGGAATTTCACGCCCGGCCGCAATTTGAAGGTCCAGCGGCTGGCGGTCTCGTCGGCCTCCCACGACAGAGCGAGCTTGGGCTGCAGACCGTCCTTGGGATCGTCGAGGATGAGATATTCGCCGACCTGGCTGATGACGCCGATGCTGGCCGGATCGGTGATGGAGACGGGATCGATCGCCTTGGTCGGCTGTCCGAGCCCAACGCGGACCGTGCCGCCGGCGCCGGCAGCGCGCGCCGTGCCGAAACCAGCAAGTCCCTGCGAGGCGGCAAAGCCGGTGAGGCCGATCAAGGCTGCGTATTTTAGGAGATCGCGGCGCTTGAGGAAGCCGGCCTGGTGCTCATCGACGGCGACGTTCCAGATGTCGCCGGACAGATTGCGAAGCGTATCGATGTCGTTGCGTTTGGTCATTTTGAAACCCCTGTCTGAAATGACTGTTGAATGGCTTAAGCGACTGGTTCGCCGTCGAGATGGATGCGGTCGACGGCTTGCGGGTAGAAGGCGATGAGGCCCTTGATCTTGGGCATTTCGGCAATGGGATCGCGGTAGCTCCAAGCGATATCAGGGCTCACCGAGCCGTCGGCGCGCCGGCCCGACCAGTAGGAGGCGATGCCCTTGTAGGGACAGCGCGTCGTGCTGTCCGAAGCGGTCAGCCGGTCGAGCCTGACATCGTCCGGGTGCAGGTAGAAACGCGTCGGCAGATGCGTTTCGAACAGAAGCACCGGGCGATGGCTTTCGGCGATCACTTCGCCGTCGAACCAGGTCTGGACGTGACTTGAACTCTGCAGCACATCGATGCGTGCGTATGGATCGCGGGCGTGGACGAAGACCTGTTCTTCCTCCTCGAACCATTGGTCGACCGCCTTCCAGGTGAAGGCGATACGCCCGGCCAGCGGCGACAGGCTTTCATCCGGCGGCGCGACAAACGACCAGGCCGCGTTGGGCGAAGCTTTTTCTCCCGTCTCCAGGTTCCAATAGGTGGTTTCGCCACCGACGGGATGGGGCTGGCTATGCTCGGACGGCTTCAAGAGCGAGCGGTCCACCGACGAGGCCGGGAAGAAATAGATCGGCAGGAAATGGTTGGAGCGCAGCACCAGGACGTTGCGGCTGTCGGCGATGGTGCGGCCGGCGAATTTGACCCGAATGCGCTTGGGGCTGTGCAGAACATTGATGAGCTGCGGAGCCGTGGCTTCGCGGGGCTGGAGTTTTGGCGCTGCGGTCATACCAATTGCTCCAAGTCAGGATACGGCGCGCACATTGTCGCGCTGTTCGGTGAAGCGGTTGGCCGGCCGCGCCAGGCCGAAACGGTCCCGCAGCGTCCCCGGCGCATATTCGGTGGGGAATACGCCGCGGCGCTGCAGTTCCGGCACGACCTGCTCGGCAAAATTCACCCAATCCTCCGGCAGCAGCGGGAACATCAGGTTGAAGCCGTCGGCGGCACCTGCCTCGAACCAGTCCTGCAGCTGATCGGCGATCTGGTTCGGTGTGGCGACGCCCGGGGGCACCGCACCCCGGTTGGCGGGCATGCGCGCGGTATAGCGCAGAGGGTGGGTATGGGTAGGCCATTGCATGACGCGCGTGAGGGGGGGGGGGGCGCCCGGGAAGGTGGG
>NZ_JAMYSB010000031.1:0-65176 GCF_040321695.1 Mesorhizobium sp. M0292
CTGCAGGCAGCGATGCAAGGATGACCGCGACAGATGCGGGATCGTCGGTTGGAGAGCATAGAGGCAATCGTCCAGTGGCAGCAGCGTATAACGCCGAAAGGCGACGATGACCGCCTCTTCCTCAGTCGATAGCACTGTCGACTTCGGATCTCTGGGGCCAGTCGGAAGATCGGCGACCGACGTCCGGTTCCTCCACTTCCTAACCGTCTTCTGATTGATGCCGTAGCGCTTCGCCAGCGCCCTCAGGCTCTCTGACTATGCTGTATCGCTCGACGGATCGCCTCTGTCGTCGTGGCGCTCCCATGAAGAACATGGCCCATAGCGCATCCTTTGATTCGGACGAAAAGTATGCGCCATCAAAGCCTGGGATCAAACATCTAAGGGCTCTTGACGATTTGCCTTGACTGCGCGACAGAACTCTATTGTATTTGTGGATACAAAAATCCAATTTGCGTTGATCAGAAAATTCAGCAAAAAAGATCCCCAGATGAGCCATTCGGCAATTCCCTACGCCCAGACGCCGGCCACTGCGGAGCAGGAAGCTTTTCTGCATCTGCAGTCTGCAATACGCCTCGGGCGTTACCGTGCAGGCGACCGGCTCATCCCGGAAGAGATCGCGGCCGAGATCGGCATGAGCCGGATGCCTGTGCGGGAGGCCTTCCAGCGGCTGGCAGTCGACGGGCTGGTGGTGATCCGCCCCAATCGTGGCTGTATCGTCGCTGGTCTGACGCTGGACGAGATCTACGAGACATTCGAGATTCGCTCGGTACTGGAAGGGCTTGCCGTTCGCCTGGCAATGCCTCGGATGAACACCGAAACCATTGCCGAACTTGAGCGCTTGTTGGCCCGGATGGAGCGCAGTGGCGCTGCCGGCGGCGCTGATTGGGTGACACGGCACCAGGAATTTCACGGCTACATTTGCAATCTAAGCGGCCGCCCGAAGCTTATTCGGCAAATCGCATCCCTGCATGTGACCATCGAGCCCTATCTGCGCATCTGGTTCGACTATGTCGAAAAACCGCTCAGCGCCGCGGAGGAGCATTCGGCAGTGATCGATTCGCTACGCGGCGGCGATGCCGAAGCTGCCGAAGCCGTGATGCGCAGACACATTCTCGACACGGCGCCGCTGCTGGCCGAGTTCGCGAGCCCGAGCCGACGTTGAGGTAGTCGGGCAAGAGGGATATTCGATTTCTACAAAGTGCCCTCGCAGGGCCGAAAAAAAGGGGAACAGAACCATGAAACTATTACCCATTGCATGTCTTGCGGCCGGATTGAGCTTAGCTGCCGCTTTGTCGGCTTCGGCCGAGGATGCGCCAAAGAAGATCACCATAGCGACGGAGGGCGCCTATGCGCCCTGGAACTTTACCACCGCTGATGGAAAGCCTGACGGCATGGAGGTCGAGCTCGCGCGCAATCTCTGTGAGCGTATGAAAATTGAATGCACCATCATTACGCAGGACTGGGATGGGCTCATCCCGGCGCTGACAGTTGGCAAGTTCGACGTCATCATGGCGAGCATGTTTATCACCGACAAACGACTTGAAGTCATAGACTTCACTCAACCCTATGCGATCGATCCTTCCGGGTTCGCCGTGGCGAAGGACAGCGCGCTCGGTGCGTTGGCCGGTTCGACCGAGAAGATAAAACTGGAAGACGAGGCCCCTGCCAAGGCGGCAATCGACAAGATCAAGCCGCTGATCGCCGGCAAGATCGTCGGCGTCCAGGCTGCGACGGCGAACTTGGAGTTCCTGAAAAAGTATTTCGACGGCGCCGTCGAAATCCGCGAGTACAAAACCACGGAACAGCACGACCTCGATCTCGCGGCCGGCCGTGTGGATGCCCTGTTTGCACAGCAGACCGCTTTGGCGGCAACCTTGGCCAAGCCGGAATTCTCAGGCTACACGGTCGCTGGTCCCGGCTTTCTCGGCGGGGTTTTCGGACGGGGCACTGGGGCAGGGCTGCGCAAGCAGGATACCGTGCTCAAGGCGATGTTCAACAAGGCGATCGATGAAGCCATTGCCGACGGCACCATCAAAAAGCTTTCGCTGAAATGGCTGAAGGCCGACGTCACGCCGCCCAAGTGAGAAGCCCTTCCCGGAGCGCGAACTAGCCGATGCTGGATAGCGTTCGTCTGCTAGGGTTTGGCGACGGCGGTTGGGCGGTGGCGCTGCTCAGCGCTGCGTTCGTAACGCTTCTGCTTTCGGTCGCCGGATTTATGGTCGGCTCGGTGATCGGCGCCTTGGCAGCTGCGGCCCGGGTCAGCGGGTCGCGCTCCCTCGGCTTGCTCGCCGATGCCTATTCCACGGTATTCAGGGGCGTTCCCGACCTCTTGACCATCTATCTCCTGTATTTCGGCGGTAGCATGGCGCTGACTGCGGTTGGCCATTGGTTTGGCGCCCAGGGCTTCCTTGGATTGCCGGCTTTCGCCACAGGCACAACGGCAATCGGCATAATTTCGGGTGCCTATCAGGCGGAGGTATTCCGCGGTGCCTACATCGCCATCGACCGCGGTCAGATCGAAGCAGCGCGCGCCTATGGCATGCCGCCTGCGCTCATGTTGCGCCGGGTGATCGCACCCCAGCTTATGCGTCACGCCATCCCGGGGCTAGGGAATGTGTGGCAACTGGTGCTCAAGGATTCAGCGCTGATTTCGGTAATCGGGCTTGTCGAACTGATGCGCCAGGCACAGATCGGGGCTGGATCGACCCGCGAGCCGTTTCTCTTCTACATGGCTGCCGCCGCTCTCTACCTGGCCATCGCCTCAGCGACGGGATTGCTGTTCAAGCGCGCTGAACGCCGCGCGCTTCGGGGCATTCGGGGGGTGTAATGGATTTCGCCTTTTTCGCTGAAATATTGCCAACGCTGCTTGCCGGCCTGCCGCTGACGCTTGAGCTTGCCGGCACGTCCATCCTGCTCGGCGCCATCCTCGCCTTGGCTTTGGCGCTGGCCCAGCGCCTCCGCCAGCCCTTGATTTACGGGCCAATCAAGGGTTTCGTCGCGGTGTTTCGCGGCACGCCCCTGTTGGTCCAGATATTCCTGATTTACTACGGCCTTGGCCAGTTTCGGCCGACATTGCAGGAACTTGGTTTGTGGGGCCTTTTCCGCGAACCTTATTGGTGTGCCATCCTCGCGCTAACCCTCAACACCGCAGCCTATGGCAGTGAAATCCTCCGCGGCGCCATGCAGTCGGTCCCGTCCGGCCAGATTGAGGCGGCGCAGGCCTTTGGCATGACGCGACTGATGACCTTGCGCCGCATCGTCCTGCCGATCGCACTGCGCCAGGCTTTGCCAAGCTATGGCAACGAAATCATTTTGATGGTCAAGGGAACCTCACTTGCATCCATCGTTACGCTGATGGAAATCACCGGCATCGCCCAGGGCATCATTTCGCAAACCTACCGGGCCATGGAAGTTTTCGTCTGCGCCGGCGCTATCTACCTGATCCTCAATTTCATCATCACCCGGACACTGGGCCGGCTCGAATACAATCTGTCACGGCATCTGCGCCCGGCATCGGGCCTTGCGACCAGTCCAGCGTGATCGGCTGGCGCTCACTGCAATCGTTCTAGGGAGTTTTTCGCGTATGAGAGATTTCGAGAAACCAAGCCGTTCGGTCGTGGTCGCACGGCATGGCATGGCTGCGACGTCCCATCCGTCGGCCACGCTTGCAGCCGTTCGGATTCTGGAGGCGGGGGGCAACGCACTCGATGCGGCCATCGCCGCCAGCGCCGTACAGTGCGTGGTCGAACCGGGGTCTACCGGCATCGGCGGAGACTGTTTCGTCCTAATGTCGAAAGAAGGGTCCAGCGAGATCATCGCCTACAACGGATCCGGCCGTGCCCCTGCGGCTGCAACAGCCGATTGGTATGCATCTCAGGGCATCACAGAAATCGAGCGTCACTCACCGCATGCGGTAACGGTTCCCGGAGCGGTGGACGCCTGGACCCAGCTCAACGCCGATCATGGAAAACTGCCGCTGGGCAAGCTTTTCGCTCCTGCGATCGAGTTCGCCGAAAGCGGCTACGCCATCTCCCCACGCGTGCATTTCGACTGGGAACAGGAGGCGGCGCTGCTTTCCGCCGATCCTGGCGCAAAACGCATCTTTCTCCCTGGGGGGCGGGCGCCGAGGATCGGCGAGGTGCACCGGCAACCAGAACTCGCCGCAACATTCCGCAAGATAGCTACGGATGGACGCAACGCCTTCTACATGGGGGAGGTTGCCGAGGACATGGTTTCGCGCCTGCGAAGCCTCGGCGGTTTGCACACACTGGATGATTTCATGGGGGCCAGGGGCGAATATGTGACGCCGATAAAGACAGGTTTCCGCGGCCACGACGTCTACGAATGTCCGCCAAATGGCCAAGGCGTCATAGCGCTCATGATCCTCAATATCCTGTCGCGCTTCGAGGCCAAGGGTGACCCTCAATCCGCCGACCGGCTGCACATCGAGATCGAGGCGACGCGACTTGCTTATGCGGCGCGCGATGCTTTGCTCGCCGACCCGGCGAAGGTGGCGGTGCCGGTCGAGCAACTGCTTTCAAGCGCGACGGCGGATCGTCTGGCGGGGATGATTGATCTTGGCCGCGCGCGCGCGGATCTTCCTTCATTCGATATGCCGGTGCATCGCGACACGGTCTATATTTCCGTCGTCGACAAGGATCGCAACGCCGTCAGTTTCATCAACTCGATCTATTATGGTTTTGGCTCCGGCATCGTCGCGGCGCGCTCGGGCGTGATACTCAACAATCGCGGTATAAGTTTTTCGCTGGATCCCAACCACCCAAACGTTATCGAACCAGGCAAGCGCCCGCTGAACACGATCATTCCGGGCATGCTGGTGAAGGATGGGCGCGTTGTTATGCCTTTCGGTGTGATGGGTGGAGCGTATCAGGCCATGGGTCACGCGCACTTCCTGTCAAAAGTTCTTGATTTTGGCCTCGACCTTCAGCAAGCCATTGATCTGCCCCGCGTCTTTCCAATTCCTGGCACGATGGACGTGGAGGTCGAGAGCACGCTTCCAGTCGCGGTTCAGGAGGAACTGGCCGGTCGCGGATTCCGCATCGTCCCGGCGGAAGAGCCGATCGGGGGCGCCCAAGCGATCATGATCGACTGGATGAATGGAACGCTGCAGGGCGGTTCAGACCCACGCAAGGACGGCTGCGCAATCGGCATTTAGAACGCTACACAGGTGTTGGACGAGGAACAAAGGTCGAGGCCACTGTCCGGCCATCTCGCATACTTGGGCCTATGGGCTCATCCTCGTAGCAACCAGCGGAGTCTGATTTGACCATGCCTTCTTCTATCATCAAGCGAGCACTGATCACCGGGGCGGGTGCTGCCGACGGCATCGGCTTTGCCATAGCGCGGCACCTCGGTCTTGCCGGTCATGCCGTTTTCCTGAACGGTGCCAGCGCGCGTGTACTCGATCGCGCCGCCGAACTTTGCGCCGAGGGCATCAATGCCAAAGCTGCGGTCGCCGATCTCACCATCGCGGCCGAAGTCGCGCGGCTGCGGGCTGATGTCGGCGCTGTCGACATCCTGGTCAACAATGCCGGCATGGGTTCGCTGGCATCGCCCTCGTCCGATAAGGCGTTTCTTGCCATGACCGAGGCAGACTGGGACCAAGGGATCGACGTCAGCCTGAAGACCGTATTCCTGGTCACCCGCGCGTTTTTGCCGGCGATGGTAGAGGCAGGCTATGGGCGCATCGTCAATGTGGCGTCGGTTACCGGGCCGCTGGTGTCTTTCGAAGGCACAGCAGCCTATTCCGCCGCCAAGGCCGGCATGGTCGGCCTGACGCGCACGCTGGCGCTCGAAGTGGCAAAAAGCGGCATCACGGCCAATGCCGTGGCCCCCGGCTGGATCGAAACGGGCTCGTCTAGCGCAATGGAGCGGCAAGCTGCCCTGCACACGCCACCGGCGCGGGCCGGGCGACCGGACGAGGTTGCCGCAGCGGTGGTGTTCCTGGCATCGGAAGGCGCGAGTTACGTCAACGGCGCCCTGTTGGTGGTCGACGGCGGCAACAGTCTTCAGGAGCGCAAGGGCTGACTCCGAAACGAGGTCGTTCACGATCAGGTCGCGGGTTATGGAAAGCGTTGGAAATAGCATCGCCAACGCATTCGCCGAGGCTGAAGTGTGTGTGCGTGGGGGTGCGCATGGTCGCGACGACCTCCCAACCCCGAGCAAGGAAGAGTTCTGCCGTGGCGAGACCGAAACCCGACGAAGCACCGGTGATAAGAATTTCGGCATCAATGTATCTCTGTCGTTGGTACGACGAGATATGGACAAAAACGCCGGACTTTCAGCCCGGTGCGCACCCCGCTTGGAATTTTGAGTGTTCCCGGACTGAAGTTTTTGGACAGGGTGGGTTGCCGAGCAACTCCCCATTGCGGCGCGAGACGATCCGATCGCCGCCAGCGACTTGGCAGATCAATTGATGAAAGCGGCCGAGAAGCGGCATCGTAGCGCCGGCTTCAACCGCGTGTGGTTATGTACCATGAAGTAGCAGAAAATGTGTTACGCGTTACGATACCTATTGTGATACAAATTGCCCACCGTTACGAAGAAAAACATAGTAAATACAATCGTGTAGAGCCGAAGCGATCCAGCCAACGGTACCATCGAATTTCCCGCTAAAGTCTTGATTGCCGATCCCGGCGATCCACGGGAGATCAAGACCTGTATGGCGCTGTCGGCAGGGCAGGAAGACCCTGACTGCACACACACCGCGGTGCAGATACCCGCGCCGCATCTTTACTCCAGCGGTTCGTCGGTCGGCCGAGGCGTCGTGCCTGCCTGACGAGGACGGCCGGCATTGCGATTTGCAACGCGGCTGTCGAGCGGCGATCTTGACGCTTCCTGGGCGCCAGCGGTCTTGGGCGCCGTCGGCCTGGCGCCGGAATCGCTGTCTTCAGCATCGCGAGGGGGATGTGGCAGGCCGGCGGCGTCAGGCGATCTGACCGGAGGTGTCGCGGCCGGGTTTGTCGATACGGGTTTGTCCTTGGCCATTTTCAACTCTCGCCTTTTCAGCATGCAGACGGCCGGACAACAAAGTCGGGCCACTGGGGCAGAACGGTCAGCCGTGCGGGCGCATCACGACTTTGATGCAGCCGTCCTCCTTGTCGCGGAAGGTTTTGTAAAGCTCGGGCCCGGCCTCGAGGCCAGCCGGATGGGTGATCACGAATGACGGGTCGATATCGCCGTTCTGAACCTTCTGCAGCGATGTCGCGTTCATCCTGGATCGTCGGATCGGCCACCTGATCGCAGCGTATGTCGCCTTTACCGTGCCATGTGAGGGCCTTCATGTGCTGTTCCTTGACGACAAGCTCTGCGAGCCCGAACTTGGCTTGATGTGAAATGTTCCCGCTTCGAACGAGCATCCGGCCTCAACCCTTGGCGGCCGAACCGGGTTCGGCCATGCCGCAATGCTGCTCGGCCAGGGTGCCGGCCGGCGTGCCATGCGCCGCTGCAACCTGCAGCTTGTTTTTCCAGCCGCTGATCGCCTGCTGCCACGACCGCATCCCTGATCGCTTCGCAGGGCAGAGGTTTGGCGCAAGCGCAGGATCTGCTATCGCGCCAGAATCGCGGCGACAACGAACACGACGGCGGCAACGACGACAAGCGCGACAATGGCCAGCACCGGGCCGTTTTTACTCGGGGCCGGGGCGTGCTCGTCGTCCGGCCGCCGCATCGCATTGGCGAAGCTTGCTTGATTAGCGAAAGCCGGCGTGCCCGTCGCTGCGGGAACCGGCACGGCGCAGGTGTCTGCTGCTTCGGCATCGGTTTCCATAGGCGCCGCCGCCGGGTCGAATCCCGGCGTCTTGTCCTCTGTCACCCCAGACTGGATATCGCCTCTGTCTTCGGCCGGGTTGCGTTCGACGTCCATGATGATGCTCCTGTCGCTGGCCGGGCTTTCCCAACCGCGACCGGATCAGGATGTTCCATCGGGCGGAATCGCCGACAACGAGGAGCAAATTCAGATAGCCTTCAAACAGATGTCCCTGGTGGCAACGCGGGCCTTGCAACCGGTCAGCACCGGATTGGTGGTCTCGTTGTAGTCGGCCATGGTCGGCAACGCGGCAGATTCGGCAAAGTTCCAGTCTGGCTCGCAATGCCCGCTTACGCACACCGCCGCTCGTTGACCTTGAGCTGGCTCGTTCCAGCCACTCCAACCCAAATTGCCAGTCCGGCTCCCGGCGGCGCGCTGTTTGGATTCCGTGGGAACATCAACAGCGCCAGCGAGTTCGGTATGTGCAGCGAGTTCCCTGTTCGCCGCATGGCCAACATCCGGAGCTCTTGACTGCCCGCGTCTTCGCTCCTGGAGCGCGGGCCACTCCTCTTAGCCCAAGGTTGCGATCATGAGCAGAAACATTCCGGAAAAGCGGGCCAGGCAGGGTGGCTTGGGGCGACCGGTCCTTGGCGTGCTCTTGGCAGGCCTTGTCTTGGCGCTCGTTGCCTGGGGGATCGCTGAAATCTATGGCGAGCAGGCTAAGACACCGGCGACACAGCAAAACAGCCGGGTTCCATCGCCAGATACTTACAGCCCAAATCCTGGCCAAACGGACCCTGCAAACTCCAAGGCCGATGATGTGAATGGCGAACCGGTGGACCGAAATCCCAAGCTCGACAAGGATCCCACGCCGCGATCAAGCACTGGCGGGGATCAGCCAGGAACGCCGCCAGCTCAACCTGCTTCGCCATAGCGTTCGCACTAGTTGATAAACACAATTCAAACAGATGCGGAAATGTGGAGCGGCGATTTCAGCCAATTTCAAGAGCCGGGTCTGTCAATAATCGCCGGCGCTCTCTGATAGCTGGGGAGCCACAAAACCTCCGCTGATTCTTACCGCTTGCTGGATGGCACTGGCGGCTCCAGACCGACTGCGCGCTGTGTCACGCCGGCAGACCTTTGCACCTCTGGGCGCTTTTGAACTTGCAAGTCGATGGAATCGGGCAAGCTGGGTGTAGATGATGCAGTCGTCATCTTATCGAGGTCCGGCAGCAACACCATCTTTGCGTAGCGTGGAGGAACCAGATGGCCTCCGAAAACAGCGAATATCCCGCACACGAATAAAGCGAGAAGCAGGGCCGTAAGCACATCTGTGAAAATCTCGACAAATCTCATGTGCTCGCTCCGCGCGTAAGGATCCCGCCGCGCTCTCGACAGTAAGAGCGGCGGGATCCTCAACCGGCGATGAAGGGACTTTGATCGACGGTCTTCTCCTAATGTGGCTTCCGGTTGCGTGTTCCCTGGTTCGGACCTTATCCACCGACTATGGGACTAAGGTCCGGAACCTAAATGGAACCCATGGGGAAGAGCGGAATCCATGTGCCTTTAAGAGGCTTCAACCTGAGGGCACGACGGCTGATCGTCAGCCTCCCGCCAGAGACAGTCCACGGGCGCGCTCGCGCAGCAACGCAAGCAGTTCGTCGCGCCGTGGCTCCGGCGTGTCGACGGGTAACACCAAACACAAGGTCCTTTTGATGGCGCCGTGGCCGTCACGGATGGGGGCCGCCATGCACCAGGTGAAACGGTCGGCCAAGGCTGTGGTCTCGCTGAAACCCTGCCGGTGGGCCAAGGCAACATCGGCAAAGAATTCGGCTGGTGCAATGATGCGGCCGTCGGGAAGCCTGTAGTCGCCAGATGGGATGAAATCCCTCAACTCTTGCTCGTTCATATGGCCGAGGAGCAGCCGTCCGGATGCCGTCCATGGGATCGGCACCTCAACCCCAACATCGCTTGAGATCCGGAACGGGCCTGGGGAATCTCGGCAGTCAAGAACGACGTATTTGTTGCCACGCAGGCCGCATAGCTGGACCGTCTCGCCTGTCTCGGCGGCCAACTTATCCAAGGTCTCGATGATGCGACGGTAATGGGCATTGTGATGTGAGTAGGCCCAGCCGAACAGATGCATGGCGCGTCCGAAATAGACGTAACCTTCACCGCCGACGTTTTCGAGCATTTCGGCGTCGAGCAGGCTGTTGACGATCTCGTAGGTGGTCGAACGCGGCGCGCCGATCATTTTGGCGATGTCGCCGACGCGCATTGGCGCGCGGTGCCGCAGCAACGCCTCGAGCAGCATGATGACGCGGTCAATGCCGCGTCGTCGTTCGCCGTTGCGCGGCTCCGCGCCGGCTTCCTTCCCGATCGCATCGTTAGTGCCGTCGCTCATGACCATCCGCCAAAATCATTTCGGTTCTCGTCTCAAGGCGCTTGAAAGATGTCAAGGCTCGGTCTAGCATCCAATTTGTCCGATATACAGACACATTGTCTGAAATACCAGACAAACTAACGAGCCTGACGCAGACAAATCCCGAGAGGACACACGGTTTCCAAGACCCGGCGACCGACGGGTTTCCTCGCCCTTGTTCTGCACGTCGAGGCCACAACCTCTGAAGGGAACAGTCATGATGAAATCACCGTTTTTCGCATCCGCCAGCGCGCTTTGCCTCGGTCTCGTGCTGAGCTTTGGCGTCGCCTCGCAGGCCAATGCCGCCGCCAACTGCATCAAGGGCGACCGCAAGGCGCCGTACACGATCGGCTGGGCCAACATCTATTCCGTGCCGACCTGGATGAAGCAGACCCAAGGCACGATCGAAGCCGAAGTCGAGACCCTGAAGAAGCAGGGACTGGTCGACAAGCTCCTCGTCACCGACGCTCAGGGCGATGCCAACGTCCAGATCCAGCAGATTCAGTCGATGATCGATTCCGATGTCGACGCCATCATCCTGATCGCCGGTTCGTCGACCGCACCGGCACGCGTTCTGGCCGACGCCTGCGCCAAGGGCATCGCCATCATCAACTTCGACAGCCTCGTCGACACCGACAAGGTCACCGCCAAGGTCAACACCGATTCTTCGCAATGGGGCGACCAGGCCGCCAAGTTCCTGATCGACGCCATCGGCGGCAAGGGCAAGATCCTGATCCTCAATGGCCCCGCCGGGGTTTCGGTCAGCGATGACAGGCGCAAAGGCGCCGACGCTGAGCTCAAGGCCCATCCCGACGTGACGGTGCTTGCCGAGACCAACACGCCCTACAACGTCGCGCCGGCACAGGAAGCCGTCACCAGCCTCCTCTTCGCCAACCCCGAGATCGACGGCATCCTGTCGCTCGGCGGCGCTCTGTCGGCAGGCGCCGTGCTGGCCCTCGACAAGCAGGGCCGTGAACAGGTGCCGATCACCGGTGAGAACGCCCGGCAGTTTTTGGAACTCTGGAAAGAAAAGGGCTTGAAGAGCTGGGCGACGATGCAGCCGAACTGGCTCGGCGCCTTCGCCACCTACACTGCCGTCCAGGCGCTGGAAGGCAAGGATGTGCCGGCTTTCGTCAAGATTCCGCTGCCGGTAATCGACAATTCCAACATCGACGAATACCTCGCCCGGGCCAAGGACTTCCCGGCTGACGGCTACATCTTTTCTCCTTACCATGAGGAGCTGTTCAAGAAGCTGCTGGCTCAGAAATAAGCCTGAAGGGTTGTAGCGTTGACAACCATGGCTCCGCTGCTCGCGGCGCGGGGTGTGTCGAAGTCTTTCTTCGGCAACCCCGTCCTGCGCGACGTTTCAATCGCTCTCCAGCCGGGCCGCGTGCATGCGCTGCTCGGCGAGAACGGCGCCGGAAAGTCGACCTTGATCAACCTTTTGTCCGGCGCCTTGAGACCGGATAGCGGGACGATCGAGGTCGATGGACGCGCGGTCTCACGCATGACGCCGGCTGTTGCGCGGCAGGCCGGCATCGCCGTCGTCCAGCAGGAACTCAGCCTGACGGCCAGTCTTTCCATCGCCGAAAATATTGGTCTCGGCGCCTATCCCAAACGGTTCGGCCTGATTGACTACCGCGAACTCGCTGCGCGGGCGAGGACCGCATGCGAACTTGTCGGGCTGCACGAGCCGCTGTCGACGCCGGTCGGGCATCTGTCGCTCGGCCGCCGCCAAATGGTGGAGATCGCCAAGGCGCTCTACCGCCGGCCGCGCGTGCTCATTCTCGACGAACCGACATCGTCGCTATCGGCAACCGAAACCAAAATTCTCACCGATCTGCTGCAGCGGTTGCGCGGCGAAGGCATCGCCATTCTCTACATCTCGCACCGACTGAACGAAGTCATGGCGCTGTGCCAGCACGTCACCGTTCTGAAGGACGGCACCTGCACGGCCGACCGCACCCTGGAAGGCACCGACGCCGCCGGGTTGGTTCGGCTGATGGTCGGCCGCGATCCCGGTGATCTTTTTCCGCAATGGCAGCCTTCCAGTTTGCCTGCCGACGCTATCTCTGTCCGAAATCTTTCGGCCGGCCTGATGCGCGACGTCGATCTTGATATCAAAACGGGCGAAGTGCTTGGCATTGGCGGCCTGGTCGGGCAAGGGCAGGAAGATCTGCTGCTCGGTCTCTACGGCGCCATTCCGGCACGGACGGCGTCGGCGACCGTCAACGGCGCCTCCGGCCTGCCCGGCGGCGTGCCGAAAGCCAACGCGCTGGGGCTGGCCTATGTGCCCGCGGATCGCAAGCGCGAGGGCCTGCACCTGATCCATCCCATCATCACCAACATGATGC
Organism: Mesorhizobium sp. M0292; assembly: GCF_040321695.1. Classification (NCBI taxonomy): domain Bacteria; kingdom Pseudomonadati; phylum Pseudomonadota; class Alphaproteobacteria; order Hyphomicrobiales; family Phyllobacteriaceae; genus Mesorhizobium; species Mesorhizobium sp. M0292. Next base: position 12,545 of record NZ_JAMYSB010000031.1, read on the forward strand.
TGCCCGCCTTTGCCAGGCTGCCGGCGCTGAAGCTGCGCAGCCGCCGCGCAGAGGGCGAGACGGCCAAAAGCCTTGCCGCCCAACTCGGCATCAAGGGTCACCTCGGCCGGGCGGCGCAGGCTCTATCGGGCGGCAACCAGCAGAAGGTGGCGCTGGCGAAATGGATGCCGCACGACCCGCTGGTGCTTCTGCTCAACGATCCGACGCGCGGCGTCGACGTCGAAACAAAACGTGAGATCTACATGATGCTTCGCAATTTCGCCGCCGCCGGCAAGGCGGTCGTGCTGCTCAGTTCCGACACGCCCGAACTCGTGCACCTTTGCGACCGTGTAGCCATCGTCCGCGAAGGCCGCATCGTCGCCATGCTGGCGCGTGGAGCGCTGAGCGAGGAAGCCATCGTCTCCGCGGCGATGGGCGCCGAACAGCGGAAGGTTGCGGCATGAACACATCTTCCTCCGCCCGGCAGACCGATGCGCTCTACTGGCCGGTGCAGATGCGTCGCAATGTCGGCGTGCGCAGCCTGTTTGCCGTCGTCCTGGTGTTTCTCATCGCCTATGGCGTCCTCTTTCCGGGCCTGTTCACGGCGTCCGGCTTCGCCAAATTCACCCAGAGCTGGTTTCCATTGGCGCTGGTCGCCATGGCGCAGGCGATCCTGATGCTCACCGGCGGCATCAGCCTGGCCATCGGCGCGACGGTCAGCTTGGGCGCGGTCATCGCCGCGACGACGATGGCCGGGCCGCTGGGCGTCGCCGGGGGCACTGCCGCGGTGGCGCTGACGGGCCTCGGCATCGGGGCGGCAACCGGCTTCATCGTGGTACGGCTTCGCCTGCCGGCGATCGTGGTGACGCTTGCCGGGTCCTTCATCATCGGCGGCGCCGCACTGCTGATCCTGCCGCGGCCCGGCGGCGCAATCCCGGCGTGGCTGTCCGACCTGCTTGCCGGCAACACACCGGCGGCATTCGTACTGCTGGTGGTCATCATTCTCCTGTGGAAGCTCTATCTCGCCACGCCGCTTGGCTTGAGCCTCTATGCCGCCGGCGAGAATCCGGTCGGCGCCTATCGCTCCGGCGTGCCGGTCGACGGCGCGCGCATTGCGGCCTATGCGATCAGCGGTCTGCTCTCCACCGGCGCCGGCTTGTTCGTCGCCGCACAGACCGGTTCGGGCGACCCGGTCATCGGCGCCGCCTTTACCCTGAACTCGATTGCCGCTGCGGTGCTCGGCGGCATCGGCTTCCTCGGCGGCCAGGGCACGATGCGCGGCGCGCTTGCCGGCAGCCTGCTGCTCAGCCTGATGATCAGCGTCATGTTCTTCCTCGGCTTCACGCCGGTCGCACAATATGTGGCCCAGGGCCTGATCATCATCGGCGCGGTCGCCATCCCGCAATTCCGCAAGGCACAGCAATGACAGCATGGAATGACAGCGCGGGCGGCAAACGCGCCCTGACGGTCCTGCGCAGCCGGCCGTTTCTCACCGTTGCCATCGTTGCCGCGGTCTGGATCGTGGCGAGCTTCGTTTCGCGCGGCTTCGGCGCTTATGGCCATCTGCGCTATCTGGTGGAGCTCGGCGCCGTCATCGGCCTGGTTGCCGCGGGCCAGACTTTTGTGGTGATCGCCGGCGGCATCGACCTTTCCGTCGCGGCCATCGTCACGGTCAGCGCCGTCAGCCTGCCGCTGCTGTCGTGGCAGGTGGATCCGACCGGCATCACCGCCATTCTTGCCGTTCTGGTGCTGACCACGGCAATCGGCCTGGTCAACGGGCTCGGCGTCGCTTTGCTGCGCGTCCACCCGATGATCATGACATTGGCCATGGCGACATTCTTGCAGGGTCTTTTGATCATCATCGCCGGCGGCAGCGCCGTGACCGCCGAGAACCCGCTGGTCCACTGGCTCGGCAATGGCCGGCCGGCCGGCATTCCCGCTGGCGTATTGTTGTGGGTGGTCGTCTCGGTGATCGTGCTGACCACGATGCATGCGACATCGCTCGGCGCCCGGATTTTCGCCATGGGCGCCAACCCGCTTGCCGCGGCACTGTCCGGTGTTCCGGTCACGTCCACGACGCTTGCGGTCTACGGCATCAGCGGCTTCTGCTCGGGACTTGCCGGCGTGCTCGTGTTGGGCATGAACGGACAGGGCTATGTCGGCATCGGCGATCCCTATCTGCTCGCCTCGATTGCCGCCGTGGTCCTCGGTGGCACCTCGATCCTCGGCGGGCTCGGCACCTATGCCGGCACCATCCCCGGCGCCATCCTGCTGGTCACCATCACCGCGCTGATCACCGTCGTCAACGCATCGCCCGGCTGGCGCAGCATCCTGTTCGGCTCGCTGATCCTCGGCCTGCTGCTGCTCTCAGGCCGGGAGCAGGCGCGCCGATGACACATCGTCGAGCCGATAGATGCGCCTTGCGTTGCCGAAGAACAGCGCCGTCTGCTCGTCGGCGGAAAAGTCCACTGTGATGGTTTTGAAGCCGTCATATATGTCATCGAACGAGGCATGCAGGCCGGCGACCGGAAAGTCGCTGCCGAACATGGCGCGATCGGTGCCGAAACAATCGATGCAATGCAGGACGACGGGCTTCAGGCTGTCGAGCGTCCAGTCATGATCGTAGGCGACCAGATCCGATATTTTGATGGCGACGTTGTCGCATTGCGACAGAAGCCGCAGCCCGTCGCGCCACACCTGCATGCCATCGGCGTCGCGGTCGATCGGGCTACCGCAATGGTTGAGCACGAATTGCTGGTTGGGGAAGGCCCTGGCAAGCCGCTCCGCGTCGGCGAGCTGGCGCGGAAACACCATCAGGTCGAAGGCCAGCCGATGCTGGCCAAGCAAGGCAAGCCCGGCGCGCCAGGCCGGATCGTCCATGATGCCGTCACGGGCCGCAAAACGGCGGGCAGGGTCGGGATCCCAGCTCAATATGTCGCGCACGCCGGCGACACGCTCGAACGCGGCTTGCGCTTCGATCAGCGCCGGCGCCTGGCGATCGGCGAGCGGCACGTGAACGACATAGCGGGCGGCGAAGCCGCGCGATTTGTCGAGTGTTTCAAGCCAGCGCGTTTCTCCGATGCAGTCGCCACTCGCCCAGCCGGCTTCGACATGGACGGTGGCGACGACATTATGCCCTATGGCATCGCGCGCATAATCCCCGGGCAGATAGTTCCGCCGCAAGGGGCCAAGCTCGCCCAGGCCGCCGCGCTCGCCGGCCGTGGCGGCGAGCCAGGGATGCCGTCCCAGGCTGAGATCCCAAAGATGATGATGGGCGTCGATGATCGGTCCGGCGTAAGGTTCTGGCACGTATCTCTCTCAGGCTGTGACCGGCGATCGATTCTGGCTTCGTTCTGCGACGGTGAAAGGGTTAGCATCGGATGACTGAAAACTCACCGGTTCCAGCCCTTTCGGTGCACGAAAATTTTCAGCTCGACGACCGCATCCGCGGCGTGCCTCCCGGCACAACCGGGCTTGACAGCAGCCTTGTCGCGGCCGAGCACTGGCATCCCGCGGATGGACGCATGGCGCTTCCGGTTCTGACCCTCGACGAGGCGGCCTTCTCCGCCAATCGCGACCTGTTCCTGCGCTATGCGCGCGAACACAATGTTGAGATCGCTCCGCATGCCAAGACGCCGATGGCGCCCGACCTTGCCCGGTCGCTGGTCGAGGCCGGCGCATGGGGCACGACGGTCGCCGACATCAGGCAAGCGACAGTGATGCTGAACGCCGGCTTGACACGGCTGATCATCGCCAATGAGGTTGGCGGAGCCGGCGGCGCCAACCGGCTGGCCGTGCTTGCTGGTGCCTGGCCGGATGCCGAGCTCTATGTCTTTGCCGACTCGGTCGACGCCGTGAACGCGCTTTCCGAGGCTTGGCGCGCCAATGCGGCACTGCCGCCTTTGCATGTGCTGGTCGAACTTGGTGCGGGCAGGGCGGGCGCCCGCACCACCGCGCAAGCCGAGGCCATCGCCGATGCGATCACGGCTGCCGGCGGGCGGCTGCTGATCGCCGGCGTTACGACCTATGAAGGGGCGGCGGCGCAACCCGAGCCCGGTCGCACCGATGAGGTGATATCCGGCCTGCTGGCAATGACCGCCGACATGTTCCTGCGGCTGCGTGCCCGCGTCGGCGGCGACGCACCGCTGATCGTCACAGCCGGCGGCTCCGCCTTCTTCGACAGAGTGGTTGAAGCACTTTCGCCGGTGGTTTTCAGCGACGGCAACGCAACGCTGGTGCTGCGCAGTGGCGCCATCTTCTTCCACGACCACGGCACCTATGACCGTTCGCTCGGCGCCCTCGATGCCCGCAAGGGTTTTGCCATAGGCGGCATCAGCGCTTCGGCGCGGCATTCCTTTCGCCCTGCGCTACGCCTGTGGGCCGAAGTGCTGTCGCGGCCTGAGCCCGGCCTCATCATCTGCGGCATGGGGATGCGCGACGTGTCGTTCGACCAGGGATTTCCAACGCTGCTCACGGTCTTCCGCGCCGGGAAGCCGTCGCCGATGCCCATCGCGCGCGCCGAGGTGGTCAAGCTCAACGACCAGCATGCCTTCCTGTCGATTGCGCCGAGCGACGACATCGCCGTCGGCGACGTCATCGAATTCGGCATCTCGCACCCCTGCACCTGCCTCGACCGTTATCGCGTGATCTTCGGGGTCGACGCGACCGGCCACGTCCGCCACGCTTTCCCCACCTGGTTCGGCTGACCAGATCCCCCAAAAAGAGAACCTCGAAAGGATCCGATATGATCAAGTATTTTCAGTCCGGCTCGCGCATGTCGCAGGCAGTCGTCTATGGCGGCCTCGTTCACATAGCCGGCCAAGTGGCCAACGATCGCAAGGCCGGCATCGAAGGCCAGACCAGCGACGTGCTTGCCAAAGTCGAGGCGCTGCTGGTCGAGGTCGGCAGCAGCAAGTCGAAGTTGGTGGCGGTCAACATCTTCCTGCCGCAGATCGGTGATTTCGAGGCCATGAACAGCATCTACGATGCCTGGATCGATCCTGCCCGCCTGCCGGCGCGGGCCTGCGTCGAGGCGCGGCTTGCCGACCCTGATCTCCGCATCGAAATCACCGCGGTCGCGGCGGTCTGACCATGCACACCGGCCTCGCCCACACGCTCGATTTCGACCGCGACGGCAAGACGCTCAGCCATCTAAGCATTCCGTTCTCGATCGATCGCTCGCCCTACTTTCAGGTCAAGGTGCCGATCTGCCTCATCCGCAATGGCGACGGCCCGTCACTGCTTTTGATGGCCGGCAATCACGGCGACGAATATGAGGGCGAGCTGTCGCTGGCAAAACTGGCGCGCCGGCTCGATCCGAAGCGGATCAAGGGCCGCATCACCATCATGCCGATGGCCAACGCCCCTGCGGTGATGGCCGCCAAGCGCTGCTCGCCGCTCGACGGCGGCAATCTCAACCGGGCGTTTCCCGGCGATCCCTCGGGAACGCCGACAAGCCGGCTCGCCAATTTCCTTGAGACGGAGCTGTTTCCTCGTCACGACGTCGTCTTCGATATCCATTCGGGCGGCACGTCGATGGAGCATCTGCCGACCGCGCTGGTCGAACGCAACGCCGATCCCGAGCGCCACCGGCGCGGCGTCGAGCTGATGCGCACGCTCGGCATGCCCTACGGCTTTATCGCTGACAACGGCCAGGCCTCGCCAACCTCGATGGGCGCAGCGCGCCGCGCCGGCGCCGTCGGCGTCAGCGGTGAGTTCGGCGGCGGTGGCACCGCAACGGTCGATTCGATGGCGATCACGGCCCGCGCGCTCGACCGTCTGATGATAGCAATGGGTGTGGTCGACGCGCCGGTTCTTGGCGCGGGCGAAAAGCCTTCGGCGCCGACAAGGCTGCTGTCCCTGTCCAGGCACAGCCAGGGCCTCTATGCCACCCGCCGCGGCTGGTTCGAGCCCGCCGCTAGGCTCGGCGACAGTGTCACTTCAGGACAATTGGCCGGCTGGTACCACGATCTCGAGCGGCTCGATGTTGCCGAGGAGGCCCTGCATTTCGCCGAAAGCGGCTTGGTGCTGTCGCGCCGGCTGCACACGATGTGTGAGGCGGGCGACTGCCTAATGCAGGTCGCAGAGCCGGTCGACGGCTGAGCCAAAGGCAGAGGATATTCCATGCAGCAACTGTCCATGTGGACCTATCCCTGGGACATCCAGGATCTCGGCCTGGAGACGGTCGAACGTGATCTTGTCGAGCGCGCCGGGCTCAACATGATCAGCCTGGCGACATCCTATCATGCCGGGCGCTTCCTGCAGCCGCGCAGCCCGCGCCGCAAGGCCTATTTCCCTGAGGACGGCACCATCTATTTCAAGCCGACCGCTGCGCGCTGGGGAAGTCTAGCCATCCAGCCCAAGGTGGCTGACGTGATCACTGAGGGCGGCGACGTGCTCGGTCAGCTCATCCGCCGTCGCGACGCGGGCGGACTAGGAGTTTCGTGCTGGACGGTCTGCCTGCACAACACCCGCCTGGGCATGCTGCATCCGCAGGCCGTCACCCGCAACGCCTTCGGCGATGCCAATTACTACAATCTCTGCCCCTCCCATCCCGATGCGCGCGCCTATGTCCGCGCGCTGATCGCAGACATCTCGCACAGCTACCGGCCGGACCGGATAGAACTTGAAAGCCCGTCCTTCATGGGCTTTGCCCATGAATACCATCACGAGAAGGACGGTGTCGGGCTGACGCCGGAAGACGATTTTCTTTTGTCTCTGTGCTTCTGTCCGTCCTGCGTCGCCCGTGCGGCAAAAGCCGGCATCGATGCCGAGGCGGCGCGCAAGCTCACCAGGCAATGGATCGTCGAGACCTGCGAGCGTGCGATGCCTGAGCGGCGCTTTCCCGATTTTCCCGCCTGCGGCATCGACGCCTTTGCCCCCTGGCCGGAGCTCCATGCCTATCTCTTGTGGCGATTCGAGCCAGTGACCAGCCTGGTCGCCGAACTGCGCGAGGTAGCCGATCCCACGACGCGGGTCGTTATTATCGATCTGAAAGACGGCTGGCTTGGCGGTTGCGATCTGGCAGCGCTGGGCAAGGTCTGCGACGGGGCGATCCTGTGCGCCTACGACATGCAGGCCGGCGATGTCGCCAGCCTGATGGCGGCCGGCCGTGCGGCACTGGGCGCGGACAAATTCCTCGGCGCCGGCTACCGGCTGTTCTATCCGGAAATGGCCCGCCCCGACATTCTTGCGGCCAAGGTGAAGCCAGCGCTGGCGCCCGGTGTCGACGGCATCAATTTCTACAATTACGGCCTCATTCCAGCCGCGCGGCTCGACTGGATCCGCGCTGTTCGGCAGCCTTGAGCCAGCCGGCCAATGCTCGCCGGCCACGAGGCGTTGAGGCCGGATTCGGGCGCGAGCGCTGCGGGGTGAATCAAATCAGCGAAACCTGAAGCCATCCATGGTGTAATCCGGGTATGCGTCCATCGTGTCGAACAGGTCGAACAGGTCAGGTGTGTCCGCCAATATTCCTGACAGAACCAGCACCGTGGCCACGCCGGCAGCAAGTCCGCCAGCGATGTCGTGTTCGACACTGTCGCCGACGCAGACCACAGTGCCGCGGTCTGGATTGCCTGCCAGCGCTAGTGCGGCGCCGAATATGGCGGGGTAAGGCTTGCCGATACGCGTGACGCTACCACCGAGGTCCTCGTAGAGATCCGCCAGCCGGCCGGCACCGAAGCGCGGCCCCACTGCCGTCAGCATGATCTTGTCAGGGTTGGTGCAGAAGCATGGCACCTGCCGCACCGCAGCCGGCGCAAGAAGTCGGCGATAGTGCTCAAGATCATAGCGGTCGCCCTCGCTGGCCGAAATCAGCACCAGCCCGGCATCGTCACCGTCCTTAGTCAATGCGAACGGCAGACCTTCGATCGCCGAGCGGTCATCGTCGCGGCTTATCAACAGGCATTTCGTGTTTGGCAGTAGCTTTCCGGATACCGCCATGTCGTGGAAGAACTCCCACGCGACCTCGCCGGAAGAAACAAAATGGTCCCAGCTTCCCGGTTCGAAGCCGAGCTTTAGCAGCCGGCTCTCGTTAGGCCCCGCCCGCTTGCCGGAGTTCGAGATCAGCACAATGGTCTTGCCGGCGCGCTTCAGCGCCGACAGTGCTTCCACTGCCCCTGGATAGGGGCTGGCGCCGTCATGCAGCACGCCGAACTGATCGAGCAGGAAAAAATCATAGCGCTCGGCCAGCTGGTTGACGCCGTTGAGGTGTTCGACTGTTTTCGCGCTCATAGAAGCCCCGCCGCGCTTGCGCCCATCAGCGCCAGCCGCGCTGTGCCGGCGGCGGCTTCGTCCGAAAGCGCCGGCAGGAAATCAACACCAAGTCTGCGCTGCCGGATCGCCGTCCAGGCGGCATTCGCCGCACCGCCGCCGACGCTTCTGACCGACGTCAGCTGCGGAGCGCCGAGCTCGGCGAGCCTGTCATAGCCGAGCGCCTCGATCGCGGCGATACCCTCCAACATGGCTTTCAGATAGTCGGCGTCCTCCACCGGTCGCGGCACAAGACGCGGCGGCAGTGCCGGATCGGCGATCGGAAAGCGTTCGCCTGCAGTGGCAAGAGGATAGTAGTCGAGGCCGGTCTCGGTCATCGGGTCGATCGCCATGCTCAGCTCGACGATGCGCGCCAGAGGGAAATGCTGTGTCAGCACCTTGCCGCCGGAGTTCGATGCGCCGCCCGCCAGCCAGACATCTCCAAGCCGATGGCTGTAGATGCCGAAGCGTGGCGCCGAGATAGGCCGGTCGGACAGGATCTTGACGGTCAACGACGACCCCAGCGCGGTGACGCCGTCGCCTATTGCCGCGGCACCTGTCGCCAGGAACGAGGCGCAGCCATCGGTCGTTCCGGCGACGACGGCGATTTCGCGCGGTAAGCCGAACATATCCGCGGCATCCGCGGTGAGTTTGCCGACGACATCGCCCGGCCTGGCGATACCGGGCAGCAACTCCATGCGCATTTCGGTGGCCGCAATCCAGTCCGGCCAGCAGCGGGCCGTGATGTCGTAACCGGTTTTCAAGGCATTGTTCTCGTCGCTGACATCGAAGCGACCGGAGAATTGTCCCGCGATCCAGTCCGCCTGATGCAGCACCGCGGCAACACCGGGCGTGCGCTGGAACCAGAGCGCCTTGGCGAGACCGGACGTCGCCCCAAGTGCGGCACTGGTCGCTGGGGCTTCGCGAGCGATCGCGACCAGAATGGCGTTGTCGGCGACCGTATCGTTGTACATCAGCGGCTCGGCCAGCGGCCGCCCGGCGCCGTCGACCGGCAGCAACGTACCTGAAGTGCCGTCAACAGCGATCGACCGGACCGCTGTTCGGTCGATGCCCGAAAGCAGTTCCGCCAGCGCTGCGCCGACCGCTGACCACCACACTGCAGGGTCGCGGGCATTCCGGCCAAACAACTCGAGCGAAACGGCGGAACGCGCGGCAATGGAAAAATCCGGACGCATGGCGACCGCGCGCGCGCCGGACGTGCCGATGTCGATGCCTATGGCAAGCGGCGTGTCAGCGGCTGGCGGCATTGAGTTTCTGGCGATACTTCTCGGCGTCCCAGTTGACCAGTTCATCGTTCTCGGCGGCGGTGAGGTAGTTCAGCCGCGCTGCAATGTCGATGCGTGCCGTCACGTCGGCAAGGCAGCGTTGCATGGCGTCGGCGCCCGCACTGGCATCGCCGCGCATCAGCACGCCCAGCCCGGGAAACAGGATCGCCACGGGGTTTGTACCGCACCGCTCGATGACGCGCGGCACATCCTCACCGGGCTTTGCCACCACCGACCCCCGACCCAGAAAGATGACGTGATCGGGGTAGAGGCTGCCCCCGGACGCCATGCGGCGGCTTTCGGGATCGATGGCGACCGCGTGCGCCTCGATTTCCGCCGGCAGCCTGTAACCGGTTTTCCCGGCCAGCGCCGCCAATCCCGCAACATCCGGTTCCGCCACTTGGCGCGCCGGCCGCGCCAGAAGCAGCGTGACGCGGCGCAGCAGCACTTCGGCCTCGGCGACGGTATCGGCCGCGACGACCAGCCCGTGATTGGCAAGGATTAGCACGTCGACCCCAGCCTGAAGCCGCTCGGCAATACCCTGGGCAAGCGGCAGGCCTGGCCGGAAATAAGGAACATACGCCCATTTGAGACCATCAAGGCGTCTGGCGGCTTCCACCTCGCAATTGGCCTGTACCGCCAGCGAAATGGTTTCGACGCAATGGACATGCAGGACGACGCGCTGCGGCATCAGCGCGTGAACGGTGGTTTCAATCGAAGGGCGCAGGCGCCGGGCGTTGAGCGTCTCGATGGCGAAGATCTGCGGCTGGTCGGCGGCGCTGTCGCGCTGTTCGACAGCCCTGAGCAGCGGCGCCATCGCCACCGGGACCATGATGTCTTCGGAGAGCGCATCCTTCAGCCATGTGCCGGAAGCCTTGATCCACAGCGTGTCGCCGGCTTTCAGCGAGGTGTTGCCGCCGGCGGCCTGGGTCAGATTTGGATTGCGCCCGATGCTGGCCGAAAGCGCCCGCAAAGCAGCCATTTCCTGCGCATCCGCATAGCTCGCCATGGCGCATTTCCTCTATCAGCTCCGTCAGCCTCGCAGCTTCGGATACCCGTCGTGGGATGTTGATGTGTATCGCAGATGCGAGCGACTTACGTCAATAGTGATCTAATGTCATCAAAGGTTCTTGCAATCGGAAAGATGTTGAGTAAGTTACGTCAAATGCCGTGGCAAAAACGGCTCCTGGGAGGAAAAACGATTGAGCGACTCCGGCCGCCAGCGTCAGATCGTCGAGTTGCTGCGGGATCGCCCCTTCGCGTCGGTGCGCGAACTGCAGGAGCAGCTCGGCGTGTCGGCGGCGACGGTGCGGCGCGACATCGACAAGATCGACGAGGCCGGTGAAGCACGGAAGGTCTATGGTGGCATCTCGGCGCTCGACGGCGCTTCACAGGCGGGTGTTGCCTATGCCAGGCCCTATGACGAGAACCGCGACCTCGCGGTCGAGGCCAAGCGGCAGATCGCCGCTCTCGCGGCCACGATGGTGCGCGACGGCGATGCGGTCATCGTGCATGGCGGTTCGACCTGCTTCCACCTTGGGGTCAAGCTGGCTGAGCGCAGCATCCGTCTCTATACCAATTCGATGCCGCTCGCGGCCTATCTGAGCGACCACGGCCATTGCAGCCTGACCGTTGCCGGCGGCGATCTGCATCGTGAGCCGGGCATCATCCATTCACCGACCCAGGCGGAGCCGTTCTACGCATCGAAGTTCTTTCTCGGCGCGCAAGGCCTTGGCCAGGAGGGCGTGCTGGAATCGCACCCGCTGCTGGTCCGCTCCATCGCCGATCTCAGCCTGTGTGCCGACCAGATCGTGGTGCTGGCCGACAGCCGCAAACTGTCGATCCACGCCCGTAACATCGCGCTGCCCTTGTCGCGCATCGGCACGCTGGTGACCGATGACGGCCTGTCCGACGTCGACGCGCGCATGCTGGAAGACGCGGGCGTCATGGTGCGCATCGCTTCGGCTTCGGGAGCCATCCAGTGAAGATGGCCGTCCTCGATTTCGGCAAGACCAATTCGAAGCTGTTCGTCTTCGCTCAGGACGGGCGCATCGTCGACGAGCGCCGGACCCGGCCGAACTGGATGCGCAAAGATGGCTTCAGCGTGCTTGATGAGGCAGCACTTCACGATTGGGCGGTTCGCGCCGTTAGCGAGGCCGCCGACGTCCATGGCGTACAGGGCGTGATGGTGTCGGGCCATGGCTGCACCTTTGCCCTGGTCGACGAGGCGGCGCTGACGCATCCGATACTCGATTATGAGCAAGAGCCGCCGGCTGATATTGCCGCGCAAATTGATCGCCTCGTTCCGGATTTCACCGAGACCTTCTCGCCGCGATTGCCGCTCGGCTTCAACTACGGTCGCCACATGCTGTGGCTACAGGCGGTGCAACCCGGTGCATTCACGGCCGCGAAATCGATCCTCGGCTATCCACAATACTGGAGCTGGCGGTTTGGCGGCCGGGCGGTCTCGGAAGTGTCCTATCTCGGCTGCCACTCGCATTTATGGGCGCCGCGCAAGCGCGACTTCAGTTCGCTGGTCGACATCGAGGGCTGGCGCGACCGGATGCCCGCTTTCGAGCGGGCGGGCTCGGTTATCGGCGAGCAACGCCTCGGCGACACGAAGCGGCGGATCGCCATCCACAATGGTGTCCATGACAGCAATGCCGCGCTCCATGCCTATCGCCGGCAGGAGCTTGGCCCGGTCACCGTCGTCTCGACCGGCACCTGGGTCGTCGTGCTTAATCCGGATTGCCTGCTCGACGCGCTCGATGGCCAGCGCGACATGCTGGTCAATGTCGATGTCGACGGCGGCCCTGTGCCGACCATCCGCTTTATGGGCGGGCGCGAATTCGCCACGATCAGCGACGGCTGGCAAGGCGCGATCGCGCCGGCGACAGTGCAGCGGGTGATCAACGCCGGCAGCATGGCGCTGCCGAGCTTCGCGCCGGGCGGACCAATGCCCGGCCGCGCCGGCAAATTGGTCGGCCGCATGCCAAGCGCCGAGGAACGCGCAGCCGTGGCGCTGCTCTACGTCGCGCTGATGGTCGACCTCTGCCTCGACCAGATCCATTCGGACAACACCGTGATCGTCGATGGCGGACTGAACGCTGGCGGCCTGCTCGCCGGGCTAGTGGCGCAACTGCGTCCCAGCCAGGCCTTCCTGCAAGGGGCCACACTGGAGGGCAGCGCCACCGGGGCGGCGGCGCTGGCCTTCGAGACCGTCGGCCGCGAATTTGCCGCGGAAGTGCCGGAGCCCGTGCGTGCCGCAAGCTTCACCGGACTTGCCCGATATCGCGACACATGGCGTGGCCTCATCGGCGAGCAGGGCATCCCCCGCGCGGCAGCGGGAGGCGCACGGTGATTGTCGCTGCTCAGGCCGAAGTCACGCGCCAGCCAGTGCTGGAAATGCGGCACATCTCGAAGACGTTCGGGCCAGTCCGCGCCTTGCAGGACGTGTCGCTGACCGTCCATGCCGGCGAAGTCCATGCGCTGATGGGTGAAAACGGTGCTGGCAAGTCGACTTTGATGAAGGTGCTGTCCGGCGCCTATCGGCCTGATGCCGGCGGCGAGATACTGATCGACGGCGTGCCGGTCGCCACCGGCGACCCGATCAAGGCGCGGGCTCACGGCATTGCGGTTATCTATCAGGAACTGTCGCTGGCGCCCAACCTGACGGTCGCGCAGAACATCTTCCTCGGCAATGAGCCGAGGCGTTTTGGCATCGTCGACCGCGACCAATGCTACCGGCGCAGCAATGAGATCATCAAGCGTCTCGGCGTGTCCTTCTCCGCACGGGCTCAGGTTTCCAGCCTGTCGCTCGGCGAGCGTCAGCTGGTCGAAATCGCCCGCGCGCTTTCGACCAGCGCGCGCATCATCGTCATGGACGAGCCAACCACCTCGCTGACCTCGCGCGAGACCGACCGTCTCTTCGAGGTCATCGCGACGCTGAAGTCGCAAGGCATCGCCATCATCTACATCAGCCACCGCATGGAAGAGGTCTACCAGTTGGCCGACCGTGTCAGCGTGCTGCGCGACAGCGGCTATGTCGGCACACTCGAGCGTGCCGAGCTGAACGCCTCGCGCCTCGTCTCGATGATGGTTGGCCGCGACCTGTCCGCTTTTTACAGGAAGGATCATCGCCCGCCGGACAACAAGCGCGCGGTCGCCTTGTCGGTGCGCGGCATGGCGGACGGCAATCTCCTGAAGAACTGCTCCTTCGAACTGTACAAGGGCGAGGTGCTGGCTCTGGCTGGCCTTGTCGGCTCGGGCCGCACCGAACTCGCGCGACTGATCTTCGGTGCCGACAGACGCATCGCCGGCACGCTGGAACTCGACGGCAAGCCCGTAACCATCGGCTCGCCAAGCGAGGCACTGAATGCCGGCATCGCCTATCTCACCGAGGACCGCAAGGAGCTCGGCCTCTTTCTCGACATGTCGATCTCCGACAACATCAGCATGGGCGTGCTGGCCAGGGATGCGCGGCCCGGCGGCTTGCGCGATTTCAAAGCCGCCGAGAGACGTGCTGCCACTGCCGTTTCGGATCTCTCCATCCGCACCAGGTCGGTACAGGCCAATGCCGGTTCGCTGTCGGGCGGCAACCAGCAGAAAGTGTTGCTTGCCCGCCTGCTCGAGACCGAGCCGCAAGTGGTCATCCTGGATGAACCGACGCGCGGCGTCGATGTCGGAGCGAAGTCGGAAATCTACCGGCTGATCGACAATCTCGCCAAAAAGGGCATCGCCATCCTGATGATCTCCAGCGAACTGCCGGAGGTGATCGGCGTTGCCGACCGCGTGCTGGTAATGCGCGACGGCACGATTGCCGGCGAGGTTACGGCGTCCAAAGACCAGCCGCTGCGCCAGGAAGCAATCATGGAACTTGCAACGGGAGCGGCCAAGGGATGACCGACAAGGCGACCGAGATCAGTGGCCAGGTTGTCGGCAGGAGCCGGCGGTTGCGCACCGCCTTCGCCGCCCTTGGCATGCTGCCGATCCTGATCCTGCTGGCGGTCGGCTTTCAGTTGATGAACGCGCGCTTCTTCACCCAGACCAATTTGCTGATCGTCATGCAGCAATCGTCGATCAACATTGTGCTGGCAGCGGGCATGACCTTCGTCATCCTGACCGGCGGGATCGACCTGTCCGTCGGCTCGATACTTGCCGCCTCGGCGATGGTGGCGGTGATGGTGTCGCTGGTGCCCGATTGGGGACTGCTGGGCGTGCCGGCGGCCATTCTCGTCGGCCTCGGCTTCGGCGTCATCAACGGGCTGCTGATCGCCTATATCAGACTGCCGCCCTTCATCGTCACGCTGGGGTCGCTGACCGCTGTGCGCGGCGTCGCCCGCCTGCTCGGCCAGGACACCACGGTGTTCAACTCGGACCTGCCGTTCGACTTCATCGGCAACGGTTCGCTGTTCGGCATTCCGTGGCTGGTCATCATCGCCTTGTCGGTCGTGGTGCTGTCCTGGCTGGTGCTCAAGCGCACCGTGCTCGGCACCTGGATCTATGCCGTTGGCGGCAATGCCGAAGCGGCGCGGCTGACCGGCATCAAGGTGCCGCTGGTGCTGCTCTTTGTCTATGGCGTTTCCGGCCTGCTGGCCGGCCTTGGCGGCGCCATGTCAGCGGCCCGGCTCTATGCGGCCAACGGGCTGCAGCTTGGGCAGTCTTACGAACTCGACGCCATTGCCGCGGTCATTCTCGGCGGCACCAGCTTCGTCGGCGGCGTCGGCTCGATCTGGGGCACGCTGATCGGCGGCCTGATCATAGCGGTGCTCTCCAATGGGCTTATCTTGGCCGGTGTCTCGGACATCTGGCAGTACATCATCAAGGGATTGGTCATCATCGTGGCAGTCGCCCTCGACCGCTACAGGCTCCAGGCAGGAGCGAGAACGTGATTGACCTTGGTCGCCGGCGTAAACGACCGGTTTGTGTAACGCACCGTGAGAGGCGCGGGGCAATTGGAGGAAAGCAATGAAGACCATCGCTAAACTGCTCTGCGGCGTCGCACTCGCGGCTGCCGCCATCGCGCCCGCATCGGCCAAGGACCTCAACAAGGTCGGCATCTCGGTCGGCCTGCTCGGCAACCCCTTCTTCGTCGCCACCATCAAGGGCATCGAGGACGCGGCCAAGAAGATCAACCCGAAGGTCGAGGTGACGTCAGTGTCGGCCGACTACGACCTCAACAAGCAGGTCTCTCAGGTCGATTCCTTCATCGCCGCCGGGGTCGACGTGATCATGCTCAATGCGGTCGATGCCAAGGCGATCGGCCCGGCGGTGAAGAAGGCGCAAGCAGCGGGCATCGTCGTTGCCGCCTTCGACGTCTCGGCGCCAGGCGCCGACGTCACCGTGATGACCAACAACGTCAAGGCCGGCGAAGAGGCCTGCCAGTATCTGGTCGACCACACCGGCGGCAAGGGCGACTACGTTATCCTCAACGGCCCGGCGTCGTCGTCGATCCTGGAGCGGGTGAAGGGTTGCAAAGACGTCCTTGCAAAACACCCCGACATCAAGATCCTCTCCGACGACCAGAATGCCGAAGGCTCGCGCGACGGCGGCCTGAAGGTCTTCCAGTCGCTGCTCACCCGCTTCGACAAGATCGATGCGGTGTTTGCCATCAACGATCCGACGGCGATCGGCGCCCAGCTTGCGGCCAAGCAGCTCAATCGCTCGGAGTTCATCTTCACCGCAGTGGATGGCGCTCCCGATATCGAGAAGGAACTCGCTTCCGGCACCTCGATGATCAAGGCCTCGGCTTCGCAGGATCCCTACGTGATGGCTGGCCAGTCGCTGACGATGGCGGCTGAGCTGCTTGCCGGCAAGAAGCCGGCGGAGCCGACCGTGCTGCTCGACCCGAAGCTGATCACGGCCGAGAACCTGAAAGACTACAAGGGCTGGACCGCAGCCCGCTAAGCCTCCCAAGGCCGATGCGGCCGGGGCAACCCGGCCGCAACTCAATTCCAGAAACGGGAGACGATCATGTCGCGCATCGGTATTCATTCCTTCGTCTGGTCGGCGAGTTCGGCGCAAGGCGACCTCGAACGGACGCTGGCCAACACCAAGGAGGCCGGTTTCGACCTGATCGAGTTCTCCTATCTTGACCCCGCCAATGTCGACGTTGGCGGGCTGGCCAGGCGCATCGCCGACCTCAAGCTTGGCGTGGCGATCAGCATCGGCCTGCCGGCCGACGGCGACATTTCGAGTGCCGACAAGGCGGTTGCCGCGCGCGGCGTCGAGATCCTCAACGAGACGATCGCGCTCACCCGCGATCTCGGCGGCCAGAAGATTGGCGGCATCCTCAGTACCAGCCACGGCTTGCAGACGCAGGCGCCGACGCGCGATCAGTGGAACCGCAGCGCGGGTACACTTGCGAAGGTTGCGGAGACGGCCAAGGCCGCCGGCGTCACGCTCAATCTGGAGATCGTCAATCGCTTCGAAAGCAATCTTCTCAACACCGCTTCACAAGGCCTGGCCTTCATCGCGGACACCGGCTCCGACAACATCTTCCTGCATCTCGATACCTTCCACATGAACATCGAGGAGGCCGATGTCGGACTGGCTATCCGCCATGCCGCTGACAAGATCGGTTATGTCCATATCGGCGAGAGCCATCGCGGTTTCCTCGGCACCGGCAATATCGACTTTGCCGCCATCTTCGATGCGCTGACCGCGATCGGCTATAGGGACGACCTCAGCTTTGAATCCTTCTCGTCGAAGATCGTCGACGAGAACCTGTCACGGAAGACGGCGATCTGGCGCAATCTGTGGTCCGACAATATGGAATTGGCCCGGCATGCGCGCGCCTTCATCTCAATCGGTCTGGAGACGGCGCAGCGAAAGGCAGAGCTTGTTGCATCGAGACATCGTCCTTAGCAGGAGCGCGCTGCCAACGCGCCAATGTTGTCGTTCATCCGGCCCGCGCCTTACGTGCAAGGAATCGACGTCGGAGGCGCTGAGTGTGGCGGAGGCAGTCGAGCGGGGTGACGCTGACGAGAGCTTTCTGATTTTGGCCCACGAAACGCAATAAAATCAACATCTTCATACGCCCTCCGGGGCCATCCGATCTCCATACTGGACGGGGATGACGTTTGACACAGCGCGGCGGAAAGAAGCAGGATGGCTGATAGAGTCGACATCGCATAATGATGTCACTATATAGCGGCGGCTTCGACCGTGTAGCTGTGGCGGTGTACCACGAAGCAGCAGAAAATGTGTTACGCGTTGTGATCCCTATTGTGATACAAATCGGCCGTCGACAGCAGGAAAAGATCGTAAGAACAATAGCATAGAGCCGAAGCCGATCCCGGCCAACGTACCACTCTATCAAACAATCAGAACGTGCTCATTGAACCCTTCCTTTCATTCGGCTCTTCGGACCTCCGACAAGATCAACTTGCCGGGCGAAGCCGACTCGGTTCGAATGGCAGCATGCATCCTTTACCGGGTGCGGACGTTTACGGTTACCAACCGGCATAGCCGCCAGGGAAAAGCAGTATGAGTGAACATGCGATCGAGTTCTTGCGCGGGTGGATCGGTGAAAAGGTTCACTGCCAGCACTCGCCGGTAAAGATCGAGAAGCAGGCCGAGACCCTCGCCAAGGAGTGCGCGGCCAAGGCCGCTGAGGTCGGCATTCCGCTGGAAGATATCCAGGAAGAAGTCGGCGACATCCAGGAACTGATCGCATCGCGGCTCGAAGAGGCGGCCGAGGCCGACCAGAGCAACGCGGCCAAGCCGTGACGCAACAGGCCTGGCGCCGCCAGGCCTTGTCCTCTATCCAAATCGATCTTTCAGCCAGGCCTTCGGCAGCGCCGGCACGAAATTGCCGTCGCGTCCGCTCATATCCTCATTGGCGACCATTGCATTGAGGATCGCCTCCTCTACGCCTTGCGCCACCGCATCGAAGAACGGATCGATATCGACGTCCGGGATGTAAGCGGCGTTTGCGGTTCGTCCCGACGGTGCAAGTGCTGCTTGCGGATTGGCGATGGTGAAGGCCAGAAAAATGTCGCCCGAACTGTGGTAGCCGAAGCCGCCTGTCATGGCGATGCCGAGCGGCACGCGCTTTGCCAGCCGCTTCATCTGGTGCGGCAGAAATGGCGCATCGGTGGCGACGATGGCGATGATCGAGCCCTTTTCGGCACGCGGCGTGCCTTCGCGCATCGCCGGCTCTACCAGATCGGGCCCGACGCGGGCGCCGCGCAGTGTGAAATTGCGCCGCTTGCCGAAATTCGCCTGCAAGAATACGCCGACCGTATGCCTGATGCCCTGCCACTCGACGATGCGCGATGCCGTGCCCGAGCCGGCCTTGAAGCCAAAGGCAATCATGCCGGTGCCGCCGCCGACACTGCCTTCCTCGATCGCTCCACCGGCGGCACCGTCGAGCGCGGCTTAGACATCTTCGAAGCCGACGTGATGACCGTTGATGTCGTTGAGGAAACCATCATAGGTCTCCGCCGCAACCGGCAGGCCCCAGCCGCTGTCGAGCGCCGCCGGCAGCACGCGTTGCATCCAGCGCAGCGTGCCGTCGCGGGTGACGCCGCAGGAATGCGTGTTGGTGATGGTGACCGGCAGGTTGAAGGCGCCGACTTCCTCGATAATGTGCGACCCCGTCAACTCGCCATTGCCGTTCTGGCTGAAGACACCGGCAAACACCGGCGTGGCGAGCTCAGCCAACGGCCGCGGCAGGATGGCGGTGACGCCGGTGCGCACCGGCCCCGTGCCAACCTCGAGCAGACCCTCGCCGGAAATCAGCGTCGCATAGCCGACCGATACGCCGGGCACATCGGTGATGGCGTTGAAGCCGCCCGGCGGCAATGCCGAAAGCACGGGCGCGCGGCTTGCCCGCCGGCGTTTGAAGATGCGGGTCATGTCCGGTCATGCGGTCCTCTAAAAAAGCGAGCCCTGATTGCCCGGTTCTTTCGGTTTGCTGGCCGTCGGCTTTGCGGCGGGTTTGCTGGCGGGCGGCGTGGCCGCTGGTTTGGCAACGGCCTGCACCCGCTCGGCGTCGCCGGTCGCGACTGCATTTACGATGCCGTCGGCGAACTCCAGCTGCAGGCCAGCGCCCGGCGCCACATCAACTGCCAGTTTGATCACCGCGCCGCCGGCATCCTTGACCAGCGCGAAGCCGCGGGCCAGCACAGCCTTGTGCGACAGCGTTGCCATCAGCCTCTCGGATTGGACGATGCGGCCGCGCAGTCGCTCCAGCCTGAGCAGTACCGCTTGCGTGCCTCGTCTCGTCAAAGCTGTCAGAAGATCCCTCTGCACGGTTTGCCGCCGTGCCGTTGGCTCGATCGTAATGCGGCCTTGCAGCAAAGCCAGTTGCTGCCTGTGCCGTTGCAGGGATGCTTTCGCACATTTTGGCAACTGATCCGCCGCACGATTCAACTCCGCGCGCCGGGCTCTCGCCAATGCGCGCAGCGCCCCCTGGGCGCGCAAAAGGTTGCGGTCGTTGGTGCGTCGCGCCTCGGCAATCCGCCGCGACAGCGTTGCCGGAGTGAGCTTCACGGCGAAGAACCGAGCTTGCTTTCTTTCGGTGGAGACCATCAGCCCCCGGCTAAGCCGGCTGGCCGCCTCGTCCAGCCGCCGTCGCGGCAGCGCCAGCAACTGGTCGGGCGAGGGCAGCGCGCGGGCGGCCGCACGCGAGGCCTGCCGCTTGCGTTCGAAATTGCGCAAGGTGGCTGCTTTGAGCCGTGCGCCAAGACTGGCTAGTGTCGCTTCGAGGTCCGCTTTCACCGGCACCGCGATCTCCGCCGCACCTGTCGGCGTCGGTGCGCGCATGTCGGCGACGAGGTCGATCAAGGTCCAGTCGGTCTCGTGCCCGACGGCCGAAATCACCGGAATGCGCGAGGCGGCGACGGCGCGCGCCAGCCCTTCATCGTTGAACCCCCAGAGGTCCTCGAGGCTGCCGCCGCCGCGCGCCACGATCAGAAGGTCGGGCTGGGCAATCGCGCCATCCCAGGCCAGCGCGTTGAAGCCGTTGACGGCGGCCGTCACTTCCGCCCCCGCCGTCTCGCCCTGGACTCTTACCGGCCAGACCAGCACATGCAGCGGAAAGCGGTCCTTGATGCGATGGATGATGTCACGGATCACCGATCCGGTCGGCGAGGTGACGACGCCGATGGTGCGCGGCATGAACGGCAGCCGCCGCTTGCGGCCGGCATCGAAAAGTCCTTCGGCCTGCAGTCGCCGCTTGCGCTCTTCCAAAAGCGCCATCAGCGCCCCGGCGCCGGCGGGTTCTAGATTGTCGATGACGATCTGGTAGTTGGATTTGCCGGGATAGGTGGTGAGTTTGCCGGTGGCGATCACCTCCATCCCCTCTTCGGGACGGAATTTCAGCCGGCTCATCGTGCCTTTCCAGACCACGGCATCGAGCCGCGCGCGGTCGTCCTTCAGGGTGAAATAGGCATGGCCGGAAGAGTGCGGCCCGCGATAGCCGGAAATTTCGCCGCGCACCCGCACATGGCCGAAGACATCCTCGACCGTGCGCTTCAGCGCGCCGGAAATCTCGCTCACCGTGTATTCGGTGGCATTGGTTCGTGATTCGGATTCTGCGTCGCTCATCGGCCGATTGAGCGGCTGTTGTCGCTCCGCGTCAAGATTCCATAACTTGATCTTAAGCCTGGCCTGATTGACTCTGGGCCAAGGAGGACGCATGAGCGCCCGCAAACAACGCAGCCCGTTGACGTTCCAGGTCACCCTGACGGTGCTGACGCTTGCCGTTTTTGCACTGGCCATCGTTGTCGGCTTCGGCCTTTACGCCACCATGCAGGCCGACCGGGTCTCGCTCGAGCGGGAGAAGGTTTTCCTTGCCAACGGCCTGCAGGACCTGATCGCCGCGGTAAAGCGCGAGCAGGAAAGCGTCGCCGTCTGGGATGATTCCGTTATAAACGCCAAGGCCGGCAACCAGACCTGGATGGCCGAGAATTTCAGCGTCTGGATGTACTCGTATTACGGCCACAACCGGGTCTATGTGCTGGACAACGCCAACCGGCCGGTCCACGCCATGCGCGAAGGCAAGGTCGTGTCGCCTGCCGTCTTTGGCGAGGACGAACCCGCTTTGCGGCCGACCATCGCCAGGTTGCGCCAGATGATGAGCAAGGACGCAAGCCAGGCCGGCGCAAAATTCGTTGCCGACGATCTGGTCTCGCTTGGCGGTCAGCCTGCCATACTCAGCGTCATGCCTCTGGTGCCGAGTTCGGATCGCGTCACCCAGGCATCCGGCAGCGAATATCTGCATGTCTCCATAGAGTTCATCAACGACGCGGTGATCGGCAAGATCGCGCAGAAATATCTGCTGGCGGGGGCGCATCTCCTGCCGATGGCTCAGCCGCTTGGCTCGGCTGCCATTCCGCTTATCGACAAACAGGGTGTCATCCTCGGCTATATTGCCTGGGACCAGGAACGGCCCGGCCTGACGCTGGTGGGCAAGGCCAGCCCGGCCCTGGCTCTGGCCGCGCTGGTTGCGGCGAGCGTGCTCGCCTTTCTGCTCCGGCGTCTGCGCCGTGCGTCATCGGCGCTGCAGACCAGCCAGGCCCAGGCGCAATATCTCGCCTTTCACGACACGCTCACCGGCCTGCCCAACCGGGCACTGTTCGAGGACAGGCTGCGGCGTGCCTTGCTTACCTCCGGCAATGAAAGCAAGGTCGCGCTGCTTTATCTCGATCTAGATCGCTTCAAGCATGTCAACGACACGCTTGGTCACCCGGCAGGCGACGAACTCGTGCGCCAGACGGCGGCCAGGCTTCAGCATACGGTTCGCGACGTCGACACGGTGGCAAGACTGGGTGGCGACGAATTCGCGGTGATCCTGATCGATGTCCGCGACGTAAGGAACGCCGAGGATATTTCCGAGAGGGTGCTGCAGAAACTGCAGGAGCCGTTCAAGCTGATGGACGATCAGGTCTTTATCAGCGCCAGCATCGGCATAGCCTTGTCGACAGGCCCTGATGCCGACGCAGACGATCTGCTGCGCAAGGCCGACATCGCGCTCTACGAAGCCAAGAAGAACGGCCGTGGCCGCTACCAGGTCTTCGCCGGCGACATGGACGACCTTTTGCTGCGCAAGCGCAAGGTCGAGAGCGAGCTGCGCAGCGCGCTGAATGGCGGCACCGGTATCAAGCTCGCCTACCAGCCGGTCTTTGCCAGCGACGGCAAGACCATTGTCGGCGCCGAGGCGCTGATCCGCTGGGCGCATGAGGTCCATGGCGCATTGCCGGCAGCGCAGTTCATCGCCATCGCCGAGGAACGCGGCATGATCGGGCAGCTCGGCGCATGGGCCCTGCTGGAAGCCTGCCGCTTCGCCGTGAAGACCAAACTGCCGTGGCTCGCCGTCAATGTCTCGCCGCTGCAATTGCGCGACGCCGGCTTTGCCGAAGAGGTTGCCTCGATCCTCGCCGAAACGGGACTGGCGCCGAAGCGCCTGCAGCTCGAGATCACCGAAAACGTTCTCCTGGAAAACAACGACACCACCAGAGCGGCTCTGGCAGCCTTGCGCCAGTCGGGCGTCGGCATTGTGCTCGACGATTTCGGCACCGGCTATTCGTCGCTGAGCTATCTGCGCCGCCATGCCATCGACAAGCTCAAGATCGACCGCTCCTTCGTGCGGCTTCTCGACGGCGACGGCAATTCGGGCGCCATCGTCAAGGCGCTGATCGATCTCGCCGGCGCGCTCAAGGTCGAGGTCACCGCCGAGGGAGTAGAGACCGAGGTGCAAAAGGCGCTGCTGGTCGCCATGGGCTGCCAGCAGCTGCAGGGCTACCTCTTGTCGCCGCCGCTGGAGCCGGCGCAATTGGTGGCGCTGCCCGGCCTGTCGTCGGCCAACGCAACGACGGAAGCGGCAGCGTCGGCCTGATCGTTCCTACCAGCCAGGCAGGATCTGGTTCGGCTTGCTCCGCTTCATCTTGGCGAAGGCGAGCGAGGCAAAATCGAAGCTTCCCGTTTCTTCGCCGAGCGGCACGGAAATATTGTCGAGGCTTTCCGAGATGTGCCGGGCCAGCGCGTCGACGATTTCGGGCCGCGAGGTCTGGCCGCGCATGATGCCGATGCGGCAGTCGGGCAGGGCGCCAAAACCGTCGGCTTCGCCCAGCACCCGCATGCCGGGCCGCAGCGCGCATTCCGGCAGCACCGAGATCGCCAGTCCCGACAGCACCGCGGCGGTGATGACGGTGGCCGAGAAGCTGGTGAACAGGATTCGATAGTCGCGGCTTTGCCGGTCGAGCACATCGACGGCGGCGCGCCGCCAGATGCAGTTCGGCCGGCCGAAGGCCATCGGCAGCACTTCCTGTTCGTGCGTGGCATGGTTGGCCGAGGTCACCCATAGCAGCGGCTCGCGCCGCACCACTTCCGACTGGCCGCGCGTGTCGTTGTGCGTCACCAGCGCAAGATCGAGATTGCCGCGCTTGATATGCTCGACCAAGCCTGGTGTCGGCTCGCAGATGACGGTCAGCTCGACGCGTGGGTTGGAGCGCGTGAAGCGTGCCATGATTTCGGGCAGGAACCGGTCGGCATAGTCGTCGGGGGTGCCGATGCGGATGGTGCCTTCGAGCCGCTGGTCATCGAAGGCGGCCAGCGTTTCGCGGTTGAGATAGAGCAGGCGGCGCGCGTAGGAGAGCAGCTTGTCGCCTTCCTCAGTCAGCCTGTTGGTGCGGCCGTCCTTTTCGAACAGCGGCTTGCCGATCCGCTCTTCCAGCCGGCGCATCTGCATCGACACCGCCGATTGCGTGCGCAGCACTTCCTCGGCCGCGCGGGTAAAGCTGCCGGTATCGGCAATCGAGATGAAGGTCTGCAACTGGTCGAGATCGAGTGGCGCTTTCATCGGTCCAATCCATCACTAGCGTTGATGCTAAAGATTAGAAACATTCGTTGGATTAATCAATCGGTGCGTGGCAAATTCACATTGTCCACATGAAAGCATGTGAATCGAGACCGGAACGGCCGCTGTCCCCAGCGCCGATCGCCTGGTCTTGTCCAGTTCGAGTCTGAAGGAGACCGACATGACCACGTTTGATTTCGCCACCGAGACCTCGCGCATCACCTCGCGTCCGGCCGTTGCGACGCGCGTGGCCAACACCCTTCTCAATGCCTACCAGGCCTGGAAAAATCGCCGGGCCTTCTATCGCCTCGGCGAGATGTCGGACGCCGAACTCGCCGATATCGGCCTGACGCGCGCGGACCTCCATGCCGCCATCGATGTGCCGTTCGGCGCCGATCCGACCGTGAAGCTGCGTGCGATTGCGAGCGATCGTGCCGATACGATCGAAGATCTCGCCCGCCAGATAGCGTGATATCGGGCGCATTGTTTCGGTTGCCGTGAACCTTTCTCAGGCTCGCCGCGACCAACGAGTATAGCAGGCTCCCCACTCCCTGCCGGTTCCCCGCCGGCCAGCCTGCACACTGGCCCGGTCCTCCTCCAGGACCGGGCTTTTTCTTTTAAAGCTCCGTCGTCATCGTGCGGTCTGCGCCGCGTCGCTTCGTTCCTTGCTCCGAAGCCGCGAAGGTCAGCGCCCAACTACCGCCAACTACCGCCGGTCCATGTCCCGCTTGAACTGGTCGAAGATCGTTTCCACGCCCTTCTGATAGTCGTCGCGCTGCTGGGCGCCGGTCTCGAACATCTTGCCGAAAATATCGTCGAACGGATTGCGTGGCCTGCCGCTCGGATTGGCCTGCGGTTGCGGCGCTTGGCGCTCCTGCGGTGCCTGTCGCGGCTGGGGTGCTTGCGGCTGCTGCGGCGCCGGCTGCCCACCGGGCAGGCCGAAGCCGCCACCACCGCCTTGCCGCATCATCTCTTCAAAAATCTTGCCCAGCGGGTTGTCGCCGTAAGGGCTCTGCGTCTGTTGCGGCTGTGTTGGTTGCTGCGGCCGGCCCGGCGGTTGCTGTGCCGCGCCACCGCCGAACATGTCCTGCAGCACTTTGCCGAGCGGATTGTCGCCATAGGGGTTGGGCGCCTGTTGCGGCTGGCTTTGCGGCTGTTGCGCGCCGCCGCCGAACATGTCCTGCAGCACTTTGCCCAGCGGGTTCTCACCGTAAGGATTGGGTGCTGGCTGCGGCGCAGGCTGTGCCCCGCCGCCCGCCTGCCGCATCATCTGTTCGATGATCTCGCCGAGCGGATTGCTGCCGCCGCCGAAGCCACCGGCGGCCTGCATCTGACCCCCGGTCAACTGGTTTGTCGTCTGCTTGAACAATCCGCCCATCACCATCGAAGCGATGGCCGGCAGCATCTGCTGCAGGATCTGCTGGCTGACGCCGGTCGCCTGCGCGGCCTGGCTGGCCACCGCGCGCGACAGCTCCTTCGAGCCGAACAGATGACCCAGAATGCCATTGCCCTCATTGACGCCTTGCGGTGAGAAAGCCCTGGTCGCGTCCTCGAAATATTTCGCGTGCTGGCCGCTCGCCATCGCCGTCATGAAGGCGCCTAGCCCATAGGGATCGGCGGTGTTGCGTTGCAACCCTTGCGAGAAGGCCGGCAGCAGAGCGGCGACAGCCGCCTGCGTCTGCTGCATGGAAAGCCCGTACTGCTGGGCAAGCGCCTGCATGCCGTTGCCGTTCTGCGCCTGCGCCAATATGTCGAACAAGGTAGGCATCGGTTTCTCCTCCCGGAAATCCTCCAGGGAGAACCTAGTTCGTTTCGATGTTCGATTGAAGCGGCTTTTGCCGCTGCTCAAGGCGCGACGCTAATACGCATATTCCATGAACACCGGCTCGATCGAGCCGCCCCAGCGCGTGTGGTAGGCCGACAGCATTTCCTCGGCACTGGTGGTACCGCGCGCCACGACTTCGTCCAGCGTGTTGAGGAACGAGGTCTCGTCATAGCCGTCGCGGTTCTTCCTGCCGCGATTTTTGAGCCCAAGGCGCGAAATGGTCATTACATCGCGGCCGATCTCACGCAGCGTCGTGTTGCGGAACGGCGCGGAAATGCCTTGTTCCGGCACCGCATTGCGCATCGCCAGCGTTTCTTCATAGGTCCAGCTCGAAGTCAGCGCCTCGGCGGCGTCGAGCGCGGCCTCGTCATAGAGCAGCCCGACCCAGAAGGCCGGCAGCGCGCAGATGCGGCGCCACGGCCCGCCATCGGCGCCGCGCATTTCGAGGAAGCGCTTCAGCCTGACGTCAGGGAACAGCGTTGACAGATGGTTCGCCCAGTCGCCCATGGTCGGCAGTCCGTCCGGTACTTCATTGCGGGCAACGCCGGCCATGAACTGGCGGAAGGTGATGTGCGTCATGTCGTGATAGTGGCCGTCGCGGATGACGAAATACATCGGCACGTCGAGCGCCCATTCGACATAGTCGGCAAAGCCGAACTCGGGCGAGAAGCAGAATTCGAGCAGGCCCGAGCGTTGGTTGTCGGTGTCGCGCCAGATGTCGCCGCGCCAGCTCTGCAGCCCGTTCGGCCGGCTGTCGGTGAAGGGCGAGTTGGCAAACAGCGCCGTCGACAGTGGCTGCAGCTTCAGCGACACCTGCATCTTGCGGCGCATGTCGGCTTCGCTTTCGAAGTCGAGGTTCACCTGGATGGTGCAGGTGCGATACATCATGTCGAGACCCTTGGTGCCGACCTTGGGCATGTAGCGGGTCATGATTTCGTAGCGCGATTTCGGCATTTTCGGCGTCTCGGCCAGCGACCATTTCGGGCTGCCGCCGAGGCCGAGAAAGCGGATGCCCATCGGCTCGGCGATCTCGCGTACCTGCGCCAGATGCGCATTGCCCTCGCGACAGGTCTGGTGGATCGTTTCCAGCGGCGCGCCCGACAGCTCGAACTGGCCGCCCGGCTCGAGCGAGATCGCGCCCTGGCCGGTCGGCTCGACCAGGCCGATGATGCGGCCGTCGTCGATGATCGGGTCCCAGCCGAGCTTTTGCTGCATGCCTTCGAGGATGGCGCGGATGCCGCGCTCGCCGCCATAGGGCACCGGCGCGTTGCCGTCGACATAGAAGGGGAACTTCTCGTGCTCGGTCCCGATGCGCCACTTGTCGCGCGGCTTGTTGCCTTCGGCCAGATGCTCGACCAGTTCGTCGATGCCTTCGATTGGCCGGAAATCGGTTGTGTCGCGCGCCATGGGGCCCCCTCTGCGGCTCTCGGAGCCCGCCGGCGCTAAATGGACGAAATGTCAGCAGCCGATCAAGCGAAAAATCCTGAGCCACAGGTCAACAGGAATTGATCTTTACGCTTCTTACCAGTCTCCGACCGTCGCCTGCATCACCGCAAGCGCCGCTACAGCTGCTGTGTCAGCGCGCAGGATGCGCGGTCCGAGCGGGATGGCAGTGACGAAGGGAGGCGCCCGCAGCATCTTGCGTTCGTCATCGGAAAAGCCGCCTTCCGGCCCGACCAGCAGCGCCAGCTTCCTCTCAGGTATTGCCTGCAATGCCGGCAGCGGGTTGTTGGTCGAGGCATCCTCGTCGCAGAAGATAAGCCGGCGTTCCTTGTCCCAGCCGGAGAGCAGGCGCTCGAATTTCTCGGCCTCGCGCACTTCCGGCACCGCCAGTATGCCGCATTGCTCGGCCGCCTCGACGACATTGGCGCGCAGCCGGTCGATGGAGGGTTTTGCCACTTGCGTGTGCTGGGTGATCACCGGCTGCAGGATGCCGGCGCCCATCTCGACCGCCTTCTGCACGAGATAGTCGAGCCGGCCCTGTTTCAGCGGCGCAAAGCAATAGATCAGGTCAGGCAGGGGCGGTTGCGGTCTCTGCGAGGCCAGCACCTTCAGCCGCACCGCCCTTTTCGACCTGGTGGCAATCGCCGCCGACCACTCGCCGTCGCGGCCGTTGAAGACCAGGATCTCGGCGCCTTCGCCGAGCCGCAGCACATGCGTGAGATAATGGCTCTGCTGCTGGCCGGCATCGAATTCGATGCCTGCCGCGAGGTCGTCCGGCACGAACAGCCGCTGCATCTTGTAATTGGCGCGCATCGCCGAGGAATGGGCGAGGCGGTGCCTGGCGTCAAGTCTCGGCGGAACGATGCCACACCGGTTCAAAACCGTGCCGCAGCACCGAAACGGTCGTGGCCGGTGTGAGCAGGCGCAGCGACCGGCCGGCAAGGCTGTCGAAGGCCGCCGCATCGCCATAGCCTGCGAACGACCAGGGCAGCGCGTTGCCGCCGCGCAGCGCATAGGCCGAGCCGCCATCCGCGATCATCGCTCCGTCCGGCAATTCGGCAAGCTCTCCCATGGTGACATCAGGTGGCTTGCCGCCGGAAGCCAGCCGCTCCTTGTGCAGCCGCTTGTCCACCATTGGCGCGCGCGGTTCGTTTACACCGAAGACTTTGCCGAAACGCCCGACAAAATCCGTGGCTCGCTCACGCCGGCAATAGAAACAGGGACGGTGCCCGGCGGCCAGCGCCGTCACCTCGTCGAGGAAGAACAACTCGGTCCAGCCGGCCCTGCCGCCCGGCCTGTTCCTGCCCATCGGCTCGCGCCGCACATTGCGGAATTGGCAGACGCAGATGATCCAGGCCGGCAAGGCCCAACGCTTTTTCAGCAGCGTCTTGGTCTCAGGATCGTGGATGATGCCGCGATTGCCGGTGAACAGGCCGCGCTCGGATACGGCATGGATGGCGCCGAACGGATCGACCCGGTTCTGCAGTGGCATAGTTCTCTCCCGAATGCGCATCTTGGCTGCAATAGGGGCGACATGATATCGCTCCTCGCATCATTTCATGTCAGCAGGGTTTGGCGATGCGGGTGCTGGTGGTCCAAAACTACGACAATACCGGTCTCGGGCAGGTTGGCATTGCGCTCGCCGAAGCGGGCGCCGATCTGGACCTGCGCCGGCCCTACAAGGGCGACGCGCTGCCGCACGACGCGACCGGGCACGATGCCATGGTGATGCTCGGCGGCGGTCAGAACGCGCTGGCCGACGATGACTACCCCTATTTCCCGGCGCTGCTCAAGCTGACCCGCGATTTCGCCGACAAGGATCGCTCGGTGCTCGGCATCTGCCTGGGCAGCCAATTGGTTGCCCGCACTTTCGGCGGCGAGAACCAGATCGGCGGCGCCTCGGAGTTCGGCTGGCACAAGGTATCGCTGACGCCGGACGCCAGGACCGATCCGGTGCTCGCCGCGCTGCCCCAGGATTTCCCCATCTTCGAATGGCACGACGACACCTTCGCCCTGCCTGCAAATGCGGTGCGGCTCGCCGGCAGCGACATTGCCGAGAACCAGGCGTTCCGCATCGGCCGCGCCGTCTACGGCTTCCAGTTCCACTTCGAGGCCGACCGGCCGATGGTGAAGGACTGGAGCACGTCCTTCGCCCCGCTCATTGCCGATCGCCATCCTGACTGGCACGACCGTCTCGACGGCGAAATGGCCCGCAACGGCCCCGAGGCCGATGCCGCGGGTTTGGCCATTGCCCGCGCCTGGGTGGCGACGATCTGAGCCAGCAGCGGTCGCGCGTTGCATAATTGGCACGCGGCGGGGAATCCGCCGGGGACAACCGCTTTCATCCTTGGTTTGTGGCCGAACGCTACCTACAAGGCGCGCGCTCTGCATCGGCAATGCAACCCCGATGAACCTTCTGTGTGCTCCGCGCGACACACCGCCGATACAGAATCGACCTACAAGCGCGAAATCGTCGAAACTTTGAGACGAATTCGTTGTTTCAACGCATTGGTAACCGCCTCGTGCCCAGATGCAGGAAGCTCAACTAGAGATGACGTCCGTGAAAGCAGCGCTTCTGTCCTTTGTCATGCTGTCTGCCATCGTTTTGTGCGGTCTCGGCATATATTCCGCCGATGCAGCCAACAACCACCAAGCCGTCGACGGCTACGGCGTCACCGCCGCCCTCCGTTAAAACGCTTTTCCCTGTACCGTCAGGATACGCTTGTCCGCGCCGTCTACGGCGAGCGCGCTGAGCATTCCTGACTGCCAGGCGAGCGTGTCGACATTGACGCGGTTGGGCATAACTTCGGCCTCCGGCACCGGCGTGTGGCCGTGCACGATCACCTTCGGGTAAAGCCCTGGATGGTTGTGGAAGACGTCGCGGATCCAGACCAGGTCCTGCGGGCTCTGGCTCTCCAGCGGCACGTCAGGCCTGATGCCGGCATGGCAGAAGAAGAAATCACCTGATATCAGTGACAATTGCAGCGACCGCAGGAAGTCGACATGGGCTTGCGGTACAGCATTGACCAGTGCCTGGTGTCCCCGCCGTAACGCCTCGGCCTTGCCGAACCAGCTTGCGTGTCCCGCTAGGTCGACGCCATAGGATTGTGCCGTCTGCACGCCGCCATAGCGGATGAACAGCCCTTCCGGGTCAGGCTCGTCGAGAAAATCGAGGAAGCCGATATCGTGGTTGCCGGCGAGCATCAGATGCCGTGGATCGCGTTTCTGTGCCTCGATCAGGAAGTCTATGACGCCCTTGGACTCTGGTCCGCGGTCGACATAGTCGCCGAGGTGGATGACGCGCCAATCGCTGGTCGGCTTGTATTCGCGTTCGCTCTCGATGCGGCGATGCATGGCGGCGAGCAGATCGAGCCGGCCATGCACGTCGCCGATCGCATAGAGGCGCATGCCATCGGGCGCGCGCGCGTCGAGGTAGTGGATGCCGGTCTCGGTCAAGGCGGCTTCGTCTCCGTGATCCAGCGAGGCTAGGGTCTAATCGGTGAACAAGACCCTATCGCCGCAACTGGTCCTTGCCCATCTCGGTCACCAGCCGTTTGCCGCACAGTGCCAGCGTGATGTCCATCTCCTTGCGGATGATGTCCAGCGCCAGGGTCACGCCTTGCTTGCCCATGGCGCCCAACCCGTACAGGAACGGGCGGCCGATATAGGTGCCCTTGGCGCCGAGGCAAAGCGCCTTCAGCACGTCCTGGCCCGAGCGGATGCCGCCGTCCATATGCACTTCGATCCTGTCGCCGACGGCATCGGCGATCTCCTCCAGCGCCATGATTGACGACGATGCGCCGTCGAGCTGGCGCCCGCCATGGTTGGAAACGATGATGGCGTCGGCGCCGGTCTCGACCGCCATCAGCGCGTCCTCTTTGTCGAGAATGCCTTTCAGGATCAGCTTGCCGCCCCAGCGCTCCTTGATCCAGGCGACGTCCTTCCACGACAGGTGCGGGTCGAACTGCTCCGTCGTCCACGATGCCAGCGAAGCGACGTCGCCGACGCCCTTGGCATGGCCGACAATGTTGCGGAAGGTGCGGCGCTTGGTGCCGGCAATGCCCATCAGCCAGCGCGGTCGCATGGCGATGTTGGCAATGTTGGCCAGCGTCATCTTGGGCGGCGCCGACAGCCCGTTGCGGACATCCTTGTGGCGCTGCCCCAGGATCTGCAGGTCGAGCGTCAACACCAGCGCCGAGCATTTTGCAGCCTTCGCCCTGTCGATCAGGTCGAGCACGAAATCCTTGTCGCGAAGCACGTAGAGCTGGAACCAGAACGGCTTCTTCGTCACCGACGCGACATCCTCGATCGAGCAGATGCTCATCGTCGACAGCGTGAACGGCACGCCGAATTCCTCTGCCGCCTGCGCCGCCAGCATCTCGCCATCGGCATGCTGCATGCCGGTCATTCCAGTTGGGGCAAGCGCCACCGGCATCGCCACTTTCTCGCCGATCATGGTCGATTCCAGCGAGCGGTTGCTCATGTCGACCAGCACGCGCTGACGGAATTTTATCTTCTGGAAGTCCTCCTCGTTGGCGCGGTAGGTGCATTCGGTCCAGGCGCCGGAATCGGCATAGTCGTAGAACATCTTCGGCACCCGCCGGCGCGCCAGGTCCTTGAGATCGGCAATGGTGAGGATGTCGCTCATGGTGGTTCCTCGTTAGCCAGTCGTCTTGAAGCCGTCGTCGGCGTCGGAGCGCTGCTTGAGCCTGAGCCGCGACACGCGCTGCCAGTCGCCGCTGCGTTCGGCCTCGAGCATCGAGCGCTCGACATAGGAGATATGGTCCATCGCCGCCTTGCGGGCAGCTGAGGGATCGCCGGCCTTCACGGCTTTGTAGATCGCGCCGTGCTGGGCCAGCAGCGCCTCGCGCGCTCCGGGCACGCTGAACACCAGAAGCCGGTTCTGGAACACGCCTTCAGACAGCAGCCGGTAGCAGGAGCGCAGCGTATGCAAGAGGATGATGTTGTGCGCGCATTCGCACACAGCATGGTGGAACTCGACGTCGATTTCCGCCTCGTCGTCGAAATCGCCGGTGCGGTGCGCCTCGTCCATACGCGCCATGATGCGGTCGAGCAGCGCAATGTCGTCCGCTGTCGCGCGTCGCGCCGCATATTCGGCCGCAACACCTTCGATCTCGCGGCGGTATTCCAGATAGTCGGTCACCGCCTTGCGGTGCATCGAGATGAGGTCGGTCACCGGCTTGGTGAACAACTGGCCGATGACGTCGGCGACATGGGTGCCGCCGCCGGCCTTGGTGATCAGCAGCCCGCGCCCTTCCAGCGCCTTCAGCGCATCGCGCAGGATCGGCCGCGACACGTCGAACTGGCGCGCCAGCTCGCGCTCGCCCGGCAGCCGGTCGCCGGTGCGCAGCACGCCTTCAAGGATCAGGCTTTCGATCTGCTGCACCACCTCGTCGGCGGTGCGCGAATGCTCGATCCTGGAGAAAATATCGCTCAACGGGGGCCTGGGGAATTGAACCGGTGTCGCGCAAGATAAAGCCAGCGTCGCCAACTGGTCAAATTATTTATCCAATTCGCCCAATCGGGTCGGTCTGCGCGTCGCGCCGGCAGGACTTACGATGCTAGACTTTGGTGTTTACGCGCCTCATGGATTGCCTTTAGAGCACGCCATCACACGAAGGGTCGAGAACAGGGGGGCCACCGTGTCGGACGAGACGTCCAACCTCGAATTCCAGCCGCGCGCCCAGGGCAGCGTGATGGGCTTTCCCGCGCATGAGGGACGGCCCGGCGCGCTTGGCGAGGTCCATGCCCGGCCGCATCCGCTGATCGAGAAGCCGCGCGTGCTTGTGCAACTCGCCTTCATGACCGAGGGCGGCTCCGGCGTCGACATGGCCGTGCTCTCCGAACTGTCGCGGCGCCTCGGCATTGCCGCGCCCGACCGCCATGCCCGCCACCACGCCATGAAGTGGGGCAAGGGTACGGTGCGCTGGGAGCGGCATACGGAATTTTCGACCTATCTGTGGGAAGGGCCGCTGGCCGAAAGCAGCAGGGCGGCGCAAGAAGACTCTCCCTTCGGCAACGGCTTTTCGCCGCCGGGAACGGTCATTTCAGGGATAAGGCTCGAAATCCGCAAATGGACGCAGGCGAGCGAAAAGCTGATAGCGGCCTTCGACCCGACGAGCCTGTGCTATTCGCTGGTCGAGCGCGGCAATGCGGCCATAGTCACCGATTTCCGCCAGGACGGCGACGGCCTGACCCGCATCCTGGTGCTTGATCGCGGCCTGACGCCGGCGCGGACCGGCGCGCTGTCGCAGCGGCTGATCGACCTCGAGACGTATCGCACGCTTGCCATGCTCGGCCTGCCGCTGGCGCTGACCCTGTCGGGCCGCGCCCGTCGCATCGAGGACCGGCTGGCGCAGACCACGCTGGAAATGAAGGTCGCTGAAACCCGCGACAGCCAGACGCTGCTCGCCGACCTGACCGAGCTTGCCGCTGAACTCGAGGCTGATGCCGCCTCCAGCCTCTATCGCTTCGGCGCCAGCCGCGCCTATGACGGCATCGTTGTCGAGCGGCTGGAAGCGCTGGACGAAGAAGCCGTGCCCGGCTACGACACTTGGGGCGGCTTCCTGCAGCGGCGGGTGGCGCCTGCCATGCGCACCTGCCGTTCGGTCGAGGAGCGCCAGGCCAACCTGTCGCGCAAACTAACCCGCGCCACGACGCTGCTGCGCACGTGGGTCGATGTCGAGGTCGAGAAGCAGAACCGCGATCTGCTGGCGTCGATGAACAACCGCGCCCGGCTGCAACTGCGGCTGCAACAGACGGTGGAAGGCCTGTCGGTGGCAGCAGTGTCCTACTATGTCGTCGGCCTGATCTCCTATCTCGCCAAGGGCGCCTCGATCTTCGGCCATGCCTTTGCACCCGAAATCGTCACTGCCGCGGCGGTGCCGGTCGCCATCGTGCTGGTCTGGTGGGGCGTGCGGCGAGTCAGGCGGATGCACTCCGAGCCGGCGAAACATCCGGGGGAGTAGGAGCGCACTTTACCCTGCCCCTTGTGGGGAGGGTCGATCCGCATAGCGGATCGGGGTGAGGGTGCTCGTAAAGAGCTTTCGTCGCGCGGACCCCCACCCCGCTCACTGCGTTCGCGACCCTCCCCACAAGGGGGAGGGTTAAGATCCATAGCGGCAGATTGCCGCTGCGGAAGGCTGGCAGTACGCTCTTTGCCCGACGCGGTGTTTGCAACATCCGGATGTAACTGGTAAAAGATTTTTACCAGCCAAGC
This sequence comes from Mesorhizobium sp. M0292, assembly GCF_040321695.1. NCBI lineage: Bacteria > Pseudomonadati > Pseudomonadota > Alphaproteobacteria > Hyphomicrobiales > Phyllobacteriaceae > Mesorhizobium > Mesorhizobium sp. M0292. The sequence continues at coordinate 47,371 of NZ_JAMYSB010000031.1, forward strand.
GGAGGACGCCGCCGATGTCCGGCCTTGTCATGCCCAAGCCAGACGACGCCACGATGCGAAGGCGCGCAGAGATCGTCGCCGACATGCGCATCATCGTGCCGGGCGAGGGCGTCGTCGACGCCACCAACGAAATGCGCGCTTTCGAAAGCGACGGTCTCACCGCCTACCGGCAATTGCCGCTGGTCGTGGTGCTGCCGGAAACGGTGGCGCAGGTGTCGCGGGTGCTGAAATACTGCAACGACCGCAACATCCGTGTCGTGCCGCGCGGCTCCGGCACCTCGCTCTCCGGCGGCGCGTTGCCGCTCGAGGATGCCGTGCTGCTGGTCATGAGCCGCTTCAACCGCATCCTTGCCATCGACTATCCCGATCGCGTCGTCGTCGCTCAGCCCGGCGTCACCAATCTCGGCATCACCACCGCCGTCGAGCAGGAGGGCTTCTACTATGCGCCCGATCCATCCTCCCAGATCGCCTGCTCGATCGGCGGCAATGTCGCTGAAAATTCCGGCGGCGTGCACTGCCTGAAATACGGCCTGACCGCTAACAATGTGCTGGGCATTGAGATGGTGCTGATGAACGGCGAGGTGGTGCGGCTTGGCGGCAATCATCTGGACTCGGAAGGCTATGATCTCCTCGGCGTCATGACGGGGTCCGAAGGCCTGCTCGGCGTCGTCACCGAGGTCACCGTGCGCATCCTGAAAAAGCCGGAGACGGCCCGTGCTCTGCTGATCGGCTTTCCGACCAGCGAGCAGGGCGGCCAATGCGTCGCCGACATTATCGGCGCCGGCATTATCCCCGGCGGCATGGAGATGATGGACCGGCCGGCGATCCATGCGGCGGAGGATTTCGTCCATGCCGGCTACCCCCTTGATGTCGAGGCGCTGCTGATCGTCGAACTCGACGGGCCGGGCGTCGAGGTCGACCACCTGATCGGTCTCGTCGAGGCGATCGCCTACAAGAACGGCTCCACCACCTGCCGCATCTCGCAATCCGAACAGGAGCGGCTGAGTTTCTGGGCCGGCCGCAAGGCGGCCTTCCCGGCGGTCGGCCGCATCTCACCCGACTATTACTGCATGGATGGCACCATCCCGCGCAAGGAATTGCCGCGTGTGCTCGCCGGAATGCGCGAACTGTCGGGAAAATACGGTCTTGGCGTCGCCAATGTCTTCCACGCCGGCGACGGCAATCTGCATCCGCTGATCCTCTACGACGCCAACGTGCCGGGCGAACTCGACAAGGCGGAAAGTTTTGGCGCCGACATCTTGCGGCTCTGCGTCAAGGTCGGCGGCGTCTTGACCGGCGAGCACGGCGTCGGCGTCGAGAAGCGCGACTTGATGCCTGAAATGTTCAACCAGATCGACCTCGACCAACAAATGCGCGTCAAATGCGCCTTCGATCCCAACCATCTGCTCAACCCGGGAAAAGTGTTCCCGCAACTGCGCCGCTGCGCGGAGCTTGGACGCATGCATGTGCATCGCGGCCAGGTGGCGTTTCCGGACATTCCGAGGTTTTGATGGGGGCGGAATGTCTCACGTCGGCGATCCTTCGCGCCCCCCTCTGTCCTGCCGGACATCTCCCCCACAAGGGGGGAGATCACCAGTCATCTCTGCCTTCGCCAATCTTCGACGTTGCTAGAGAGGCGCGGTCGCCAAAGCTGCTAATCTCCCCCCAAGTGGGGGAGATGTCCGGCAGGACAGAGGGGGGCGCGAAGGAACTCGACGTCTCTGCACTCGCAAGCGGCGCGTCGCCATGACCACCTTCACTCCCACCTCATCCACCGAAGTCCTCTCCACCGTCCAATGGGCGGCTGCGGAGGAATCGCCGCTGGAGACCATCGGCCACGGCTCCAAGCGCGGCATCGGCCGGCCACAGCAGAGCGAACACACGCTCGATCTTTCGAAGCTCACCGGCGTCACCCTCTACGAGCCGGCCGAACTGGTGCTGTCGGCGAAGGCCGGCACACCGCTTTCCGATATAGAAAGCCTGCTCGCCGAAAACGGCCAGCAACTTGCTTTCGAGCCGATGGACTACGGCCCATTGTTCGGCGGTATCAAGGGAAGAGGCACGATCGGCGGCGTGCTTGCCGCCAACCTGTCCGGCCCGCGCCGGCTGAAGGCGGGCGCCGCGCGCGACCATATCCTTGGCATCAACGCGGTTGCCGGTCGTGGCGAAGCGTTCAAATCAGGCGGCCGCGTCGTCAAGAATGTTACCGGCTACGATCTGTCGAAGCTGATGGCCAACAGCTGGGGCACGCTGGCTGTATTCACCGATGTCACCTTCAAGGTGCTGCCGGCGGCCGAGATCGAGGTGACGCTTGCCGTGCGCGGCTTGCTCGACGATGCGGCGGCTGCCGCCATGGCGCTGGCGCTAGGCTCCAGCGCCGAAGTGTCGAGCGCCGCCCATCTGCCCGAGCGCACCGCCGCGCGCGTTGCCGGCGGCAGTCTCGGGACCGACGCCGCAACGCTGCTGCGCGTCGAAGGCTTCGGCCCTTCGGTCGCCTACCGCATCGAGGCACTGAAAACCCTGCTCAAAAATGCGGGCCCGCTGCAGGAGATTGCAGGCGAGGCCTCGCATTCCCTCTGGCGTGACATAAGGGACTGCACGCCATTCGCCGACCGTAGCGAAAAGCCGGTCTGGCGCGTCTCCATGGCGCCGTCTCAGGCCCATCAGATGGTGCTGACGCTGCGCATGCAGATCGGTGTCAGCGCCTTCTACGACTGGCAGGGCGGGCTGCTCTGGCTGCGCATGGAGGAGGGCGATCCCGAGGCCGCCCTGCTGCGCGGGCTGATCAGAAAGCTTGGCGGCGGCCACGCCACGCTGGTGCGCGCCACCTCTTCGCATCGCGCCGCCGTCCCGGTGTTCGAGCCGCAGGCACCGCATAAGGCCGCACTGTCGGCGCGGCTCAAGGCCGAGTTCGATCCCAAGTCCATCCTCAATCCCGGCCGCATGGCCCAAGGCTAAGATAATGCAAACCAACTTCTCCCTTGCCCAGCTTGCTGATCCGCATGTCGCGGAATCGGAGAAGATCCTGCGCAAATGCGTGCATTGCGGCTTCTGCACCGCCACCTGCCCGACCTATGTGACGCTTGGCAACGAACTCGATTCGCCCCGCGGGCGCATTTATCTCATCAAGGACATGCTGGAGAATGGCCGCCCGGCCGACAAGGAGATCGTCACCCATATCGACCGCTGCCTGTCCTGCCTGGCCTGCATGACCACCTGCCCGTCGGGCGTCAACTACATGCACCTGGTCGACCATGCCCGCGCCCATATCGAGGAGACTTACAAGCGGCCGCTGCTCGACCGGCTGACCCGCGCCATGCTGGCCTTCGTGCTGCCCTATCCCGCGCGCTTTCGCGCCGCGCTGAAATTGGCGAGACTGGGCAAGCCATTCATCGGCCTGTTCGAAAGGCTGCCGGCGCTGAGGCCGCTGGGCGCGATGCTGAAGCTGGCACCGGCCTCGATCCCGACGGTCTCGCCAATGGCCTCTTCCGGCATTCATGCCGGGCAGGGGACGAAGAGAGGCCGCGTCGCCATCCTCACCGGCTGCGCCCAATCGGTACTCGACCCCGCCATCAACGAGACGACGATTGCATTGCTGACACGGCTGGGCGTCGAGGTCGTGGTGCCGCAGGGCGAAGCCTGCTGTGGCGCGCTGGTCCATCATATGGGCCGCGAGGCAGCAGCCCTTGCCTCGGCCCGGCAGAATGTCGATGCGTGGACGCGTGCCATCGACCAGGGCGGGCTCGATGCCATCGTCATCACCGCGTCCGGCTGCGGCACAACGATCAAGGACTACGGCTTCATGCTGCGCCTCGATCCGGCCTATGCCGACAAGGCCGCGCGGGTCTCGGCGCTGGCCAGGGACATTACCGAATATCTCGCAAGCCTCGACCTGCCCGAGCCGGTGCGCAAACCCGGCACCGTCGTCGCCTATCACTCCGCCTGCTCGATGCAGCACGGCCAGAAGATCACCCGCCAGCCGAAGGAATTGCTCGCCAGGGCCGGCTTCGTCGTGCGCGATCCGCGCGAGGGACATCTGTGCTGCGGCTCGGCCGGCACCTACAACATCCTGCAGCCGGAGATTTCGGAGAAGCTGCGCGACCGAAAGGTGAAAAACATCGAGGCCACCGGCGCGGAGATCGTTGCCACAGGCAATATCGGCTGCATCACCCAGATCGCTTCGGCTGCAAAGCTGCCGGTGGTGCACACGATCAAGCTGCTCGACTGGGCTTATGGTGGTCCGAAGCCGGAGGGCGTCTCCGAAGGAAACCTGGTCGCCGCCGAGTAAGCAGCTATTCCGCTGCCAGCCGGTCCACCACGCCATACGTCGCCTGGTAGCGCGCGCGCTGGCGGCTGAGCGCGACCATTGTGTTGCGCAAGAGGATCGCCACAGTGATCGGGCCGACGCCGCCCGGCACCGGCGTGATCCAGGACGCGACTTCCTTCACGCTCTCGGTGTCGACGTCGCCGACGATGCGGCTCGTGCCGTCCGGGCCGATCTCGGAATTGATGCCGATGTCGATGACGGCCGCACCGGGCTTCACCATGTCGGCCTTGATCAGCCGCGGCTTGCCGACGGCGACGAACAGCGCATCGGCGCGGCGCGCATGTGCCGCCACCGAGCGCGTCATGTGATGGCACACCGTCACCGTCGCGCCTTCGCTCATCAGCAGGAAGGCAATCGGCTTGCCGACGATCTCGGAATGGCCGACGACGACGACTTCGAGCCCCTTGAGGTCGAGGCCGGTTTCCTTGAGCAGCTCGACCGAGGCCGCAGCCGTGCAAGGCGCGAGGTCGAGCTGATTGTAGACGATATTGCCGATCGACGCCGGATGCATGCCCTCGACGTCCTTCAGTGGATGCACCGCCGCTTGCAGCGTCTTGATCGGGATATGCGCCGGCACCGGCCGCTGGATGATGATGCCGGTGACGCGCGGGTCGGCGTTCAGGCCGTGGATCGCCGCCTCGAGTTCGCCGGCGCTGATGTCGGCGGGGAACCGCCGCTCCTCGAAACCGATGCCGGCAAGGGCGGCCTTGGCGCGCTGGTTGCGCACATAGACATCTACGGCAGCGGTATCGCCGACGGTGATCGACACCAGCTTGGGCGGAAAACCTTCGGCGGTAGCGATGGCGGCATCCTCGCGCACGGATGCCATGATGCGCTGGGCGACCGGGCCGCCCCGGAGATAGCGGCTATCGTCTGGCGGAGACATGGCTGGACCTTTGCAGCGGAGTTTGGCGCAGGGGAGTTTGGCCGTCCCTATAGCAGGGGAAATGCGGCAAGGCAGCGTGAAAGCGAACCGTCATCCCCCTGGCGCGACGTTCTGGCGCAGCCTGGCTCAGCTATAGCCGCAAAGAGAAAGGGCAGCGCGGTTTCCCGGGCTGCCCTTTCCTGACTGGCCGCATCCCCACACGGCCCGTCCCCCGCAAACTCTTCCCGATCCTGAAGGTCTAACCTTCTGGATCAGATGATTCGGTAGCCGATTATATCACGACCACGGTCGTTCCAACATTGACCCTCTCGTAAAGGTCAACCACGTCCTCGTTGCGCATGCGGATGCAGCCGGAAGACGCCGAGCCGCCGATGGTCCATGGCTGGTTGGTGCCGTGGATGCGGTATTCCGTCGTGCCGAGATAGAGCGCGCGGGCGCCAAGCGGGTTTTCCTCGCCGCCGGCCAGATAGGTCGGGAGGTAGCGGCCCTTGGCGGCCTCGCGCTTGATCATCTCCGCTGGCGGGCGCCAGTCCGGCCAGACGCGCTTGTTGGTGATCTTGTGCGTGCCAGACCATTCGAAGCCAGGCTTGCCTGTGCCGACGCCATAGCGCCGCGCCTTGCCGTTCTTCTCGACCAGGAACAGGAAGTTCTGCGTCGTATCGATCACGATCGTGCCCGGCTTCTGCGGGCCGTCATAGGCGACTTCCTGCGGCAGGTAGAGCGGATTGATCTGCGGCCGCATCACCACGCGCTTGGCCGGCGCCTGCACGGAAGCAGTGCGCACCCGATCGGGTCGCGCCGGCTGCGCATAGCGAAGTCGCGGCTGCTGGACCACCTGTCGGCTCTGCCGCACGATGCCGGGCGCCCGGCCAAGCTGCAGCACCCAGGGTGCGGAAAGGTCGGGGCTCACCATCACCGGCGGCCTGTCGGCATAGCGGTCGTTGGCGGCAGAGGAGGTGACGCCGGCGGCCAGAATGGCCACGGCGCCGAGCACGGAACGCAAAAAGATCTTCATCGGAACGCACCTTGATCGTCGAACGGACGGAGGCGGAACTTGCCCCCGGTTGCGCGATCCTTGGCGCGAAGCGGCAACCGAAACATGAATCGGAATGCGTAAAATGCCGCTTTGTCAGTAAACCTTTTGGTGTGGTTACCGCCGGGTTCAGGAATCTGGTAAAGCCGCGGTAAATGCAGCGCGAAAGCGCGTTAACGGATGGATTGGCCATGGCGCAAGACAACACCGGACTGCTTACCGGCTCCGACGGGATCACGCGCTGCTTCTGGCACGGCAATCTGCCGGACTATCTGCACTACCACGACCATGAATGGGGCCGGCCGGTCGCCGACGACCGCAGGCTGTTCGAAAAAATCTGCCTGGAAGGCTTTCAGTCCGGCCTGTCCTGGCTGACCATTCTGCGCAAGCGCGAGAATTTCCGCGAGGCCTTCGCCGGTTTCGACTTCGACAAGGTCGCTGCCTTCACCGACGAGGATGTCGAGCGCCTGGTCGCCAATGTCGGCATCATCCGCCACCGCGGCAAGATCGTCTCGACCATCAACAACGCCAAACGCGCGCGCGAAATGGTGGATGAATTCGGCTCGCTGGCCGCCTGGTTCTGGAAGTTCGAGCCGGGGTCGGAGGAGCGGCCGGAGATCGTCGACCTCGCCCACCTGCGGGCCAACCCGACGACAGCGGTCTCGATCAGGATTTCGAAGGAGTTGAAAAAGCGCGGCTGGAGCTTTGTCGGACCGACGACGGTCTATGCCTTCATGCAAGCGATGGGCCTGGTCAACGACCATCTCGAGGGGTGTGTTTGCCGGGAGCAGGTGGAGAAGGAACGCAAGGCCTTTAAGAGGCCGAAGTAGGGCGCTGTCCCCCTACCTCCCCCTTGTGGAGAGGTCGCGCCGAAGGCGCGGGTGGGGGTATCTTGGCGCCGCACCCCCACCCCGACGCTACGCGTCGACCCTCCCCACAAGGGGAGGGTAAGGAACTCACGTCCCGCTGGCGCCAGTCAGGAACAATCCCGCCACAATCGCCGCCAGTGCCGCAAAGGCCGGATAAATCACCAGCAATCCGGTCATCAGCGCCTCGCGCATGGTGGAACCCTTGCGCTCGTCGGCGGTGACCTCAAACGGACCGAGGCTCGCCGTCACCTGCGCACGGCTCTCGGCCGGCCGCAGCCGGACTTCATGCAAGCCGTCGTCTCTGATGTCGAACTTGTGTGCCGCAGTCATGGCCCCAACCCTTTGTTTCGGCGCGCTTATCGGCTCTGATTGTGTCGGCACGATGCCGCGCCGATGGCGGAATTGTTTCCTTTTGGTGCGTTTTGTTTCGGAGGAGAAGGAAAAAGCGCAAACCCTTGCCGCACAAAGCCGCTTCGGTTAGGACACGCCCACTCCAAACAAGTCATCGATTACTAAGCGAAAAGACCCATCCCATGGCCGACAAATCGGAAAAGACGAAAGCGCGGCTGCCGCGCGGCTTTGCCGACCGCAGTGCGGAAGACATCCGCGCCGTCGAGAAGATGATGGCGACGATCCGCTCGGTCTATGAGCTCTATGGTTTCGAGCCGGCCGACCAGCCGCTGATCGAATACACCGATGCGCTGGGCAAATTCCTGCCCGACCAGGACCGGCCTAATGAGGGCGTATTTTCTTTCCAGGACGATGACGAGCAGTGGCTGTCGTTGCGCTACGACCTGACCGCGCCGACGGCGCGTTATGTCGCCGAGAATTTTGAGCGACTGCCGAAGCCCTATCGCAGCTACCGCTCCGGCTGGGTGTTCCGCAACGAAAAGCCCGGCCCCGGCCGCTTCCGCCAGTTCATGCAGTTCGACGCTGACACCATCGGCACACCGGGCGTCGCGGCTGATGCTGAAATGGCGATGATGATGGCCGACGTGATGCAAGCGCTCGGCATCAAGCGCGGCGACTACGTCATCCGCGTCAACAATCGCAAGGTGCTCGATGGCGTGCTGGAAGCGATCGGCCTTGGCGGCGATGAGAATGCAGGGCGTCGGCTGACGGTGCTGCGCGCGATCGACAAGCTGGACAAGCTCGGACCGGAAGGCGTGAGACTGCTGCTTGGTCCGGGGCGCTGGGATGGCGGCAAGGAAGGCGAGGGTGACTTTGCCAAGGGTGCCGGACTGAATGAGGCGCAAGCCGAGGCCGTTCTTCTCGCGACAGCGAGGGAACAGGCCCGCCAGGATTCCAATGTCGATGCGAACGCGATCTATCAGGAAGGCGTTGGCGAGCTCTCCACGATTGAAGCCTTGGTCAGGGCGGCAGGGTACGGCGAAGATCGTATCGCCATGGACCGCTCCGTCGTGCGTGGCCTCGAATACTACACCGGCCCGGTTTTCGAGGCCGAGCTTCTGGCCGAAATCCCCAACGAAGACGGCCAGATCGTGCGCTTCGGTTCGGTCGGTGGTGGCGGCCGCTATGACGGGCTGGTCTCGCGCTTCCGTGGCGAGCCGGTGCCGGCGACCGGCTTTTCGATCGGCGTCTCCCGCCTGATGACGGCGCTGAAGAACCTCGGCAAGCTGGACACCACAGACGTGATCGCGCCGGTCGTCGTGCTGGTGATGGACAAGGATACCGAAAGCCTCGGCCGCTACCAGAAGATGGTGGCCGGCCTGCGCGCGGCCGGCATCCGCTCCGAAATGTATCTCGGCGGCGCCGGCATGAAGGCGCAGTTGAAATATGCCGACCGCCGCGGCAGCCCGGTTGCCATCATTCAGGGCGGCGACGAGCGCGCCAAGGGCGAGCTGCAGATCAAGGATCTGATCGAAGGCGCACGCATGTCGGCCGAGATCACCGACAACGCCGAATGGCGGGCCGCAAGGCCAGCGCAGGTGACCGTGGCGGAGAGCGAGCTGGTCGCCGAGGTGAAGAAGATTCTGGCGGCGCAGGCGGCCGACCGTGCGAAGGGTGGCGCTTGAACACCCCCCTCTGGCCTGCCGGCCATCTCCCCCTCAAGGGGGGAGATTGGATGTCATCGGCGCTTTCGCAAATCTTCATCGCTGCAGGAAACGATCCGACGCTAAAGCTGCCAATCTCCCGCCTTGAGGGGGAGATGGCCGGCAGGCCAGAGGGGGGTGCCTCGCACCCAACCAGCCGATGACTCGCTATCCCGCCATCGCATCCGAAATCACCAAGCTCTTCGCCACCCGCAACACCCATGCGGTTGAGGTCGCGGTGCTGCAGCCGGCCGACCCATTCCTCGATATGGCCGGCGAGGATCTGCGCCGCCGCATCTTTCTCACCGAAAGCGAGACCGGCAAGACGCTGTGTCTGCGGCCCGAATTCACCATCCCCGTCTGCCTCGACCACATCGCCTCGCAGGCCGGCACGCCGCGCCGCTATTCCTATCTCGGCGAAGTGTTCCGCCAGCGCCGCGAGGGCGGCAACGAGTTCTTTCAGGCCGGCATCGAGGATCTCGGCGACCGCGATACAGCCGAGGCCGATGCGCGTTCGCTGGCCGATGCGCACGCGCTGCTGCAGCTGGTGCTGCCGGCGCAACCTCTTGCGATCACGCTCGGCGACCAGACCATCTTCGAGGCGGTGCTGGCAGCACTCGGCTTGCCGCGCGGCTGGCGCATGCGGCTTGCGCGCGCCTTCGGCTCGGCGCCGATGCTGCAGGCAGCACTCGCCGATCTCGCCAACCCGCCGCGCAACGGTCAGCTTGACGGCGATGTCGCGGCCCTTGTGCTCGATGGCGATCTCGAAGCGCTTTCCGCCCACATCGCCGGCGGCATGGAAGGGGCCGGCCTGTCGGGCTCCGGCGGGCGCGCGCCGGCGGACATTGCCCGGCGGCTGATCGAAAAGGCCGAACTGCGCAGCGTGCGGTTGTCGAACGAAGCGTTTGCGGCGCTCAGGGATTTTCTCGCCATCGACGTGCCGCTCGACGGCGCGAGTGCTGCGCTCGAAAGTTTTGCGGCCTCTGCCGGGCTTTCGCTGGGCGCGGCGCTGGAAAAATTCGCCGCCCGCGCCAAAGCCATCGAGGCACATGGCCTGCCTGCAAAGACGATCCGCTACGACGCTGCCTTCGGCCGTCCGCTGGATTACTACACCGGCATCGTCTTCGAGATCGCAGCACTTGGTGGCGAGCGGCCGCTGGCCGGCGGCGGTCGCTACGACCGGCTGCTGACCCTGCTCGGCGCCAAGACGCCGATCCCCGGCGTCGGCTTCTCCGTCTGGCTCGACCGCATCGAAGCGCTGCGGGGAGAGCCGCAATGATCACGCTGGCGATCCCATCGAAAGGCCGGCTCAAGGAGCAGGCCTTGGAGGTACTGGCCAGGGCCGGGCTTGCCGTCAGCCTGCCCGGCGATGAGCGCCAGTACCGCGCCCGCATCGACAATGCCGAAGGTATCGAGGTGGCGTTTCTGTCGGCGTCCGAAATTGCCGGCGAGATCGGCCAAGGTTCGGTCGACCTCGGCATTACCGGCGAGGATCTGCTGCGCGAAAACCTCGCCGACTGGGAGGCGCGCGCCGAAATCGTCGCTCGCCTCGGCTTCGGCCACGCCGATGTCGTGGTCGCGGTGCCCGGCATCTGGCTCGACGTCGACACCATGGCCGATCTCGACGATGTCGCCGCCGATTTCCGCCAGCGCCACGGCAGGCGGCTGAGGATCGCAACCAAATACTGGCGGCTCACGCAGCAGTTCTTCTCGCAAAAGCACGGCATCCAGGTCTACCGCATCGTCGAAAGCCTCGGCGCCACCGAAGGCGCGCCGGCGGCAGGCCTTGCCGATGTCATCGTCGACATCACCACCACCGGCTCGACCCTGCGCGCCAACCATCTCAAGGTGCTGGCCGATGGGGTTGTGCTGAAGTCGCAGGCCTGCCTCGTGGCTGCCCGGAAAGATCGTGCTGCTGCGGATGAGGCGCTAGTGCGGGAAATAGCCGCGAAGATGAGCGCGCTCCCTCCCCCTTGAGGGGAGGGAGGACAGCCGCCAAAGGCGGATGGACGGGTGGGGTCGCTCCGGCAGTGCTCGACGCGAGACGACCCAAGCCGGGTCGACCGTGAGCAAGGAAGTCGAGCACTTCGCCGAGGGTCCCACCCGCCTCGCTTCGCGAGGCACCCTCCCCGCGAGGGGGAGGGGAACCGCCTCTACTTTCCACCATCCAATCAGGCTGATAGGCTCGCCATATCCCGGGAGGAAACGGCGATGGCGATCAATCTCGACGAGCTTAAGAACGCCACCAATCTGCGCGGGCGCGGCAGGGCTTTCATCGCTCCGCTCGACGGCCGGGCACATGTGTCGGGCGACCGTTCGGTGCCGCTGCTCGACAAGACGATCCCTCAGCTTTTCTCCGGCACGGTCGGCAAATACGCCACGCAGGATGCTGCCGTCTTCGTCGGCCAGGACAAGCGCTTCACCTGGAGCGAACTGTCGGACACGGTCGATACGCTCGCCGCCGGCTTCCTGGCGCTCGGCCTCGAAAAAGGCGACCGTGTCGGCATCTGGTCGCCCAACCGCTGGGAATGGCTGGTCACCCAATTCGCCACCGCTCGCATCGGCCTGATCCTGGTCAACATCAACCCGGCCTACCGGCTGACGGAGCTGGAATATGCCCTCAACAAGGTCGGCTGCAAGGCGCTGGTCACCGCCGCCAGTTTCAAGACCTCCGACTATCTCGGCATGATCGAGACGCTGGCGCCGGAGCTCGCCAAGGCCACCCCCGGCAAGCTCAAGGCGCAGAAATTGCCGACGCTGAAGATTGTCATCCGCATGGGCGATGACAACTCGCCCGGCATGTTCAATTTCGCCGATGTGCTGTCGATGGCCGGCCGCGACGAGCATGACAGCCTCGACCGCATCTCCGAAGGGCTGAAGCCGGGCGAAGCCATCAACATCCAGTTCACTTCGGGCACGACGGGCGCGCCCAAGGGCGCGACGCTGACCCACACCAACATCGTCAACAACGGCAATTTCGTCACCGCGGCAACCAAGCTCACCGTCGACGACCGGCTCTGCATCCCGGTGCCGCTCTACCACTGCTTCGGCATGTCGATGGGCACGATGGGCTGCGTCACCAAGGGCGCGACGATGGTCTTTCCGGGCGAGGGTTTTGACGCGGGCGCCACACTGAAAGCGGTGGCGCAGGAACGCTGCACCGGCCTCTACGGTGTTCCCACAATGTTCGTCGCCATGCTCGACCACACCGACTTCGCCGGCTTCGATCTCTCCAGCCTGCGCACCGGCATCATGGCGGGCTCGCCATGCCCGATCGAGGTGATGAAGAAGGTGGTGTCGCTGATGCATATGGAAGAGGTGACCATCGCCTATGGCATGACCGAGACCAGCCCGGTGTCGTTCCAGAGCAGCGTTGACGACCCGCTGGAAAAGCGCGTCTCCACGGTCGGCCGCATCCACCCGCATGTCGAGGTCAAGGCCATCGACGCCGATGGCGCCACCGTCGCAATCGGCACGCCCGGGGAGCTTTGCACACGCGGCTATTCCGTGATGAAGGGTTATTGGGACGACGCGGAAAAAACCCGCGAGGCGATCGACGCCGATGGCTGGATGCACACCGGCGACCTCGCCACCATAGATGCCGAGGGCTATTGCAACATTGTCGGCCGGGTCAAGGACATGGTTATCCGCGGCGGCGAAAACGTCTATCCCAGAGAGGTCGAGGAATTCCTCTACCGCCATCCCAAGGTCAAGGAGGTGCAGGTGTTCGGTATTCCCGACGCCAAATATGGCGAGGAGCTGTGCGCCTGGATCGTGCTGAAGCCCAACCAGATCGCCACCGAGCAGGAGATCAAGAATTTCTGCGCCGGCCAGATCGCCCACTACAAAATCCCCCGCTACATCCGCTTCCGCACCGAACTGCCGATGACGGTGACGGGAAAACCGCAGAAGTTTCTGATGCGCGAGGCGATGGTGGAGGAACTGGGGCTGGTGGTGCAGAAGACGGCTTGAGGGTTGAACGCCGGGGGACGGGACTGCCCGGCTTCGAAACGACACTGGGGTGCTCGACAGGCTTCCGCAAGGTTCGCCGAACGCATTGGGGCTTGAATGACTGGTTTCGCACGATCAGCGACTTCCTATGCGATGCCTTTGGCCGCGCTGGCACTGGCCGTTGCGGTCAGAGCCAGCGGGCTACCGGTGGACGAAGGTTCGCCGAGCGTCAGGATTCTCGTCGGAGCGCTCTCGAGTGCGATCATGTTCATCACTATTTTCGTGGTGCTCGATCACGCCGAGGCGGTGGCCCACCGTGTGGGGGAACCCTACGGCACATTGGTGCTGACTTTTGCCGTAACGGCAATCGAGGTGTCGATCATCGTTTCCATGATGCTGCATGGAGAGAACAACCCCACGCTTGCACGTGAGTCCGTCTTCTCGACGGTGATGATTGCCTCCACCGGCGTTGTGGGGACGTGTCTCACGTTTGGCGGCTGGCGTCATCGCAAGCAGGCAATTGTCCGGCAAGGGACAAGCGCATATCTGGCGGTTCTGGCCGCACTGACCGTCATGACGCTTATCCTGCCGACCTACACGCGGACCACCGATCCCGGCACATTTTCGGCAGCTCAGCTTGGCCTTGTGAGCGTACTTTCCGTGCTGCTCTATGCAAGTTTTGTGTTCGCGCAAACCGTCCGGCACCGGGACGACTTCATCGAAGGACTGGCACACGACCTTTCGGCGCGAACCGCCCCTCACAAAAGCATCTATTCCAGCGCTCTGCTCCTGGCAATCGGACTGATCGGAATTGTCATGCTCGCCGAGCAGGTTGCCGCAAGTGTTGAAAATGCGCTCGTTGCTTACCAGGTGACCCAGGCTGACAGCATTGTGGGGGCAATGATCGCGGGTCTGGTTTTGATGCCGGAAGCCATTTCGGCGGTTCGCGCTTCACTCAACAATGAGCTGCAGCGCGGCCTGAATGTCGCAATGGGTTCGGCTTGCGCCACGATTGGTTTGACGATACCTGCGGTCGCAGCAGCCAGCCTGCTTACGGGACGAGGGTTGACCCTGGGGCTCCCGGAAGCTGACGCAGTACTTTTGGTTTTAGCGCTTTTCATATGCGGCGTAAGCTTTAGCAACGAAAGGACGACCTTCCTGACCGGAATCGTCCATGCCGTTGTATTTTTTACGTATGTTTTTCTGGTATTTATCCCTTGAGGCTTTGGTGCGGTCTGGCGACCAGCCATCAATGCGGGTATTCGCGAACGCGCCTGATTTGAGTTTCTTTTCGGGGTTCCCAAGGCGACATCCAAGACCCAAACGACTCACACCCCCAGCACCGCCGCATCCAACCCCCGAATGATCTTCGCCAACTCGACGCATTCATCATGCCGCACCTTGTTGCGGCGCCAGGCGAGGCAGATCGTGCGTTGCGGCATTGGCTCCTGGAACGGCACGATCTTGAGGTCCGGCATGGCGCTGGCCGGCCTTGCCGCCATTTCGGGGATGAGCGTGACGCCGAGACCATGCGCCACCATCTGCAGCAGCGTCGTCAGGCTGGTGGCGCCGTAGCTTGCCATCGCTACGGGACGCACGCTGCCGCACAGGGCCAGCGCCTGTTCGCGCAGGCAGTGGCCTTCCTCCAAAAGCATCAACCGCTCCAGCGCCGGGCTTTCCGGCGGCACCGGTGGCGAGGCGAAGGCTGGATCTCCGGCTGGCACGGCGAGGAAGAAGCGGTCGGCGAACAGTTCCTCGGTGACCAGGCCCGGCTGCTCGAGCGGCAGCGCGGCGATGAAGGCGTCGAGCCGTCCGGTTGCCGTGTCCTCGACCAGTGATGCCGTCACTGCTTCGCGCAGTTCGAGCTGCAGGGACGGAAAATGCCGCTTCAGCTCCGGGAGCACATGCGGCAAAAGATACGGCGCCACGGTCGGGATGATGCCCAGCCGGAAGCGGCCTTCCATGGCCGGGCGGCCGCGCCGGGCCGTCGTCTCGACATCACTGATGTCGCGCAGGATGCGCTCGATGCGTGGCAGCAGCGCTTGCGCCTCTTCCGTCATCCGCACCGTCTTGCCGCCGCGCTCGAACAGCCGGCAGTTCAGCCTTTGCTCCATCTCGGCGATTTGCGCGGACAGCGCCGGCTGGCTGACGCCGGCGAGTTTTGCGGCGCGGCCGAAATGCAGCGTTTGCGCCAAAGCCTCGAAATATTGCATCTGCCGCACGGTCAAGCCAATCATAAGGAAAGCCTATCGCAACAAAAAGGAAAGGCAATTTGTTTTTATCGAAGAGACGGCTTAGTCTGGAACCATTCCAAAGTGGCGCGGCTCCCGGCCGGCCCGGAAAAAACAACACATAAATCAGCAATTCGGAGGCCAAGATGGACGCGATGACCGACGACAACAGCGCCGGCAAATGCCCGGTCGCGCATGGAACCTCCGCCAGGACCAACCGCGACTGGTGGCCGAACCAGCTCGACATCGGCGTTCTCCACCAGCAGTCGAGCCTTTCGGACCCGATGGGCGAAGCTTTCGACTACGCCGCGGAGTTCAAGACGCTCGACCTCGACGCGGTGATCGAGGATTTGCACAAGGTGATGACGGATTCGCAGGATTGGTGGCCGGCCGATTTCGGCCATTACGGGCCGCTGTTCATCCGCATGGCCTGGCACAGCGCCGGCACCTATCGCATCGGCGACGGCCGGGGTGGCGCCGGTGCGGGCCAGCAGCGTTTCGCGCCGCTGAACAGTTGGCCGGACAACGCCAATCTCGACAAGGCGCGCCGGCTGCTGTGGCCGGTCAAGCAGAAATACGGCCGCAAGATCTCCTGGGCCGACCTGTTGATTCTCACCGGCAACGTTGCGCTGGAATCGATGGGCTTCAAGACCTTTGGCTTTGCCGGTGGCCGCGCCGATGTCTGGGAGCCCGAGCAGGATGTCGACTGGGGTTCGGAAACCAAGTGGCTCGACGACAAGCGCTATTCCGGCGACCGTGAGTTGCACGGCCATCTCGGCGCGGTGCAGATGGGCCTGATCTACGTCAACCCGGAAGGGCCGAACGGCAAGCCGGATCCGCTGGCCTCGGCCCGCGACATCCGCGAGACCTTCGGACGCATGGCAATGAACGATGAGGAAACCGTGGCGCTGATCGCCGGCGGCCACACCTTCGGCAAGACCCATGGCGCCGGTGATGCAACACTGGTCGGCGCCGAGCCGGAAGGCGCGGGCATCGAGGCGCAGGGCCTCGGCTGGTCGAGCAAGCATGCCACCGGCATTGCCGGCGATGCGATCACGTCCGGCCTCGAAGTTACCTGGACGACGACGCCGACCAAGTGGAGCAACAACTTCTTCGACAATCTCTTCAACTTCGAATGGGAGCTGACCAAGAGCCCGGCCGGGGCCCATCAGTGGACGCCGAAGGGCGGCTCTGGCGCGGCTACGGTGCCGGACGCGCACAATCCCTCGAAGCGTCATGCGCCGGCAATGCTGACCACCGACCTCGCGCTGCGGGCCGACCCGGCCTATGAGAAGATCTCGCGCCGCTTCCACGAGCATCCGGAGCAGTTCGCCGATGCCTTCGCCCGTGCCTGGTACAAGCTCACCCATCGCGACATGGGGCCGGTCGTGCGGTATCTCGGCCCGCTGGTGCCGAAGGAAGAGCTGATCTGGCAGGATCCGGTTCCGGCCGTCGACCATGAGCTGGTCAGCGACCAGGATATCGCATTGCTGAAGGCCAAGATCCTGGCTTCGGACCTCAGCGTTTCGCAATTGGTCTCGACCGCCTGGGCCTCGGCCTCGACCTTCCGCAACTCCGACAAGCGCGGCGGCGCCAATGGCGCGCGCATTCGTCTGGCGCCGCAGAAGGACTGGGAGGTCAACCAGCCTGTCGAACTGGCCACCGTGCTGGCGAAGCTCGAAGCCATCCAGAACGAGTTCAACGCAGGCGGCAAGAAGGTCTCGCTGGCCGACCTCATCGTGCTCGGCGGCGTCGCCGCGGTCGAGAAAGCGGCGCAGGATGGCGGCAATGCGGTGAAGGTTCCCTTCACGCCCGGCCGCACCGACGCCTCGCAGGCGCAGACCGACGTCCATTCCTTTGCGGCGCTCGAGCCGAAAATTGACGGCTTCCGCAACTATGTCAGGGGCAAACCGCCGATGTCGGTCGAAGCCATGCTGGTCGACCGGGCGCAACTGCTCAACCTGACGGCGCCGGAGATGACGGTGCTGGTTGGTGGCCTGCGCGTGCTCGGCGCCAACACCGGCGGCTCGAAGCATGGTGTGTTGACCGACAGGCCGGGCACGCTGACGAACGACTTCTTCGTCAACCTGCTCTCGATGAGCACCATCTGGGATCCGGCCTCCGAGCCGGGCTCGCATGAGGTCTATGAAGCACGCGACCGCAAGACCAGGGCAGTCAGGTGGACCGCCACACGCGCCGACCTGATCTTCGGCTCGCATGCGCAGCTGCGCGCGCTGGCCGAGGTCTACGGGTCGGCGGATGCCGGGCAGAAATTCGTTGGCGATTTCGTCAAGGCGTGGACCAAGGTGATGAACGCCGACCGTTTCGACATCGCTGCCTGATACAACCTCCCAAACGAAGGGGGGGGGGGGGGGGGCGCCGTCGCCGCGTTTTGGGGGGGGGGCGGAGTCGTGGGTTGAGGAGTGTGGGGGGGTGGTGGGGGGGCGCCCCCGCG